>JAURLI010000054.1 GCA_030831315.1 Alphaproteobacteria bacterium
CCGTGCCGTCGCGCGGCGCCACCTTGGCGACGAAGTTGGCGGCCTTGAGCCCGCCGCCGCCCGGCATGTTGATGTTGAGCGCCGACGGGTTGCCGGGAATGTGGCGCGGCATGTGACGCATCAGGAGGCGAGCATCAAGGTCGTAACCGCCGCCCGCCGCGGTGCGGATGTACATCTTGATCTGCTTGCCCTTGTAGAAATCCGCGACCGGGTCGGCCACGGCGGGGCTTGCCGGCAGGCCGGCAAAAATCGCTAGCCCGAGAGCGGGCAGGGTCAGGACTGCTTTTTTCATGAGTTATCTCCCAGATGGTAGGGCGCACCCGCCTGTTCCGGCTGCGCCCGTTGCGTAATGGCCGCGGTCCGGCCCCCCGTCATTGGCGCGCGGGGGCGTCGTCCGCGTGCGGGAGGTTCCGGGCTCGGGCCGGCGTATTATGGAAAATTCTAGCCCGTTCGAGGCGGCGGGGGAAGCCTGACGGGCGCGTGCGCGATGCCTCGCGCCCGATCGGCTCGGATCGGGGCGGGTTGGGGGCCGTGAATCAGGCGCTACACCTTGAATTCAGGGCCGAAGTCACCGGGTCAATCGGCAGCGATCCCGCTCTAGGTGTCGAGGGTTTGCTTGGCGAACAGGGTTTCCGGCTCGTAAGGGGCGTCGATCAGGCCCTGGTCGTGGGAATACTTGATGAACCGCTCGATGTTCTTGCGGTTGCGTTTGAAGCCGTTTTCCCACGGATCGCGGACGAACAGGCGGCGTTCGTCCTCGTAGTCGTGCCGGCCCCAGGCGAGCCGCGACCAGTTGGGGTCTTCGTAATATTCCTCGGCCAGCCGCTTGGCATCGTTGAACATGTCGTAGACGGCGCGCGCCACCCACGGGTTCCTGTCCACCACTTCCTGGCGGATGGCGACGACATGCATGATCGGGTAGTCGCCGACGCTTTCGTAGTAATCGAGTTCTTCCGCCTTGCAGTCGGCGAAGAGGCGGCGCGCCGCGGTCTTGCCCGACACCACCGAATGCGGCGGGTGGGGCAGGAAAAAGGCGTCGATTTCGCGGGCTTCCAATGCGCGGCCGAGATCGGCGCGGTCGCCGATGAATTCTAGCTTCACGCCGGGCTTGGTCTTGAACTTGACCTTTTCCTCGGTGGTCAGCACCCAGTGGATCGATTCCCAGGGCACGTCGTAATAGAACTTCATGTCGCCCTTGGCGAGCAGCGACAGGGTGGTCTGGAAGGAGCTGAGCGCCACCTTCTTGCCGACGAGGTCCTTCGGGTGCCAGAGGTTGGATTCGGGGTGCACCCACATCTGGCTCTGGCTGAACAGGCGGCGCGGAAAGATGGGAATGCCGGCGATCGGCATGCCGCGGCCCTTGGCCATCAGGAAGGTGGACATCGAAAACTCGGCGACGTCGAAGTCGCCCTTCAGCATCCGTCCGTGGCGGTCGGTGCCGTCGCGCAGGGTGACGCTCTGGCCGACCTGCAGAACCTTCAGGTCGATGGTGTTCGGAACTTTCACCGTGCTGTCGAAAAACGGGAAATGGCGGTCATAGCGTTCGATGCCGATGGTCAGCTTGAGCTTGCCGCGGCCGGTCGCCTTCTTCGCGGGCGCGCGCCGGGCGGGCGCCTTCTTGGCGGCGGCCTTCTTCCTGGCCGCCTTGCGGGCGGGGGCTTTCTTCTTCACTGTTTTCCGGGCGGGGGCCTTTTTGCGGGCTTTCTTCGCGGCGGATTTCTTGGCGGTTTTCCTGGCGGGCTTGCTGGCCATGAACTGTCTCCCTGTAGGCGGTTCGGTGCGCGGCTGATTGCTCTCAGCCGTCGAAGGGACGGGCGAGCTTCACCCATTCCTTGTTGAGAAGGTGGATCTGCTCCTGATCGTCGACGAAGGCGAAATACCGCGTCTCGGAGTTGAGCAGGTCCTGAATGCGCGAGGTCGCATCGATGAAGACGTAGCCCTTCATGATCCTGCCGTCGCCGAGCGTCAGTTCCACGTATTCGCGGACCTTGGGAATCTTCGGCATGCGGGCCATGGCGGGCGGTCTCCCATGTGGTTGGTGGCGCAACAATAGCGCCTGATCGGCGGCGCGAACAGGCTGGATGCATTGAATTGTTGCGGCCGCGCTGCGCGGGGCCGCCATCATTGACCGCAGGGCGGCTCTGCGGTTGAATGGCGCGCTTAAAAATCTCGGGTTTGCGCCGCTCCGGCGCGGGCCCCACCCCGGGGAGAACAGATACATGAAACTCAAGGGAAAGGTTGCCATCGTCACTGGCGCCGGCCGCAACATCGGCGAAGCCGTCTCGCACACGCTGGCTCGCGAAGGAGCCGCGATCGCGGTCGTCGATCTGGAGAAGGATCGTGCCGAATCGGTGGCTGCCGCCATCAACAAGGCAGGCGGCAAGGCCAAGGCCTTCGTCACCAACGTCGCCGACGAAGCGCAGGTGCAGGCGCTGATCAAGGGCACCGTCGATGCCTTCGGACGGCTCGATATCGTCGTCAACAACGTCGCCATTTCCGACAACAAGACGATCTTCGAAATCACCAAGGAGGAATGGGACCGCGTCATGAGCGTGACGCTGAGTTCGCCCTTCCTCATGGGTAAATATGCTGCCCAGCAGATGGTCGCCCAGGGCGGCGGCGGCAACATCCTCAATGTCGCCTCGACCTCGGGCTGGCGTGGGCGTCACCGCGCCATTGCCTATACCTCGGCCAAGGGTGGCGTGATCAACCTGACGCGCTCGATGGCGGTGCAGCTGGCGCCCCACAAGATCCGCGTCAATTCGATTTCGCCCAACAAGATCGGCTCGCCCGTCGGCAAGGCGGATTTTGACCCGACGCGTCCGGTGGTCAATCTCGCCGGCCGCAGCGGCGTGCCCGAGGACATGGCCAAGGCCGTGCTGTTCCTCGTTTCCGACGATTCGGACTTCGTCTGGGGCGAAAACCTGTTCCTCGACGGCGGCTGCATGGCGATGGAAATTACCTGATCCGGGGCCGCCGCCCGTTTCGGGGGCCCCGGCGGACAGCCGCCGGGGCCCTTTCCTTTTGCTTGCCCTTTGCGCCCGGCGCACCTATTCCAGTGCCTGAAAGGACCCCGCCCGCGCCATGCGTCTGATCCGTTCCCCCGATGCCTTGCCCGCCGATTTGCGCGGCGCCGTCGTTGCCATAGGCAACTTCGACGGCGTGCATCGCGGCCACCGGCGTGTGATCGAGGAAACCGTCGCCATTGCGCGGCAGCTGGGCGCGCCCGCCGCCGCACTGACCTTCGATCCCCATCCGCGCCGCCTGTTCACGCCCGATGCACCGCCCTTCGCTTTGACCAGTAATGGCGCGCGTGCGCGGCGCCTTGCGGCGCTCGGCCTCGACGGCTTGTTCGTCCTTGATTTCGACCGAGCACTTGCCGCCGTCACCGCCGACGACTTCATCGCCGATATTCTCGTTGGGCGCTTCGGCGTGCGCCATGTCGTGGTCGGTGATGATTTCCGTTTCGGGCGCGGCCGGACAGGCGATCAGGCCCTGCTGGCGGCCCGCGGCCGGGATGCCGGTTTCGGCGTCACTGCCGCGCCCAAGGTCGTCGACGCCGCGGGCCGGGTGATTGCCTCGCGCGCCATTCGCGAAGCCATCGCCGCGGCCGATCCGGTCGCGGCCCAGGCGTTGCTCGGCTATCACTGGGAGATAGAAGGCGAGGTGGTGCACGGCGATGCCCGCGGGCGCGAGTTGGGCTTTCCCACCGCCAATATTGCCATGGGCGATTACCTGCATCCGGCGAAGGGTGTTTATGCGGTGCGTGCCGGCATTGTCGGCCCGGACGGTACCGAATGGCATGACGGCGCGGCCTCCTTCGGCCTGCGTCCCCAGTTCGACGGCAAGGACGCCCGGCTCGAGGTTTTCCTGCTCGATTTCTCGGGCGATCTCTACGGCCGCACCCTCAGGGTCGCTTTCCACGCCTACCTTCGCGGCGAGCAGCGCTTTGACAGTGTCGATGCCCTGATCGTCCGCATGCGCGAAGACGTCGCCGAGACGCGCAGCCTCCTTGCCGGTCTGCCGGCTCCGGGGGGCCATGCCTGACTTCCAGAGGTTGACTTGGGGGCCCCATTGGGCTTTCCATGCCGCCCAGCCAATCCATCCGTCCGGGCCCAGATGAGCACCGATTACAAGTCCACCGTCTTCCTGCCCAAGGCCGATTTCCCGATGAAGGCCGGTCTGCCCGAGCGCGAGCCCGAATGGCTGGCCCGCTGGGAAAAGATCGGCCTGTGGAAGCGCCTGCGCGAACAGTCGCAGGGGCGCGAGAAGTTCGTCCTTCACGACGGCCCGCCGTACGCCAACGGCAACATCCATATCGGCCATGCGCTGAACAAGATCCTCAAGGACGTCATCAACCGCACCCGCCAGATGCAGGGTTATGACGCCAATTACGTTCCGGGCTGGGACTGCCACGGCCTGCCCATCGAATGGAAGATCGAGGAACAGTACCGCGACGCGGGCAAGGACAAGGACCAGGTGCCGGTCATCGACTTCCGCGCCGAATGCCGCGCCTTCGCCGCCAGGTGGATCGACGTGCAGCGCGAGGAGTTCAAGCGCCTCGGCATCCTCGGTGACTGGAACAATCCCTACACCACGATGACCTTTGATGCCGAGGCCGCGATCATCGAGGAACTGGGCAAGTTCGTTCTCAACGGCGGGCTGTTCCGCGGCTTCAAGCCGGTGATGTGGTCGGTGGTGGAAAAGACCTCGCTGGCCGAGGCCGAAGTCGAATACGAAGACCACACGTCGAACACCGTCTGGGTGCGCTTCCCCGTTACAGGTACGCCTACTCCATATCTTCGCATGCCGTTTAATGCTGATACGCGACCTTTAGAAAAGCGTGTTGGTGAAATTGCGGAAGCCATGAGTCAGGCCTCGGTCGTCATCTGGACGACGACGCCCTGGACGCTGCCCGCCAACCGCGCCGTCGCGTTTGGGGTCGACATTGATTACGTCGTCCTTTCAGTCAAGGAAGCGGGCGAGAAGTCGCTCGCGCGCGCGGGCGAAAAGCTGATCTGCGCCGAAGCTCTGCTCGCCGATATGACCGAAAAGGCGGGCATCGTTGCCCATGACGTCGTTGCCCGCCTCAAGGGCCGCGACATGCAGGGCGCCGTTCTTGCCCATCCGCTGCGCGGCTGGGCGGAAGGTGCCGGCGGCTACGACTTCGACGTGCCGCTGGTCGAAGGCCACCATGTCACCACCGATACCGGCACGGGCTTCGTCCATATCGCGCCCAGCCACGGTGCCGACGACTTCGAGATCGGCCAGCGTTTCGGCATCGACACGCCCGAAACCGTGGGGCCCGACGGGCTCTATACGGACCGCGTGCCGGGCTTCAAGGGCCTGCACGTGTTCAAGGCCGACCAGCCGGTGTGGGAAGCGATTACCGCGCAGGGCAATCTGCTTGCCCGCGGCAAACTCAAGCATTCCTATCCGCATTCGTGGCGCTCGAAGGCGCCGCTGATTTTCCGCGCGACGCCGCAGTGGTTCATCTCGATGGAGACGAACGACCTCCGCCGCAAGGCGCTCGCCGCCATCGATGCCACCCGTTTCGTGCCGACCCAGGGGCGCAACCGCATCCGCTCGATGGTGGAAGACCGCCCCGACTGGTGCGTGTCGCGCCAGCGCGCCTGGGGCGTGCCGATCACAGTCTTCGTTAACCGCGAGACCGGCGAAGTGCTGCGCGATGCCAAGGTCATGGCGCGCATCGTCGAGGCCGCCCGCGCGGGCGGTTCCGACGTCTGGTTTACCGCCGATCCGTCGCGTTTCCTCACCCCCGAATATGACCCGGCCGATTTCGAGAAGGTCACGGACATTCTCGACGTGTGGTTCGATTCGGGATCGACCCATGCCTTCGTGCTGGAGGCGCGGCCCGAGCTCGGTTCCCCCGCCGATCTCTACCTCGAAGGCTCCGACCAGCATCGCGGCTGGTTCCAGTCCTCGCTGCTGGAAAGC
>JAURLI010000055.1 GCA_030831315.1 Alphaproteobacteria bacterium
CAACGGGCCAACGCAAGGCCTCCCCGAGGATCAGCGCCGCGAGAAGTACGGAAAAGAACGGGTTCAGACGCATGACCGCAGAAGACCGGGCCACGCCCAAGGCCCGCACCGATGCATAGAGAAGGCTGCGACCGAACACCATCGCCGCCAGCCCGGCCAGCCCGAACCAGACAAGACCCGCGGGCGAGGCGTTGGCAGGGATGCACGCACCGTCCAGAACCACCCAGAGCGCGGCCGCCAGACCCATCGTCACCACGACAGAGAACAGAACGCCCTTGTCCCCGCCCGACCCGGAGGTGCGCGAAATGCAGATGTTCGACAGCGCAAAGGATGCCGCCGAGCCGAAGGCGAGCAACAGGCCGAACCAGTGCGCGCTCATTCCCAGGCCTCGCCGCCGCGCTTCGCCGAAGCCTGCATCGCCTGCCAGACGCGGCCGGGAGTTGCCGGCAGGTCAAGCCGGTCGACCCCGACCTGTGCCAACGCATCGCGCAGCGCGGCCGCGACAGCGGCCGTTGCACCAACCGTTGCGGCCTCGCCCACCCCGCGCACACGCAACGGGTTGCGCGCCGAGGGCCGCTCCACGGTCGCGCAGGTGACAGGCGGCAGGTCTGGCGCACGCAGCAGCGCGTAGTCCGTCGGCGAGCCGGTCAGAACCTGCCCCTCCGCATCGTGGACAATCGCCTCGGCCAGAGCGGTGGCAAGGCCCGTAGCCGCGCCACCCTGCACCTGGCCGGCCAGCAGGTCGGGGTTCAGCACCCTGCCCGCATCCTCGACGATCGCAAGCCGGGTCACCTTGACCTCGCCGGTCTGCGGATCGAGTTCGACCTCTGCAACCTGAGCCCCCAACGGAAACACCGCCTCCGTCGGGGCAAAGCTGGCATCGAGCTGCCAAGCACCCCCCGGCATCGTCGCCGCGATTTCGAAAAGAGACAGGGACCGATTGTCCGCCCCCGACCGGAAGAGGCCGTCGGCATGACCCACATCATCCCCCGGCACGCCCAGCAGATCGGCAGCCCGGGCGCGCCCTTCGGCCAGCAGGGCCTCGGCCGCGCAAAGCAGCGCGGATGCGGCAACCACCGTGGCCGAAGACCCGCAGTTGCCGCGCCCGTCTTTGACCGCTGCAGTATCGCCATTGACATAGCGCACCGCTGACGGATCAACGCCCAGGATCCTTGCGGCCATTCGCACCATCGCCGTTTCGTGCCCCTGCCGCGTCGACATCGCACCCGTCGCCAGCCGGATCGTGCCATCTGCCGCGACCTCTATCCGGGCATGGTCGGGGCGCGGCCGCCCGACAGGCCCGCCAGAAGATTCAAGGCCGCAGGTCACTGCCGCACCAAGGATGCGGCCCAGCGCCGCCGCCGCCGCCGCCGCCCGACGGCGCCCCAGACCGGCGCGATCGGCAAGCGTTTCCGCCCGGTCCAGTAGCGGCGCAAGCCCGCCAACCTCCAACGGGAAGCCAAGCGGCGTTTCGCCGGGCAGATCTTCGGGGCGCAGCAGGTTCCTGCGCCGCAGGTCCAGCGGGTCGCAGCCGAAGTGGCGCGCGGCCGCATCCATCGCAGGTTCGATCACCGTCGTTGCCTCGGGCCGGCCATTGCCGCGATGGGGAGCAAGGGGTTGCCTGGGCGACAAATGTCCGCGAATTTCGGCATAGGCTACGGGCACGCGGTATCCGCCCGTTACCCCCGGCGCATTCCCCGACATGCCAAAACCGCGCTGGTCCGGATATGCGCCCAGATCGACATCGAATTCTGCCCGCAGCCCGACGATCCGCTGTTTCCCATCGAACCCGACATCAAGCTGTGCCAGCACGCCCCGGCCCATAGGATCCGCGACGAAGCTTTTCGTGCGCCCGGCGACCCAGGCCACGGGGCGCTCGATCCGCATCGCGGCAAGGGCAACCAGTGCCTCTTCGCGCCCAAGAAATCCCTTAAGCCCAAAGGACGCGCCGACATCGGGCGCAACGACACGCACCCGGTCGGGCGGCAACCCCAGAAGCCGCGACAGGGTGGCCCGCTTGGCAAAGGGGTTCTGGGTGGGCACTTGAAGCAGAACTCCCCCGGCTTCGGAGATCGCGACCGCCCCGCGCGGCTCCAACGGGGCGGCGGTGACGCGCGGAAAGAAAAGGCGTTCGCGGACCACATGCGCTGCCCGGGCAA
The DNA here is from genome assembly GCA_030831315.1 of Alphaproteobacteria bacterium. Classification (GTDB taxonomy): domain Bacteria; phylum Pseudomonadota; class Alphaproteobacteria; order SMXQ01; family SMXQ01; genus WHSO01. The sequence continues at coordinate 2,160 of JAURLI010000055.1, forward strand.
GCGCGTCCCGCGTTGCACCTTCCAGAGCGATCCGGCGCACCCCGGCCAGCCCTTCGGCCGGCGGGGCCGGCGACAGGTCAACCAGCACCGCTTCCGCCGCGTCGGCGGCGGCATGCCGATCCGTCGCCACGACCAGCGCAAAGGGTTCGCCAACATGCCGCACCGCGTCCCAAGCCAGGATCGGGATCGGCACGCGCAGGGTGGCCGCGCCATCGTCACGCGGCAGGGCCGTATCAGGCAGGACGAGCGGCCCGTCGTCGCCGGCAAGGTCATCGTGCGTGAAAACGGCCACCGCACCGGGCATCTCCCGCGCCGCCGCAGCGTCAATCCTCAGCCCCCGACCCGAAGCAATGTCGGCGCGCACAACCACGGCCCACAGTGCGCCGCGCGGCACGCCGTCCGAAACGAACCGGCCGCGTCCGGTCAGAAGCCGCCCATCCTCGACCCTGCCGATACCTGGCGCCGCCATGGAATTCCCTGTGCCACCTGCCTTTCCCGTTCTATACGGCGCCACTGGCGTAGCGTGAATCCACGCTTGTCAAAAATTGAACGATGTTCCGCATGCCGGAACATACCGGTTGCCATAAACGGCCCACACATGGAACGGTGGGCCGTCGGCAGGAAAGATCCAGGACATGACGAAACTTCCCCTCACCATCGCAACGACCGATTACGATCACTTCCGCGACTTCCGGTCGGGCGCCGTGACCGCCGAGGGGATCGACGTGAACTGGCTGACGCTTGGCCATCACGAATGCTTCGCCCGCTTCACCGCCAACCGCGAATTCGACCTGTCGGAACTGTCTTTCGCCAAGTTTTCCACGCAGGTTACGCGTGAAGGCAGCGACGTGATCGGCCTGCCGGTGATCTGTTCGCGGCTGTTTCGGTTCTCGTCCTTCTACGTGAACCGGAAAAGCGGCATCTGCAGCGTGAGCGACCTGAAGGGCAAGCGCGTGGGGTCGCCCGAATGGGCCCATTCCGCCGCAGTCTACATGCGCGGCTGGATGCACAACGACATGGGCGTCAAGCTGATCGACGTTCACTGGGTGCAGGCCGGCGCCAATGCCCCCGGCCGCGAGGAAAAGGTTGAGTTGAATCTGCCCGAAGGCGTCACGCTGACCCGCGTGCCCGACAAGTCGCTGTCCGAGATGCTTGCCTCGGGCGAACTTGACTGCGCGATCATCGCCCGGCCGCCGACCTGTTTCCTGGATGGTCATCCGGACGTGGTGCGGCTTTTTCCGGATTTCCTTGAAATGGAAGAAGACTATTACGACCGCACGAAGGTTTGGCCCATCATGCACATCATCGCCGCCAAGCGGTCGGTGTTCGAAGCGCACCCCTGGGCAGCGCGCAATCTTTACAACGCCTTCGTCGAGAGCAAGCGGCGCAGCGTCGAGCGCCTGCTCGACCCCGCGGTCTCGCGCTACCCGCTGCCCTGGCTGGCGACCTATGCCCGCCGGATGCGCGACCGATTTGGCGGCGATACCTTCCCCTACGGCATAGAGGAAAACCGGGCGACGTGGGAACAAATGGCGCTCTACACCTTCCAGCAGGGGATCGCGCATCGCCAGTTCACGCCGGAAGAAATCTTCCCGAAGGGCATCATGACCAAGGTCATCATCTGAGGGCGGCCATGACGGTGAAATCCCCTTCCCCCTGTCCTGTTCCCGACGGCCTAGCGGCAGATATCGCGGCGGCCAGCAGGATCCTTGCCCATCAGGGTGTGGTGGATGCGATGGGCCACGTGTCGTTGCGCCACCCCGACGCGCCTGACCGGTTTCTCATGCCGCGGGCGATGGCGCCTGGGCTGACGACGCCGGACGACATCCTGCAGATGGACCTCGATTGCACCACATGTGGGGACGACAGCCGCAAGGGATTTCTCGAACGGTTCATCCACGGCGAAATCTACCGGGCCCGGCCCGACGTCATTTCGATCGTGCATAGCCATTCGACCTCCGTCATCCCCTTCGGCTTGGCGCGCAAACCGATGCAGGCGATGTTTCACAACGCGGCCTTCCTGGCCCGAGGGGTGCCCGTCCATGACATTCGGCAACGGTTCGGCACGACCGACCTGCTGATCTGCGATTGCCACCGCGGGCAGGACCTTGCCAAAGCACTGGGCCAAGACGACGTCGTGCTGATGCGGGCACATGGCATGGTCGCCACGGGGCCAACCTTGCAACTGGCTGTGTTCCGGGCCGTGATGACGGAAGTGAACGCACGCATCCAGCACTGGACGCTGACGTTGGCCGATGGCGGCGAAATCGATGCCTTGTCAGCGGAAGAGGGCGTGCTTGCCGATGCGCCGAATAGTGGCGCCAGCGCCCGGGCCTGGGATTTGTGGCGCCTTCGCGTGCGGCAGGAAACCGGGTGGTGACGGGGGAGGGCATGACCGGAACGGACGACCAGCGACATGACCTTGCGACCTGCATCCGCATGCTGGAAGCGCAAGGGATCATGGACTTCAACGGCCATTGTTCGATCCGGCTGGACGACGGCCGGATGCTGATCAATTCCGGCAACTGCCGTCGCAGCGCGGCACGCAGGTCGGATATCCTCACGATAGACATGCAAGGCAACGTCATCGAGGGGACGGGCAAGCCGCCGCTTGAATTCCACCTGCATGCCGGTCTTTACCGCGCACGTCGGGACATCGGCGCGATCGTTCATGCCCACCCGCGCTGGTCGACCTATCTTTCCATGACGGGACATGGGTATTGGCCGGTCTTCGCGCAGGGAACATTGGTTCACCCGATGCCGGTGCTTGAGTCACCGAAATCGATCAACACCCTGGAAATGGCCGACCGGCTCGCAGCCGTGATCGGCGACCGCCCGGCGGCCCTGATGAAGTCTCACGGGGCCGTGGCGGTTGGCGACACAATCGTGACAGCCTTTGTCCTGGCGACCTATCTGGAAGAAAATGCCGAGCGGCAGTATCGCGCCCTGCAGATCGGCACGCCCTATGTCTTCGACGAACAGGACTGTGCGGAAGCGCGGACGAAATTGTGGAACGAGGCGCTGTTCCGCAGGACGTGGGATCATTTTTCGGCCAAGCTCCCCCACCTGGCGGAGCCATCGGCGTGACCCGGCATCCGCGACCGTTGCTGGCCGGGGTGATGGGATGGCCGGTCCTTCATTCCCGCTCCCCGCTGATGCACAAACATTGGATGACCGAGATGGGGCTCAAGGGGGCCTATGTTCCGCTCGCGATTCCGCCCGACGGGCTTGAGACAGCGTTACGCGCGCTGCCTGCCCTTGGTTTTGCCGGCTGCAACCTGACGATACCCCACAAACAGGCAGCCCTGGCTTTCGTGGACGAGATCGATGCAACGGCGCACCGCATCGGGGCCATCAGTTGCGTCGCGGTGCGCCCTGACGGAAGCCTGTTCGGTACGAACAACGACTGGATCGGTTTTCTGGAAAACCTCAGGCAAGCGCGGCGCGGATGGACGGCCGCCGCCGGCCCTGCCGTGGTGGTGGGCGCAGGCGGCGGCGCGCGGGCGATCTGCCACGCCTTGTTGCAAGATGGCGTTCCCGAACTCAGGCTGGTGAACCGCAACCGATCCCGGGCCGAGGCGCTGGCCGATGCCTTCGGCGGGCCGATCCGCGTGCATGACTGGGCGGATCGGGCATCGCTGCTCGACGGGGCGGCGCTGCTGGTGAACTGCACGAGCCTCGGCATGGTCGGCAATCCGCCTCTTGATCTACCGCTTGCAGCCTTGTCGCGTGCGGCACTGGTGGCCGACATTGTCTACACGCCGTTGGCGACACCCCTGATCGAGGCAGCGCGCGCGCGTGGCAACGATACCGTGAACGGTCTTGGCATGCTTCTTCATCAGGGTGTTCCGGCCTGGCAGCTTTGGTTTGGGCTGACGCCCGTGGTGTCCGAAGACCTGCGCAGGCGCCTGGAAGGCGATATTCGCAACGCGTTGGCCGGCTGAAACCCCAGAACACGGGTCCCCTTCATGGCGACAAGCGACGAAGAGCGTTGGAACAACCGCTTCAGTGCCGAACATTATATTTTCGGCCAAGCGCCGAACGAATTCCTGCAACGCAAGGCAGGCGGCTTGCCGCCGGGCAAGGCCCTTTGCATCGCCGATGGAGAGGGACGCAACGGGGTCTGGCTGGCCGAACAGGGGTGGGACGTGCTGTCGCTCGACTTTTCCGAGATGGGGCAGCGCAAAGCGGCCGCGCTGGCGGCGCAGCGCGGCGTCACGCTGTCGCTCGAACATGGCGATGTCCATGGCTGGGTTTACCCGTGGCATCGGTTCGATCTGGTGGTCGACATCTTCACCCAGTTCAGCGACGAAACCGAACGGGCAAGAAAATGGCAGGGGCTTCGGCATTCGCTGAAGATCGGCGGACATTTGATCCTGGTTGGCTACACGCCGCGGCAACTCGCCAACGGAACCGGCGGGCCGAAGGATGCAAAACGCCTCTACACCGCCGAACTGCTGCGCCAAGCCTTCGCAGGGATGGAGATCCTTCATTTCGAGGAAACCGAAACGGTCCTAGACGAGGGGCCGGGTCATCGGGGAATGTCGGCGTTCATCGGCATGCTGGCCCGGTCGAAGGCACTGGGCAGGCGAACCGGCGCCATCAAGGGTCAATCGGAATGACACCCGGCCTTGCAACCTCGATCGCGACGGTGTCGATTTGTCAACGGCGGAGTAAAATCAGGCCACGGGGCGGCGCAAAACTGGGCCACTTTGGATTTGGGCAAGACGCGTGTGATGGGCGGCGGACCGCGACCGCGCGGTGGCTCTCGCCCGGCGGATCGAGGCGGGCTATTCCTTCATCAACGCGCATGGCCCCTCGGCGCAGCAAGGCAACGGGCCTTTCGGCGGGTTCAAGAAATCTGGCATTGGGCGCAACTTCGGGTATGAGGGCGTGACGCAGTTCCAGGGCCACCATTCGATCGCGGGGGCGCCCGGAACGCTCGTCTGACAAGCAGGGGCGGAGGGGCCCGGGGCCATGAACAACGCATTCGTCGGCAACGGACTGTTCGGTTCCCTCTTTGGCGATGCCGCGACGGCGTCCGCCTTCGGCGCTTCGCAGGTCCTCGGCCGCATGATCGCCTTCGAGACGGCCTGGACCCGCGCCCTGATCGCGGCGGGCATCGTCGAAGAGGCCGACGGGGCGCTGGCGCTTGGCGCGATCGGGGCCTTCCATGCCGGCTCCTTCAGCGGCGCAGCGAGCGATGTCGACGGGGTGCCCGTCCCCTCGCTGGTGGCGGCGCTGCGCGCGGGGCTGCCGCCGGGTGCCGCGCGGGCGATCCATACCGGCGCCACGAGTCAGGATGTGATCGACACGGCGATGGTGTTGTGCTGCCTGACCGTGCTCGACGATTTCGACGCCCGGCTCGGGGGGCTGGACCTCGCGCTCGGAGGGTTGGAGCGGCGCGTCGGCGCAGCCCCCCTGATGGCGCGCACGCGGATGCAGGCCGCCCTGCCCGCGACCGCTGCGCTGCGCCTCGGTGCCTGGCGACGGCTGGTGCAGGCGCAGCGCGACCGCGCCCGGGCGCTGCGCGCCGATCTCGCGCGTGTGCAGGTCGGCGGCGCGATCGGCCTGCGCGATCTGCCCGACGGCAAGGGCGAGGCCGTCGCCGCCGCGGTGGCGCAGGCGCTCGGGCTCGGGGTGACGGCGGTCTGGCATGCGGACCGCTCGGCCATGGTGGGGCTCGGCCACTGGTTCACGCTGGTGGCGGGGGCCATGGGCAAGATCGGGCAGGATGTCGCGCTCATGGCGCAGCAGGGCGTGGACGAGATCACCCTTGCAGGCGGCGGCGGCTCTTCGGCGATGGCGCACAAGCAGAACCCGATCCTCGCCGAGACGATGGTTGCGCTTGCCCGCCATGTCGCGGGGCTTCAGGGGACGCTCGCGCAGGCGATGATCCACGAACAGGAACGCTCGGGCGCGGCCTGGCCGCTCGAATGGCTGACCCTGCCGGCGATGGCCGAGGCGACGGGCGCGACGCTGCGCCACACCGCGCGGCTGATCGCCTCGGTCACGCGGATGGGCACGCCGGGCTGACGCGCCGCCCCGCCCCGCCCCGGAGCGGGCGCCTCAGCCGACGATGGTCGCCTCGGTTGCGGCGCGCAGCTGGGCTTCGGTGACGCCCTCGGCGGTTTCGACGATCCTCAGCCCGCCCGGCACGACGTCGAGGACGCCGAGGTTCGAGATGATGCGGTTCACCACCGCCTTGCCCGTGAGCGGCAGGGTGCAGCGCCTGAGCACCTTCGATTCGCCCGCCTTGTTGGTGTGGTCCA
>JAURLI010000056.1 GCA_030831315.1 Alphaproteobacteria bacterium
ATCCCTCCCGTGCCGCCTACCGCCTTCACCGCGAAGTCGCCGGTCAGCAGGACGCCGACGATGCCGCCGACTGAGTGAACGCCGAAGGCGTCGAGCGAGTCGTCGTATCCCAGCATCCGCTTGACCGTGGTTGCCGCGAAGAAGCACACGATGCCGGCGACGATGCCGATGATCAGCGCACCCTTCGGATCGACAAAACCGGCCGCAGGGGTAATGGCGACGAGGCCCGCTACCGCACCCGACACGATGCCAAGGACGGAAGGCTTGCCGCGCAGCATCCACTCGATGAACATCCAGCCGAGCGCCGCCGCCGCCGCCGCGATCTGCGTCACCGCCATCGCCATGCCGGCAGCCCCGTTGGCCGCAACCGCGGAACCCGCGTTGAAGCCGAACCAGCCGACCCACAGGAGCGATGCGCCGATCACCGAAAGCGTCAGGTTGTGCGGCGCCATGTTCTCGGTGCCGTAGCCCGTGCGCTTGCCGAGCACGAGCGCGCCGACAAGACCGGCAACGCCTGCGTTGATGTGCACGACCGTGCCACCCGCGAAATCAAGGACGCCGTCCTTGCCGAGGAAGCCGCCGCCCCATACCCAGTGGCAGATCGGCGCATAGACCAGGATCGACCACAGGCCGACGAACCACAGAAGGGCCGAGAACTTGATACGGTCGACCAGCGATCCCACTATGAGCGCGGGCGTGATGATCGCAAAGGTCATCTGGAACACCATGAACACACTTTCAGGGATGGTGCCCTGCAGGCTTGCGGGCGTCATGCCGGCAAGAAACATCTTCGACAGCCCGCCGACGTAGGCGTTGCCTTCCGCGAAGGCAAGGCTGTAGCCGACCACCATCCAGATCACGGTGATCAGCGATGTGATGGCAAAACTCTGCATCACCGTGGCAAGGATGTTCTTCTTGCGAACCATGCCGCCGTAAAACAGGGCAACGCCCGGGATCGTCATCAAGAGGACGAGCGCGGTGGAGGTCAGCATCCAGGCGGTGTCGCCCGAATCGAGTTTCGGTGGCGGCGTCTGCGCGAAAGCATCGGTAGCAAACAGAACCGCCCCGACCGCCGCGGCGAACAGGCCGCCGGCAATACAGCCCGCGATTTTATTGAGAATAGACATTGTCATCTCCTTCTTTCCCCGCCGCTTCTAGAGAGCGTCGGCGTCGGTTTCGCCGGTCCGGATTCGAACGGCCTTGAGAACTTCGGTGACGAAAATTTTCCCGTCGCCGATTTTCCCGGTGGCGGCGGATTTCTGGATTGCCTCGATCACGCGCTCGGCGACATCGTCGGATACGGCGAGTTCGATTTTCACCTTGGGCAGGAAATCGATGGCGTATTCGGCGCCGCGATAGATTTCCGTATGGCCTTTCTGTCGGCCGAAGCCCTTTACCTCGCTCACGGTCATGCCCTGGATTCCGAGTTCAGTCAGGGCATCGCGGACCGGGTCGAGCATGAACGGCTTGATGATGGCCACGATCATTTTCATTTCATGCACCCCTTGTTTGGTTGTGTTCCCCGGGGGGGGGACGCAGGGATGCATTTCAAGCCCCGTGCCGGAATCGGGATGCTCGGTTTAATGGCATAAAATCAATATGTTACCTGACTGGACCGGGATGGGTGGCTGTGCCGATGCCCAATTAAATGCCTAACTTTTGTACAGTAATTACGATATGGTCAAACATTAGGCATTATATATCTGACCAGCGCCCCTTTGCCCCCTTTACCCTCGGCGGGCGCTCAAGGAAACTCCGCCCCATGCAGCCTGGAAGAGCAGAAACCGGGTCTTCGGCTCCCGTCAGCGATGTCGCCATTATCGGCGCCGGCAGTGCCGGCCTGATCCTGGGCGTGGCGCTGGCTCGGGCCGGCCTCGCCGTGTCGATCCTCGACCGCCGCGCCCCGGTTCCCCCGGGGCCCGATGCCGACCGGCGGGTCTTTGCGCTATCGGCCGGATCGTGCCGGGTGCTGGACGGGCTCGGCCTGTGGCCCGCGCTTGCACCCGATGCCCAGCCGATCACCGACATTGTCGTCGGCGACCGCGCAGGGCCGCCGCTCGTCCATTTCGATCACGCAGAAATGGAAGTGGGTGCGCTGGCCCATATCGTTGCCGCCGATGCGCTGCAGCGGGCGCTTCTTGCGGCGGCAAAGGCCGAGGCCTCGATCCGTTTCGTCGCACCCGTGCAGATATCGCGTCTCGATATCGCGAGCGATCGCGCGGGCCTTGTCCTTGCTGATGGCGGGATGGTGGCGGCGCGTCTGGTTGTCGGTGCCGATGGCCGCAATTCGCTGGTGCGCCGCGCCGCGCGCATCAATGTCACCGAATGGACCTATGACCAGTCTGCGATCGTCGTCGAAATAACCCATGCGCGGCCACACCACGGCACGGCGGAAGAAAAATTTCTTTCGGGTGGTCCCTTTGCGGTTTTGCCCCTTCGCGATGCGGTTGACGGCACGCCGTGCTCCTTCATCGTATGGACGGAGCCTTCCGCGCGGATCACCGATCTGATGAAGCTGTCCGATGCCGATCTCGAGGAAGAATTGAACCATCGTCTCGGCGACCGTCTCGGCCGGGCACGGATCAACGGCCCGCGCCAGTGCTTCCCACTCGCGCTCACGCTCGCCGAAAATTATGTCGCCCATCGGTTGGCGCTGATCGGCGATGCCGCGCACGCCATTCACCCGATTGCAGGGCAGGGGTTGAACCTTGGCATTCGCGATGCCGCCGCGCTTGCGGAAGTGATTGTCGATGCCCGTCGTCTCGGCCTCGATTTCGGCATGAAAACGGCACTGCTCGATTACGAGCGCTGGCGGCGTTTCGACAATACCTGTCTTGCCGCGGCGACCGATCTTCTCAATCGCGTGTTCGCCATCGACAACCCGGTTCTGAATGTCGCGCGTGAGGCAGGCATGGCGCTGCTCGACCGCGTCGGCCCGGCGCGCCGCCTGTTCATGTCGGAAGCAATGGGTTTGCACGGCGACCTGCCGCGCCTCGTGCGCGGCGAACCGCTCTAGCGGTCAGGAGACTTCGCGCGAAAGCCCGCCGTCGGTGAGCGCCTTGAGATATGCGCCCCAACGCGAATCGTATTCGTCGTCGAGCTCGCGCAGGTACGTCCATGAATAGATGCCGGTATCGTGGCCATCATCGAACAGGATGCGCACGGCATAATTTCCGACGGGCTCCAGTCCGCTGATGCCGACTTTCGCCTTGCCCGATACGGTGACGCGCTGGCCGGGGCCGTGCCCCTGCACCTCGGCGGACGGGCTTTCGACGCGCAGGAACTCGGCTGCGAAGGCGCGTCGGTGTCCGTCGGCGAAGGTGACTTCAAGCCGCCGCTCCGCCCGGTTGAGGCGCAATTCCTCCACCATTGGTTCGGGCGCGCGTGCGGGTCCGGTCACGGTGGGATCAACTCCGCGCAGGGTCGGCGTCGATGCGGCGCGCTTCGTCCACCAGCATGATGGGAATGCCGCCGCGAACGGGGAAGGCGAGGCCCGCCTTCTTCGAGACCAGTTCGCCCTTTTCGCGGTCGTAAGCAAGCGGGCCCTTGGTTACGGGGCACACGAGGATTTCGAGAAGCTTGGGATCAACGTCATTGTTTTCCGACATGATGGAGCCTTTCCTGTTGATCAGTGGCGGGTGCCTTCGGGCGCTTCGGGGGCGGCCGACATTTCCAGCAATGTTGTCAGCACCTCGGCGCGCGACGGCAGGTCTGCCGCCTCCAGCAATGCCTGTTTTTCCGACGGGTTGAACGGACAACCCATGCCCAGAGATGTCACCAGCATGCGGTCGCCCATCTCGCCGATCGCCTTCCAGTTGGGATCGATGTTTTGGGCCTTGAAGTAGGTACGGAGCGCCGCCATCAGACGCTCGCGGTCGAAGGTGCCACGTTTGTATTCTTCTTCCAGGTCGGCCTCGAACGGCGTCCAGTCGGGCCGCACGCGGCGGTAGCCGCGCGTCATCGGGAACTCTTCTGCGATGCGAAATCGCGAAATACCGACCAGCGTGATCATGTAACGGTTATCGCGTGTTTCGGCGAACTGGATCATCTTGCCGGCGCAGCCGATCTGGAAAAGCTCGGGACCGCTGCGTCCCGATGCCGCAATCGTTTCGGCATCTTCGGCGCCGGTCGGCTGGATCATGCCGATCATGCGATGGTCGGTCTTGAGCGCGTCCTGCGTCATCGTCAGGTAACGCTCTTCGAAGATGTTGAGCGGCAGCGAACCGCGCGGCAGCAGCAGGACGCCTGCCAGCGGAAATATCGGCAGCATTTCAGGAAGCACGTCGGGAGCATATGGATGACGCGCCATCATTGCCTCACGAAAACAGGATTGCCGAAAGACGCTGACGTCCTTCGATGGTCAGAGGATCTTGCGCGCCCCAGGCTTCGAACATCTTGACCAGCTGCTTGCGCGCGGCGCTGTCGTTCCAGTCGCGCTTGCGCCGCATGATTTCGAGCAGGTGATCGACCGATGCTTCCCGCTGATTGTTGCTGAGCAGCGCCACGGCCAGGTCATAACGTGACTGATGATCATTGGGATCGGCCGTGACCTTGGCTTCAAGCGCCGCGGCTTCGCCGGCCAGCGCGGAACCTTGCGCCTTCAGTTCAAGTGCCGCGCGCGCGGCTTGCGCGTCCACGTGATTTTTCGCGCTGTCGGGCAGCTCGGCGAGAATCGATTCGGCCGCTTCCGTCTCACCCGATGCGATGTAGCAGCGCGCAAGCCCAGCAAGCGCATCGACGTTCTTCTCGTCGTGCTCAAGCACCTGCGAATAGAGACTGAGGGCGCCGCCCTCGTCGCTCTTCGCCAGCGCTTCGCGCGCTTCGGCAATCAGCTTGGCGATGTCGGGGCCATCGCCGCCGGGGGCGCCGCCCGCGTTGGCGATCAGGGTGTCGATGAAGGCCTTCACCTGGCTTTCGGGCACGGCGCCGGCGAAACCGTCGACAGGGCGACCGCCGAAGAAGGCATAGACCATGGGGATCGACTGGATGCGCAGCTGCCCGGCCAGCGCCTGGTTCTGGTCGATATCGACCTTGGCGAGACGAACCTTGCCGCCTGCTGCCGTCACCAGCTTTTCGAGAATGGGGCCGAGCTGCTTGCACGGGCCGCACCACGGTGCCCAGAAATCGACGATGACGGGGACCGTGCGGCTCGCCTCGATGACGTCCGCCATGAAGGTGGCGGTGGTGACGTCCTTGATCAGGGGGCCTGCGGCCCCACCCGATGCCGGCTTGTCGCCGCCGGGGGCGCCGGGAATGCCCGGTGCGCCCGGACCCTGTGCCGGCCCCGGCATTCCGGGGCCACCTGTCATCATGCTCATGTTGTTCTCGCCTTGGGGGCGGCTTGCGCCCGGATGCTGGTTTTGTTGCCCCATAAAATGGGGCGTTGCGCGCCAATGTCAACGGTTGCCGGGGGTTCCGGACCCGGTTGGGGCCCGCTGCCGGGGGCCCCAAGGGGTGGTCACAGAGGACTTGCAAAGGGCATTTCTTTTATTATGATCGCGGGCCTTCGCCGGGGGCCCCGCTGTTTCGCGGGCCCGGACGCCAGAGCGGGCGTAGCTCAGGGGTAGAGCACAACCTTGCCAAGGTTGGGGTCGAGAGTTCGAATCTCTTCGCCCGCTCCAATTTCTCTCATATTTCCTGTCGTGACCGCATGACCCGCCGGGCCGTGATCGCCTATAGTGGCGTCCTCACAGAATATCGAGGCACAGACCACCGAGGCCCGTCATGAACGATTTCCGCACCTATACCGCAAGCAGCCGCGAGCCGGCCGCGCCCCTGACCCCCGTCATTGATCCCGCCGGCTGGACGCCTGATCAGCTGGCCGGCACGACGGACTGGATCTACCATTTGACCGATTCGGAAATCTCGAATGTGCGCGATGCGGTTGCTGGCGTGCGCAAGCGCGGGCTCGGCATCGTCGATATCCGCTCTGATGTCTTTCCTCTCGGCTCCTTCGCCGACATCGTCGCCGACGTTCGCCGTGAATTGCGTGACGGCCGCGGGCTGGTGATGCTGCGCGGCATCCCGGTCGAGGAGCTCGGCCTCGAAGGCTCCGCCATCGCCTATTTCGGCATCGGCACCCATCTCGGCAGTCCGTTGCGCCAGAATGCCAAGGGCCACGTGCTTGGCCACGTGAAGGATCTGGGCGGCGACTACAACGATCCCAAGACGCGCGGTTATCTCACCCGCGCCGAAATGCGCTTTCACTGCGATCACAGCGACTATGTCGGGCTGCTTTGCCTGCGCAAGAGCAAGTCGGGCGGCGAAAGCCGTATCGCCAGTTCGGTCACGGTTTATAACCGCATGCTGAAGACGCGCCCCGACCTCGTGCAGGAACTGTGCAACGACTGGTACTGGACCAAGCACGGGCAGGTGTCGTCGGCCGACGAAACGCCGTGGTTCAAGGCGCCGATCTTCATGTTCGAAAAGGGCGTGTTCTCCGCCCGCGGGCTTGGTGCCTATGTCATCAAGTCCCAGGGCCTGCCTGGCGTGCCGCCGTTCACCACCGCCCAGAAGGAAGCAATCAAGCTCTACGGCGAAACGGTCGAAGCTTCCGCCGTCGACATCGGTTTCGAGCCGGGCGACATCCAGCTTCTCAACAACCATGTCATGCTGCATACGCGCCGCGCCTTCGAGGATTGGCCGGAGCCGGAACGCAAGCGCCACCTGCTGCGCCTGTGGCTGAGCGACGAGGACGCCCGCGTGCTGCCCGCCTTCATGCGCGAAGGCATGCTCGGCGAAGGCATCGCCCTGAAGGGGGTGCAACCCATCGCCGCGCTCGAGGCGGACGCCGCCTGACCCAAGGAATCCGCGGCTTTCGAAGAATTTTCGAGGCCGGGTGATCCGCCCGCCGGGCGCATCCGTAGAAAGGGCATCATCGGGCTTTCCTGATGCCCATGAGCCTCCCTGTAAGTCCTGGCCCGCCGTTTCCCCCCAAACGGCGGGCCGCTTTCTTTTCAGGCCGTGAGCAGCCGGGGCCGTCCCGCCTCGATGACGAAGGATGCGTCGGTGCGCACCGACGCATTGCGGCTTGCGACGCTGTCGAGCACGCGGAAATCCGCCTGCCAGCGCGCAGCGCTCAGGGTGTGGCGGATATAGCCGCGCAGGTCGCGGGCATAGTGGAAATGCGGATTGACCGCGAGCCAGTTGCGTGTCGCACGGCTTTTAGGGTTGCCGTCGCCGCGTGACGAGATGGACGTGTTGACCAGTTCTGTCGCAAGCGCGGGCGTCGCGGGGCGCGAAAAATTGCGCCGTAGTTCGGCGGCGATGTGCCGGTGAATGTCGCCCGACAGGATGACGGGATTGGCAATGCGCGCGTCTTCCAGAAAGCCAAGAAAGCGGTCGCGCGCGGGACGATAGCCGTCCCACTTGTCCATGTCGAAGCGAGATTCTTCTCCGGGTGCCGCGCGGTTCATCTCGGCCATCACCACCTGCTGGGCGATGACGTTCCAGCGCGCCCGCGATCCAGCAAGGGTCTGTCGTAGCCAGCTCTCCTGCATGGCACCGAATATCTGGAGATCGGCGCGCGTATCTTCGGGACAATGAGGCACGGTTCCGCCACCACACGGCTGGTGAGCCCGGTACTGGCGCGTATCGCACAGGTTGATATGCGCGAGGGTTCCGTAATCGAGCGCTCGGTAAATCCTGATGCCGCCGTTTTGCGGCCTCGCCCGCACCGGCATATGTTCCCACCATGCCTTTAGCCCTGCAGCGCGGCGTGCGCGGAAGTCATCCCCGCCGCGTCCCTTGCCGTCGATGTCACTGGCCCAGTTGTTGGCAACTTCGTGGTCGTCGATGACGACGGCGAAGGGATGGGCTGCGTGTGCGGCCTGCAGATCGGCATCGCCCTTGTAAAGCGCGTAGCGCAGCCGGTACTGCGCGAGGCTGACGCAATCGTGGTCCGGATGAGCGCGTACGAGTCCCGCGCGCTTCTTTCGCGCCGGACCTTCGTAGATGTAATCGCCCGTGTGAATGACGAGATCGAGGTCTTCTTCCGCAAGCCGCCGATAGGCGGCGTAGTAGCCCGCCTCGAAATTCTGGCACCCGACAGAAGCCAGGCGCAGGCGGGCTGGCAGCGTACCCGGCGCGGGCGCCGTACGGGTACGGCCCGTCGGGCTCACGGCATCGCCTGCGATGAAGCGGTAGAAATAGCTGCGCCCGGGTTCCAGCCCCGCGGCATCGACATGAACCGAATGGGCATGGGCAGCTTCGGCGCGCGCCTGACCCTGGTTGCGGATGCGGGTGAAACCCTCGTCATCGGCCACCTGCCAGCGCACCATGTCGGGGGTCGGATCCATCCCGCCGTCTTCGTCAAAAGGACGCGGGGCGAGCCGCGTCCACAGCATGACCCGGTCGGCGAGCGGGTCGCCCGAGGCAATGCCGAGAGTAAAAGGATAATCGGATAAAGAATTGCCTCTTTTCACACCCGTTGTGCAGCCGACGGGCCCCAATGCCGAGGCGAAAGCCAGTGCCGCGCTGCCTTTCAGGAGGCCGCGGCGGCCGACCACGGCGCCGGCGGGAAATAGGCGGGCAGATGTCCTGTTTGCCATGTCCGACATCCTCCGGCTTTACACGGCTTTAACCATGATTGGCTAATAATTCCCAAGTGTTTTAAGGTTTTAGCGGCCGTTACCGTAACCATGCGCCTGCGCCGCCGGTGCCGACCAGAGGACATCATGGCCGAAGCCCGTGACAGCCAGAACCGTGACAGACAGGACAGGGCCCGTAACAAGGCGCTGATCGACAAGATCGTGGCCGCGACGGGGCGTGCGCGCAAGGGAAAGACGCACAGCGGCATCGACAGCGCGACTTTCGTACGCAGCTATTTCGCCCGCGTGCCCGTCGATGACGTGCGCGGTCGTACGCCGCAGGAACTGGCCGCCCAGGCGCGGGCGTTCCTGTCCTTCGCCGGGACCCGCCGTTCCGGCAAGCCGCTTGTCCGGGTTTATACCCCCGACGAAAAAGCCGACGGCTGGACCGGCACGCACACGGTCATCGAAATCGTCAACGACAACATGCCGTTCCTTGTCGATTCGGTCGTGTATGCGTTGAATGCGCGCGGCTTCGGCACCCGCCTCGTCATTCACCCGGTGATGACGGCCTGGCGGGACGCCAAGGGGCAGCTCAAGGCCTTTGGCCATGTCGAAAAGCCGGGCGACGGCTGGAAGGAGATTTCCGAATCCCTGATCCACGTCGAGGTCGACCGGCAGGCGACGCCCGCCGAGGCGAAGCAGATTGAAGACGCGCTCGACGGCGTGCTTTCCGATGTGCGCGCGGCGGTCGTGGACTGGATGCCGATGCGCGGCAAGGTCGCCGAAATCATCCGCGATCTCGGTGCCACCCCTTCCGCTGCCGATCCCGAAGAAATGAACGAGACGGTCGCGTTCCTGAAATGGCTCGACGACGATCATTTCACGTTCCTCGGATATCGCCGTTACGACTTCACCCAGCGCAAGGACACGAAGGACGCGCATGTGGTGAAAAACTCGGGTCTCGGCGTTCTACGCGATCCGTCATCGCGCGTTTTCTATGCCGATGATTCGACGTTGCCGCGCGATGTGCGCGAGATTCTCGAAAACCACTCGACGATATCCATTTCCAAGGCGAACCGTCGCTCGACTGTTCATCGTCCTACCCATATGGATACGATCGGCATTGTCCTGACCAACGCCAAGGGCGAAATCGCGGGCGAGCACCGCTTCGTCGGCCTGTTCACGTCCCATGCCTACAGCCTGAGCCCGCGTTTCATCCCGCTGCTTCGCCGCAAGATCACGCGCACCGTCAGCCGCACCGGCTTCGATGCGACCAGCCATGACGGCAAGGCTTTCCTGCATATTCTTGAAACCTATCCGCGCGACGAACTGTTCCAGATTTCCGAAGATGATCTTCTGGAAAACGCGCTCGGCATCCTGCATCTGCAGGAACGCCAGCGCACCGCGCTGTTCGCCCGCCGCGATCCGTTCCGCCGCTTCATGTCATGTCTGGTCTACACCCCGCGCGAGGTCTACTCGGCCTCCTTGCGCGAAAAATTCAGCGAAATCCTGTGCCGTGCCTTCTCCGGCACACAGTCGGCGGCCTATACCCAGGTCGGCGACGAACCGCTGGCGCGCATTCATTTCATCATCAAGACCGCCCCGGAACAGGACGTCGCATTTGACCGCGATGCGATTGAGCGCGATCTTGCCGCCGCCGCGCGCTCGTGGGCGGACGACCTGCACGACATCCTGATCGCATCTCACGGCGACCGCCGCGGCCTCGACATGTTTTCGCGTTACGCCAAGGCGTTCCCGCCGGCCTATCGCGATGCGTTCGCGGCTTCGCAGGGCGTGCACGATGCCGACAAGATCGAAGAGGTCCTGGGCAGCGGGTGCCCCGCATTCCATCTCTATCGCCGTCAAGGTGATGTGCCGGGGGAACTGCGGCTCAAGATCTACCAGCCGGACTTGCCGCTGCCGCTTTCCGACGCGCTGCCCATGCTCGAAAACATGGGCCTCAAGGTGATCGAGGAAGTGCCCTTCCACATTTCCCCGCACGGCCGGACGGCGGTGTGGATTCATGACTTCGGCCTGACGCGGCGCGTTCCCGCCCGCGACAAGGAAGATTTCACGCGGCTTAAGGAATTGTTCGAAGAATGCCTCGCCCGTGTGCAGGCGGGCGACGTCGAGAACGACGGCTTCAACCAGATGGTGCTGAGCGAGGCTATGGGCTGGCGCGACGTCGTCATCGTGCGCGCCTATTCCAAGTACCTGCGCCAGGCGCGCGCGCCGTTCAGCCAGGACTACATGATCGAAACCCTGGTTCGTAATAGCGGCTTCGCCGGTCTTCTGACGCAGATGTTCGCGGCCAAGTTCGATCCTGCCGCGCGCGAGGGCGCCAATGCGCGGCTGACCGCCCTCAAGGTCCGCTACGAGGAGATGCTCGAAAACGTCTCCATCCTTGACGAAGACCGCATTCTTCGGCGTTTCCTCAACCTCGTAATGGCGTCGTTGCGCACCAATCGCTACCAGAAGGGCGATGACGGCAACGGCAAGCCGTGCCTCGCCATAAAGTTCGCGAGCGGCGACATCGACAACCTGCCGCTGCCTCGTCCGTGGCGGGAAATCTGGGTCTACAGCCCGCGCGTGGAAGCCATTCACCTGCGTGGCGGCCGGGTCGCGCGCGGCGGCATTCGCTGGTCTGACCGCCGGGAAGACTTCCGCACCGAAATCCTGGGTCTGATGAAGGCCCAGACCGTCAAGAACCCGGTCATCGTTCCGGTCGGCGCCAAGGGCGGCTTCGTCGTCAAGCGGCCCCCCGTCGAGGGCGGGCGCGAAGCGTTCCTCGCCGAAGGCGTCGAATGCTACAAGATCTTCATGCGCGGGCTTCTCGATGTCACCGACAACAACGTCGGCACTCGCGTCGTTCCGCCCAAGGATGTCGTCCGCCACGACGATGACGATCCCTATCTGGTCGTTGCCGCCGACAAGGGCACCGCGACGTTTTCCGATATCGCCAACGGCATTGCCCGCGATTACGGATTTTGGCTCGACGATGCCTTCGCCTCGGGCGGCAGCGTCGGCTACGACCACAAGAAGATGGGCATTACAGCACGCGGCGCGTGGGAATCGGTCAAACGCCATTTCCGCGAAATCGGCAAGGATATCCAGTCGGAGGATTTCTCCTGCGTCGGCGTCGGCGATATGGCGGGCGACGTTTTCGGCAACGGCATGCTGCTGTCGCCGCATACGCGTCTCGTCGCCGCGTTCAATCACATGCATATCTTCCTCGACCCCGATCCCAATCCGGCGAAGGCTATCAAGGAACGCAAGCGGCTGTTCGACCTGCCGCGCTCGAGCTGGGCCGATTACGACAAGAAGCTGATTTCAAAGGGCGGCGGCGTGTTTGAACGCTCGGCCAAGTCGATCCCGCTGTCGGCCGAGGTGCGCGCCCTGTTCGGCATTTCCCAGTCCTCGATGCCGCCCGACGATCTTATCCGTTGCCTGCTGACGGCGGAGGTGGACCTGCTGTGGTTCGGCGGCATCGGCACTTTCATCAAGGCGGCGCATCAGAGTCATGGCGACGCCGGCGACCGCGCCAATGACAACCTGCGCGTCAACGGCAAGGAACTGCGCTGCAAGGTCGTGGGCGAAGGGGCCAACCTCGGCATGACACAGGCCGGGCGCATCGAATATGCGCGTTCGGGCGGGCGTCTCAATACCGATTCCATCGACAATTCGGCGGGTGTCGATTGCTCCGACCACGAAGTGAACATCAAGATCCTTCTTGGACAGGTGGTGGCGTCAAAGAAGCTCGCCATGAAGGCGCGCGACAAGCTGCTCGCCGACATGACCGACGAAGTGGGCCGTCTCGTTTTGCGCGACAACTACCTGCAGACGGCGGCTCTTTCGGTGGCGGAAGCCGAAGCCGCCGAGCGTCTTTCCAACCACCAGCGTCTCGTGCGCGTGCTGGAACGCTCGGGGCGCATCAATCGCGCGGTCGAAGGCCTGCCTGACGACGAAGGCTTCGCGCAGATGGCTAGTGCCGGCCTCGGCCTGACGCGGCCGGAACTGGCTGTGGTGCTGGCCCATGCCAAGCTCGCGCTCAATGACGAGTTGCTCGAATCCGACCTGCCGGACGAAAAGATTCTCGAAACCGACCTCGTCGATTACTTCCCGACGCCGCTTCGCAAGAAATACGCCGACGCGATCCGCAAGCATCGCCTCAAGCGTGAAATCATCGTCACCGCGATCGACAACCAGATCATCAACCGCGCCGGGCCTGCCTTCGTCACCGACATAAAGGACCGTACCGGCCGTGATGCCGCCGATATCGCGCGCGGCTTCGCCATTGCCCGAGGTGCCTTCGACCTCGACGCCCTGTGGGCAGGGATCGAGGCGCTCGACAACAGGGTGCCCGCCCAGCGCCAGATCGACATGCTGCGCGAGATCAAGCGCCTGCTTGAACGTGCCGTGACATGGTTCATGCAGAACGGCGAACATCCCCTCGATATCGCCGACAACGTCGACCGCTTCCGTCCCGCCGTCGCGGCGCTGGCCAAGGCCCTGCCGGGCGTGCTGTCGCCGACCGCCGCGCAGGGACTGAACGACCGCATCGCCGCCTATCGCGACGCGGGTATTCCTGATGTCCTTGCTACGGGTATCGCCGGGCTTGCCCAGATGAACTCCGCGCTCGATATCGTCTGCCTCGCCGGTTTCGATGCGCGTGGCGTCGCCAACATGGCGAAGGTCTATTACGGCATCGGCGCGCGTTTCGGTTTCGACTGGCTGCGTGCCGCGGCGCGCCGCATCGATACCCAGACCGCGTGGCAGCGCCAGGCGGTGCAGGCGATGCTGGACGAACTCTATGTCCTGCAGCAGGACCTCGTCGCCCATGTGATCGACGCGGCCGGCAATGCGCGGGCGGTCGATGCCATCGTCGAGATTTGGGCAGATGCCCGCAAGGCGCTGGTTACGCGCACTGAACAGACGATTGCCGACATGCAGGCGGCGGGAACAGCGGACATCGCCATGCTGGCCGTGGCACTGCGCCAGTTGCGCGCGCTTGTTGGTGGCTGAGGGGCGGGCGGCGGTGCCCGACGATCCCGGCTCGCGGCCTGCCCGCGCGGCATGGTGCCTGTATGACTGGGCCAATTCCGCCTTTCCGGCGGTGATTCTCACCTTCGTTTTTGCCGCCTATTTCACCACAGCCGTCGCCGCGGATCCGATCGCGGGGACCCGTGCCTGGGGCACGGCGGTGTCGCTGTCGGCTCTCGCCATCGCCGTTTTTTCGCCGGTGCTCGGCGCCATCGCCGACCGCGGCGGCGCACGCAAGCCCTGGCTCGCCGCCTTCACCATCCTTTGCGTGGGCGCGACCTTCGCGCTCTGGTGGGTGGCGCCATCGCCTGATTACGTAATGTTGGCGCTGGTGCTGCTCGGTATCGGCAATTTCGCTTTTGAGCTGGGCATCGTTTTTTACAACGCGATGCTGCCTGAAATCGTCAGCCATGACCGTATCGGCCGCCTGTCGGGCTGGGGATGGGGGCTCGGTTATGCGGGCGGCCTTGTCTGTCTCGTCGTCGTGCTCTTCGGTTTCGTGCAGGCGACGCCGCCACCCTTCGGACTGGATACGGGTGCCGCCGAACATGTGCGCATGGCCGGTCCGATTGCCGCCGCGTGGTTTGCCGTATTTGCCCTGCCGCTGTTCATCTGGGTTCCCGACCGACCGCGCATTGCCCATGCGCCGATCGACGCCGTGCGCGAAGGTCTGGCGCAGTTGCGCAAGACGATCGCCAATGTCCGTCGCTATCGCACGGCAACGCGCTACCTGATTGCGCACATGATCTATGCCGATGGACTCAACACCCTGTTTGCCTTCGGCGGCGTTTACGCGGCGGGCACCTTCGCCATGAAGGTGGATGAAGTGATCGCCTTCGGTATCGCCCTCAATTTGACGGCGGGTCTGGGGGCCTTCGCCTTTGCCTGGATCGACGATCGCATCGGCGCCAAGCGCACGATCATGATCGCCCTTGGCGCGCTCACACTGATCGGGGCGGCGGTGCTGGTCGTCGAATCGAAGGCAATGTTCTGGGCGCTGGGGCTTGCGCTCGGCATCTTCTTCGGCCCCGCCCAGGCAGCGAGCCGGTCATTGATGGCCCGCCTGGCACCCGCCGACATGCGCGCCGAAATGTTCGGCCTGTTCGCGCTTTCCGGGAAGGCTACGGCCTTCGTCGGCCCGGCATTGCTCGGCTGGGTCGCGGCGGCAGCCAACTCCCAGCGCATCGGCATGGCGACGGTGCTGGTATTCTTCGTCGTCGGTATGGTGATCCTGGCGCCGGTACGTGAGCCGCCCGATCCCGCCTAGTGCCTGAAGTGGCGCATCCCGGTCAGCACCATCGCGAGGCCCGCGTCGTCGGCGGCCTTGATCACATCATCGTCGCGGATCGAGCCGCCCGGCTGGATGACGGCTTCAGCACCCGCTTCGGCTGCCGCCAGAAGCCCGTCGGGGAAGGGGAAGAAGGCGTCCGACGCCACCACCGAACCCTTGGCGCGCGGCGCCGTTTCACCCGCCGCCTTGGCCGCGTCCTGGGATTTCCACGCGGCGAT
>JAURLI010000057.1 GCA_030831315.1 Alphaproteobacteria bacterium
AGGCGCGCGGGCCGAGGTGGCGGCGCTTGCCGGATGCGCGCCGATGCAGGTGACCTTCACAGGATCGGGATCGGAAGCCAATAACCTTGCCCTTGCGGGCACGCGTCCGGCGCGCGTCATTGTGTCGGCGATCGAGCACGCCTCGATCCTGCGCCCCGCCGCCGAGCGAACCGGTGCGTTCGCGCTGGTGCCGGTGGATCAGAACGGTCTCGTCGATCTCGCGGCACTTGAGGACATCCTGGCGACGCCTTGCGACGGCGGGCCGACGCTGGTTTCGGTCATGCTCGCCAACAACGAGACCGGCATCATCGAACCCCTGCGCGAGATCGTTGCCCTAGCGAAGCGTGCCGGCGCGCTCTGCCATGTCGATGCGGTTCAGGCGCTTGGCCGCGTGGCGCTCGATTTCGATAGCCTGGGCTGCGACCTGATGAGCCTGTCCGCCCACAAGATCGGCGGTCCCAAGGGCACCGGCGCCCTGATCCGGCGCGACGGCCTCTCGCTTGCGCCGCTGGTCGCAGGCGGCGGGCAGGAGCGGGGCCTGCGTGCGGGCACGGAAAACGTTGCCGGCATTGCCGGCTTTGGCGCCGCCGCCGCCGCCGCCCGCAAGGAACTGGCCGGGGGCAGGGAAATTCCGCGTTTGGGCGCCTTGCGCGACCGGGTCGAAGCCGCCGTGCGCGCAGCCAGCCAGCGTGCCGTCGTCATCGGCGCCGCCGCGCCGCGCCTTGCCAATACAAGCTGCATCGCCATGCCCGGCATGAAGGCGGAGACACAGGTCATGGCCTTCGATCTCGCGGGCCTTGCGGTCAGCGCCGGCTCTGCCTGTTCGTCCGGGAAGGTCGAGCCGAGCCATGTTCTTACCGCCATGAACCTCGCACCCGAGGTGGCGGAAAGCGCCGTTCGTGTCAGCTTCGGTTTCGATTCGACTGATGCCGATGCCGATGCCTTCATCGCCGAATGGCGGCGGCTTCATGAGCGTGCGGGGGCAGAGACCCCCGTCCGCTAGATTTTTTTGTCACAGGAAAGGTAAGCACAACGATGCCGAAGATGACTTTTATCAGTAAGGATGGGACCCGCAAGGAAGTGGATGCGCCCGTCGGCCTGTCCGTTCTCGAGATCGCCCATCGCAACGGCGTCGATATTGAAGGCGCCTGCGAAGGCTCGCTCGCCTGCTCGACCTGTCATGTCATCGTCGCGCCGGAAGATTACGAAAGGTTGTCGGAAGCGACTGAGGACGAGGAAGACATGCTGGATCTCGCCTTCGGCCTGACCGGAACGTCGCGGCTCGGCTGCCAGATCATCATGAGCGAGGAACTCGACGGCCTCACCGTCTCGCTGCCCGCCGAAACCCGCAACATGCAGGACGCCTGACGTTTAGCCGATGACCCTCGACGCCGACATCAACGATGCCATGGTTGACGTTCCGCCGCTGGTGGCGGGCAAGCGGCCCGCCGATACGCGCGTCGTCGTCGCCATGTCGGGCGGCGTCGATTCGTCGGCGACGGCGGCGTTGCTGGCGGGGCAGGGTTATGACGTCGTCGGCGTGACGCTCCAGCTTTACGATCACGGCATGGCGGTCGGTCGCAAGGGCGCGTGCTGTGCCGGGCAGGACATTTACGATGCCCGCACGGTGGCCGAGCGCATCGGCATTCCCCATTACGTTCTCGATTACGAAAGCCGCTTCCGCGAGGACGTGATCGAGGACTTCGCCGATGCCTACCTGCGCGGCGAAACGCCGATCCCCTGCGTGCGCTGCAACCAGACCGTGAAGTTCCGCGACCTGCTGGCGACCGCGCGCGAGCTTGGCGCCGATGCCCTTGCCACAGGTCATTACGCGCGCCGCGTCGAAGGCGCCAATGGCCCCGAACTGCACCGCGCCGCAGACCCCACCCGCGACCAGAGTTATTTTCTTTTCGCCACTACGCGCGAGCAGCTCGGCCTGTTGCGGTTTCCGCTGGGCGGCCTGCCGGACAAGGCGGCGACGCGGGCACTCGCCGCGCGTTTTGGTTTGAGCGTGGCCGAGAAGCCCGACAGCCAGGACATCTGCTTCGTGCCCAACGGCAATTACGCCCAGGTGATCGAGAAGCTGCGCCCGGGCGGCGCCGCGCCGGGGGAAATCGTGCACCTCGACGGTACCGTGCTCGGCCGTCACGAGGGCATCATCCGCTATACCATCGGCCAGCGACGGGGCATTGGCGTCGGCGGGCGCCAGTCCGATACGGACCCGCTCTATGTCGTCGCGCTCGATGCTGCGGCACGCCGCGTCATCGTCGGCCCGCGCGAGGCGCTGGCGACGGCAGAGCTGGAGGTGGCCGAGGTCAACTGGCTCGATGCCGCGCCACTTGGCGAAGCGCCGCGCGCCGTATCGGTCAAGATCCGCAATACCCATGTGCCGGCGGCTGCCACCGTGTGCGCGGCGGGTGAGGGCGCGGTGGTCCGCTTCGACCAGCCCGAATTTGGCGTCGCGCCGGGCCAGGCCTGCGTTTTCTATGATGGCGACCGCGTGCTGGGCGGGGGCTGGATTCGCGCGCGAAAGCCCGCTTGAGAGCCGCGCAACCCCTTGCTTTTCCTCGTGGCTTGACAGGGCAGCGCCCCCGGCCTATACGCCTGTTTCCTCGCCGCGCCGGCCTCTTTGGCGCGAACTTCTTGGCGGAGTAGCTCAGCTGGTTAGAGCAGAGGAATCATAATCCTTGTGTCGGGGGTTCGAGTCCCTCCTCCGCTACCAGACAAGCCCCGCAGCCCGACCGGCTGCGGGGTTTTTCGTCACCAGCTCCCGGTATTGGGCATCGACGCCCAGGGCTCTTTCGGCGGCAGGGCGCCGGATTTCTGCAGCAGTTCAATGGATATGCCGTCGGGGCTTCTGACAAATGCCATGTAGCCGTCCCGTGGCGGACGGTTGATCGTCACCCCTGCGTCGAGCAGCTTCTGGCATAGCGCGTAGATGTCTTCGACCGCGAAAGCCAGGTGGCCGAAGTTGCGGCCGCCTGCGTAACCGCTCTCATCCCAATTGTGGACGATCTCGAGCAGGGGCGAGTTTTTGCCGTCTGCATCCGGCATGTCTCCCGGTGCCACCAGCTTGAGGCCCGTATAGCGGCCCTTTTCATGGTCGCTGCGGCGCAGGACAACGAGGCCCAGAAGATCGCAATAAAAATGCAGGGACTCATCAAGGTTGGAGACCCGTACGGCGGAATGCAGGTAGCGCATGAATAATCCCTCTGGTCGTTCTCTTGGCCCCGGGAACGTTAGGCAAGCTGCCATGTTTGTTCAACGATCAAACCTGGAAAAGTCTCGTGTCCCGGCGGCATATTGATTTTGTCATAACTCGGGCGGTTCGGGCCGGGGTGCCGCACTTTATCTCAGTCGCAACAAATGCCGTTGCCAGTCTCATGTTGACGGGTTCAGAGTTGCCTTTCGATCTGGTCGGCAAGTTGATGGGGGTGTCGATGACGAATTCCGTCGAGTCTCACTACACGGGCTCCGAGGATCTGGCGACACAGATCCGGGACGCCCTGAGTGCAGCAGGCAAGGATCTCAAAAATCTTCGCACGGTCGATCTCGCCAGCGTGGATGAATTCCACATCCGCGGCCGTCAGGCCACGCTGGAACTGGCCGAGCAACGTCCAGCAGGCGGCGGAAGGTTCGCGAGAGGTTTCTTCGAACATCGGCGGCGTGACCCAGGCGGCCGGAGAAACCGGGCGCATGGCGAAGGATGTTCTTGAGGCCTCTTCCGACCTCAGTCGTCAGTCGGAAAAGCTGAAGCTGGTCATCAGTTCGTTGATCCGCGACATCAAGGCTGCCTGATAGCCAGAAAAGAGAAAAGCCCCCGGCGCCTTGCGGCATCGGGGGCTTTTTCGTGTGCGCGGCTAGAGCGCCGTCTGCGTCTGGCGGTCGCGGGTGAAGTAATCGCGGTTGTTGAGCTGGCCGCGTCCCGCGACGACGATGACGTCGCCGGGCTTCTTCACCTGGTAGAGAAGCGCGGGTTCGTCGCCTTCATTGTGAAGCTGGTAATACTGCCCGCCCGGCACCAGGACGCACATGCCTTCGGTGAGGTGATGCACGGTGGGTTCGGCATCCTCGTTATCCTTGGTGCGTACCGTCAGCTTGCCTTTGAGGCACAGGAAGGACTGGGACGTGCCCTTGTGATAGTGAAACTCGTTGCGTGCGCCCGGCGCGTAATGGTTAAGGGCGATCAGGAGATCGTCTTCCTTGGACAGGAGCTTGCGCTGACGCGGGCGCTCGGGATTGCTCAGGTCGACGGCGTCGAAAACCTTGCTGACATGCGCCATGGGTGCCTCCTCCGGTTGAATGCGGCCGTCTTGGGCGGCCCGGCGAAAGTCTAGTCCAATTGCCCGTACGGGGCGAGGGGTAAGCCCTCCCGGGCAAGCTAGCGATGTGCTAGGGTTACCGCCGAACCGGGTCTCCCCCGGAATGAAAACCAAAGCAAAGAACCGAAGCTACCGGGACAACCGGCTGCGATATCCCGACGACATTTCCTCAGGGACGCCGTCCCGTCAGGAGCCTTCCATGTTTTCCACTATTCGTTCCCGCGCCCTCGTCGCGGGTCTTGCGGTTGCCGTGGCGACTGCTTTCGCCGCTACCGGCGCTTCCGCTGAAACCGCCGCCGAATTCTACAAGGGCAAGGTCGGCAAGATCGTTGTCGGGTACGGACCCGGCGGCGGCTATGACGCCTATGCCCGCATGATCGCGCCGCATCTTGAAAAGGCGACCGGTGCGCGCTGGATCGTCGAAAACCAGCCGGGCGCCGGCGGCGTCACGGCCCTGAACCGCATCTATTCCACGGGCGGCGACGGGCTGCAGATGATGATCGTCAACGGTACCGGTGCTGCCCTCGGCCAGATTCTCGATCAGAAGGCCGTGCGCTACGACCTCGGCAAGCTCAACTATCTCGGCATCGTGTCGTCGTCGCCGTGGATCTGGCTGGTCAGTCCGAAATCGAGCATCAAGTCCGTGGCCGATGCGATGAAGCCCGGCGCCCGCGTCAATTGGGCGGCTTCCGGCGTTACCGACGGCCTCGGCGACGGTGCTGCCATCACCTGTGCCACCCTCAAGCTCAACTGCCGCATCGTGCGTGGCTACAAGGGCAGCAAGGCCGCGGCGCTGGCCGTGACCCAGGGCGAGATGGATGCGATGTACGTGTCCGATACGTCTGCCTACAATTACGTCCGCTCCAAGGGCGCCACGGCGGTTGCTACCATGTCGCGCGAGAAATCGCGCTTCTTCAAGGACCTGCCGACGATCTTCGAACTTGCCAAGCTGTCGTCCGAGCAGGCCTGGTGGTTCGACTTCCGCGCCACCCTTGATGATCTCGGACGTATCCTCGTGACCGCGCCGACGGTGCCTGCCGACCGCCTCAAGTTCCTTCAGGACGGCGTGAAGAAGGCACTGACCGATGAAAAGCTGGTCGCAGAGGGCGAAAAGACCAACCGCTATATCGCCTACCAGGATGCGGAAGCGACCCGCAAGAAGGTGCTGTCGGTGGTGGCGAGCCTGACGCCCGCGCAGAAGAAGCAGGCGCAGGACATCATCCTCGCCAAGTAGGCGATCAATCGCGCAAACGAAAAGGGGAGGACAACGTCCTCCCCTTTTTTTGTTCGGCGCTGGAAGCTTACTTGCAGTTCACTTCCTTGGCTTCGGCCCCTTCGCGCAGATAAACGAAGGTGCAGTTCATGCCGACCTTGACGTCCTTGCGCTTGGCCGATTTCCCGCCCACGCTGATCTTGGTGCGCGAGCCGGAGATCTTGGCCGAGACTTCCTTGCCCTGATGGTTGAGCATCATTTCGCGCCCGTCGTTCTTGAGCTGGGTGATGGGGCCGGTGTGGTGAAGGTCCTTCACCGTTTCCTTGGGGTTCATCGCCTCGTTCAACAGGGCTGCGACCTTGGGCGAGGGGTTGGCGACTTCGTGGATGGCCTTTTCGACCTCATCGCCGTAGAGCGGGGCGAGCGGGCGGCCGGTCTTCTTCGCTTCTTCGTTAAAGCCGGTGTCTTCGTGCGCCTTCTTGTAGGCGGCCCTCAGGAACGCGAGGCGCGCCTCGGAAATACCCGGGGGCAGGGCGGTCAGGCGGTGGATTTCGCCCTGCGCCACGGCGACCAGCGCCGAAAGCTGTTTCATGTCGGGATCGCTCAGTAACTCGGCCGCCGTTGGGGTCGTCTTGGCATCGGGGTCGCGCGTCGCTGCGAATTGCACGATGAAGCGCCCCTTGCCCTGGTTCACCATCACGTCGTTGGCATCGACGGACCCCGCCATGATGTCGATCTCGCCGCGTTGCATGGCGAGGAAGGCATCCGGCCCCATGTAGCCCGGGATCATCTGGAACTTCATGTCGAAGGCCATCTCGGTCATCTTCGATACCGCCCAGCGTCCCGAGCCGGGGCCGCCCGTTGCCATCTTGAAGACCTTGCCCGAGGCTTTCATCTCCTCGATCGTCTTGTAGGGATGCTTGGTGGAAATCATCAGCACCTGGGGCGATGACGACGATTTGCCGAGATAGCGCATCTTGGCCATGTCGTATTTCACGCCCTTGGCCTTGACGATCTGGTTGTAGACCATGGCGGTATTGAAGGTGCCCATGGTCAGGCCATTGGGCTTGGAATTGTAGATGAAGTTGGTGCCGATGATGTGACCGGCGCCCGGGATGTTTCGCACGACGAAGGTCGTGCCCGGAATGTACTTCTGCATGTACTTGGACGTCAGCCGGCCCATGAAGTCGTAGCCGCCGCCGGCGCCGGTGGCGACCACGTAGGTGACGGTCTTGCCCTTGTAGAAGTCGGCTTCGGCAGCGAACGTTCCGTGGTTGATGACGCTTGCCGTGAAAGCGGCGAGGCCGGCGACAGTCAGGGATCGTGAGAGGGTCATAGCGTTCTCCAGACGAAAAACGACACGCCGCAAAGGCGTGTCGGTGGGAGGCCGTAGCCGGCTCTTTTTGCCCGTGGATTGATGCCGCACGATGCGGCCTGGGCCAATTCTACAGGTGTCGACCGCTTTCGTGAAAGCCCAATAAAAAGGGGGAGACGGCGTGCCGTCTCCCCCTTTGCGCGAAAAATTTTCCGTTATTTGCAGTTCACTTCCTTGGCTTCGGCGCCGGGGCGCAGATAGACGAAGGTGCAGGTCATGCCCGCCTTGATCGCCTTGCGCTTGGCTTTCTTGCCGCCCACAGTGATCTTGGTGCGCGAACCGGAAACCTTGGCCGAGACTTCCTTGCCTTCATGCATCAGGGAAATCTTGCGCCCGCCGTTCTCGGTCTTCGTCACCTTGCCGGTGTGGTTGAGAATCGTGACCTTGGTGGTCGGCGTGTTGGCCTCGACGATCAGCTTCTTCACGCGCGGCGATACGTTGAGAGCTTCCTGGAAGGCCTTGTCGACTTCCTCGCCATAGGCCGGCATCACCTCGCGCCCGGCCTTCTTGGCTTCGCCCTGAAGCTTCGGATTTTCCAAAGATGCCTTGTAGGCGGCACGCAGCGCAGCCAGGCGCCCCGCGGCGATGCCCGGAGGCGCACCTGTGACGCGCCACATCTCACCCGAAAGCGCGGTCAGGCGGGCGAGCTGCTTGCCGTCCTCGTCGGTGATCAGCTCGAAGGCGGTGGGGACATCCTTGGCATCCGGGTCGCGCTTGGTCGCATAGACCGTGAGCAGCCGCCCCTTGCCCTGGCGATGGAAGTCGATGTTGCTTTCGATCGAGCCCATCATCACGTCGATTTCGCCGCGCAGCATGGCGAGATGGGCATCGGGTCCGTCATAGCCCGGGATCATGTTGAACTTCAGCCCCATGGCTGCCTCGGTCATTTTGGCGAAGACCCAGCGCCCCGAGCCGGGGCCGCCCGTCGCCATCTTCAACTCCTTTCCCGACGCGCGCATCTCGGCGATCGTCTTGTAGGGGAGCTTGCCGTTGACCATGACGATCTGCGGGGACGACGAGGCCTTGCCCAGGAAATTCATCTTGGCGAGGTCGTACTTCACCCCCTTCTTGTCGAGGATCTGGTTGAAGAACATCGCCGTGTTGAAGGTGCCGATGGTTAGTCCGTCGGGCTTCGAATTGTAGATGTAGTTGGTGCCGATGATGTGACCGGCGCCCGGCATGTTGCGCACGACGAAGGTCGAGCCCTTCAGGTAGCCCTGCATGTACTTGGAAATCAGGCGTCCGTAGAAATCGAAGCCGCCGCCGGCACCCGTGGCGACGATATAGGTGACGGTCTTGCCGTCGAAATACGCGGTGTCGGCGTTGGCGGCCTGCGCCGGGGGCGCAAGCGTCCCGCCGGCCACGGCCAGCGCCGCGGCAAACATAATGGGAGCTTTGTAGGGGATCATGATCCGGCCTTCCTGCTGTGGTTGTGCGCCATGTGGCGCGGTTTTATTGACCAGACTTGGCCACGCAGTTCGGGAACGGGGGGCGATTGACACGCGCAAGCCCGCTCGCCAGAGTGTCGAAAGCGTAACATGCCATCAAAGGGGGAGGCAAACCGCGCGGCCCGGACGGTTCCGGGGTGCGGTTCAACGCATCCTCCGCCATCACGGGGGAAATCGATGAAAAAACGCCTGCAGGTCGAACGCCGCACCAAGCGCTGGCAGGAACAGCGCTGGATACTCGATGCCATCATCGCCACCATCGGCCCCGAATGGGACCAGGGGCGCATCCAGTCGAAGGGCGGGCGCGGTGGTCCGGAAGGCGTGGCGGCGTTCAAGTCGGCCGCTTCGCGCATGAAGAAGTTCAACGACATCGGCCCCGAATTCGCCCGCGCCGGCCGCAAGGCCGAGGCCAAGGGTCTGGCCTATGAAAAGGAAAAGCGGTTCGTTTCGGCCCGCGAGCAGTTCATCACCGCTTCGCTCCTCTATGCGTCCGCCCAGTGGCCCTATTTCGATTTCGACGACACGGTGGCCGAGCTGGAAGAGCGCATGAACGCGACCTTCGCCAAATACATCAAGTACGCGCCGCGTCCGACGCGACGCGTCGAAATCCCCCTTGGCAAGGGCAAGTCGATGCCGGCCTACCTGCATCTGCCCCGTGCGCCGGCCAAGGGCGAACGGTTCCCCTGTACGCTGGTCACCGGCGGTATGGATGGGTCAAAGGAAAACATGGTGGCGATGTACGGCGATCCCGCGATCGAACGTGGCTTCGCCGTGCTGGCGCTCGACGGGCCGGGGCAGGGCGAATGTCCGGGCCGCGGCATCTACCTCAGCCCCACTGCGTTTCAGGCGGCGGGTCTTGCGGCGGTGGACTGGCTCTGCGACCAGCCGGAAATCGATCCGGAGCGAATCGTCATCCGGGGATCAAGCTTCGGCACCTACTTCAGCGGCCAGGCGGCGGCTGTGCTCGGCAACCGCATCAAGGGCGTGAGCGCCACCGGCATCTGCCAGGAACCCGGCGCGCACACGATCTTCAACATGGCGTCGCCCACCTTCAAGGTGCGCTTCATGTTCATGTGCGGCTTCGAGGATGAGGCGAAGTTCGACAAGTTCGTGACGGGTTTCGACCTGCGCAAGGTCGCGGCCAAGATCAAGTGTCCTTACATGATCGTGGCGGGCGAGGACGACCAACTCTCGCCGGTTGAACACACCTACCGCCTGTTCGAACAGATCAAGGCGCCGAAGCGCCTTGTCGTTTACGAAAGCGCGAATCATTCCATCCACGGCGGCCCTGCCGCGGCCAACGGTGAAAACCGGGAGACCATGATGTTCGACTGGATGCTCGATCGCGTAAACGGCAAGCCGATGAAGTCGGAACTCTGGTACATCGACGCCTCGGGCAAGGCGAACATCACACCCTACAAGAAGTAGGGGTTTTGCCTGGGTAATCATGTCGGGCCGGCGGCCGACCGCCGGCCCTTTTTCTTGCAGCTTTGCATTCTGTTGTACGGCCCCCGGACCTATGGTCAAATTCATGCAACAACACAAGAAACCCCATACCCCTGACAGGGAGGCATGACCTCTATGATCGTTTCTCATCGCGCCGCGATTTTCGGCGCCATTCTTGCGTGCGCGGGCCTTCTGACCCACGACGCTTTCGCGCAGGCAGAGCCGAACAAGAATTACTACAAGGGCAAGACGGTCGAATGGATCGTCTCGACCGCGCCGGGCGGTGGCCATGATTTCTGGGCGCGCCTTGTCTCAAGCACCATGCAGAACCATCTGCCGGGCTCGAAGTTCGTCGTTCGCAACCGCCCCGGCGCCGGTCACATCATCGGCGTCAACCTGATCTACTCGGCGGCGCCGAACGGCCTGACGCTCGGCAATTTCACCACGGGCCTGGTCTATACCCAGATCATCGGCACCAAGGGTATCCGTTTCGATCTCGCCAAGATGTCTTGGGTCGGCAAGGTGACGTCCGAACGCCGCGTGATGTCGGTCGCGGCGAAGTCCGAGTTCAAGACCTTTGCCGATGTTCTCAACTCCAAGCGCGAGGTGAAGTTCTCGTCGTCCGGCGTGGGGTCGGGGTCCTATACCGACAGTTTCATGGTCGGCACCGCCTTCAACATTCCTTTCCGCATCATCAACGGCTATTCCGGCTCCCAGTCGGCGCTGGCCATGGCACGGGGCGAAGTGGACGTGCTGATGGGCGGCGAGGATTCGGCCGAGTCCTACGTGCGCGCTGGGCAGCTGCGCAACATCATGATGGTGGGCGGCAGCAAGCCCGGCATCGTCGATGCCAACGACTATGTCAGGACGCCGCTCGGCAAGCAGGTGATCCGCCTGATGAGCCTGATGGGCAACCTGTCGCGCATCACGGCGGGGCCGCCCAATATTCGGGCCGACCGCCTTGCCGCGCTGCGCGTGGCCTTCAAGGAGGCGATGGAGGACAAGACGCTGCTCGATGCGGCCAAGCGCGCCCAGCGCGATGTCGAGCCCGCCTATGGCGAAGACGTGCAGAAGATGATCGTGGAGCTGATGTCCCAGCCGCCCGAGATCGTTGCCATGCTCAAGAAACTTGCGACCCTGAAAGAAGAGATGGTCAAACACACTGGTCCCATCACCCAGGTGAAGAACGAGGGCCGGGAAATCTCCATCCAGCGCGCGGGTCAGGAAGTCTCGGCCAAGGTGTCGGGCTCGCGCACCAAGATCACCCAGGCGGGCAAGCCGGCCAAACGGTCGATCTTCAAGCCGGGCGTCATCTGCACCATTACCTATGCGCGCCCCGGTGCCGAGGCGCAGGAAATCGCCTGCCAGTAAAAGGAAAACTGTTCTTTAAATCAGTGCGTTCGGGCGGCCCGTGGGGGCCGCCCGTTCGCTTTGGGTTGAACCCATGTCCCTGCCTTGTTAGCCTTTTCACACGGCAAGGGAGTGCCAAGCGTAAAACAGAACAGCCGTTTGGCATCGCGGCGCTCCCGTCAAAAGAACCGGGAGGCATAAATGAGCCAGCATCTGCGTATTCTTTCCGCCGTTTCGGCGGGCATGTTCCTTGCGACCGGCGGCGCTGCGGCGTTCGCGGCTGAAAAAGGCAAGGACTACTACAAGGGCAAGACGGTCGAATGGATCGTTTCCACCGCGCCGGGCGGCGGACACGATTTCTGGGCGCGTCTTCTGTCCAACACCATGGAGAAGAATCTTCCGGGCTCGTCCTTCGTGGTCAAGAACCGGCCGGGCGCCGGGCACATCATTGGGGTCAACCTGATCTATACGTCCCCGCCCAACGGATTGACGGTGGGCAACTTTACGACCGGGCTGGTCTATTCCCAGGTGCTCAAGCAGAAGGGCATCCGCTTCGACCTTGCCAAGATGTCGTGGCTCGGCAAGCTTGCGTCCGAACCGCGCACCATGTCGGTTGCCGCCAATTCCCGTTTCAAGACCTTCGAGGATGTCCTCAATTCGAAGGAGGTCGTGAAATTCTCAGCATCGGGCGTGGGTTCGGGCTCCTATACCGACAGCTTCATGGTCGGTACGGCATTCGGCATGCGCTACAAGATCATCACCGGCTATTCGGGCTCCCAGTCGACGCTGGCGCTGATGCGTGGCGAGGTCGACTTGTTGATGGGCAGCGAGGATTCCGCGCTGGCCTACCAGCGGGCCGGCCAGACCCGTATCGTCATGCAGGTCGGCGGCAACGTGAAGGGCGTGCAGGATGCGCGCGATTTCGCCAAGAATGCCCAGGCCAAGGCGGTGATGAAGCTTCTGGCCGACATGGGCCGTCTGTCGCGCATCGTCGCCGGACCGCCGAAGATTCCGGCCGACCGCCTCGGCGCGCTGCGTGCGGCCTTCAAGGAATCGGTCGAGGACGCCGATTTCCGGGCCGCCGCCAAGAAGGCGGGGCGCGACATCGAACCGGCCTATGGCGACGATGTGCAGGCCCGCATCGCCGGGCTGATGCAGCAGCCGCCGGAAGTGATCGACCTGCTCAAGCGCCTGTCCACGGTCAAGGTGGACATGCTTCAGCACATCGGTCCGGTCAGCAAGATCGAGCGCGAGGGCCGAAAGATCTCGATCAAGCACGAAGGCAAGGACGTTTCCGCCAAGGTGTCCGGATCGCGCACGACCATTACGATCGACGGCAAGTCGGCGAAGCGCAAGGCGGTCAAGGTGGGCATGACCTGCACCTTTACCTATTCGCGTCCCGGCGCCGAGGCTAAGCGGATCGATTGCAAGAACTAGGTGGCCGGACCTTGTTCTAATCGTCTGAAAAGTAGCGAAAAATGGCGTCGCAGGCCTTGCGGCGCCATTTTTCTTTGATTCAGATATATTATTTACTTTCAATGTATTATGTAGCGTTTCTAACCTCTTACCTTGCCTGAAAATTTTCATAATTCTGGCCATGGTCTTATACAAAAGTTAGCATCCTTCCACAGGGTGCGATGTCAGGGATGCGCAGATATCCCGGCTCAGCCACAACAGTGGGAGATTTAAATGACAAAAATGCTTCGTTCTGCTGTCGCGGTTGCCGCGGCGGCTCTGGCCTTCTCGCCCAACCCCTCTGGCGCCGAGGCCTCATTCGAAGGCAAGACCGTGAAGGTGATGATCGGTTATGCCGCCGGCGGCGGCTACGACACCTACGGCCGGGCGCTGGCCCGTCATATCGGCCGCCACCTGCCGGGCAAGCCGACGGTGATCACCCAGAACATGCCGGGTGCGGGCAGTATCGCGCTGGTGAACTACCTCTATAACCAGGGCGCCAAGGACGGCACCGAGTTCGGCATTTTTGCCCGGTCCGCGCCGATCCTGGCCCTTGCCGGGGAAAGCAAGACGCCGCGCTTCGATCCGCTGAAGCTCACCTGGATCGGCACGTCGTCCAGCTACAAGGGCGAGGCCTACATGATGATGATCCGCAAGGACACCGGCGTGAAGTCGGTGACGGATCTGCGCTCGCTCAAGACGCCGCTCAACTTCGCATCGACGTCCTTCGGCTCGGACGGCACCGACGTGCCGATCGTGCTGCGTGAGGTGCTTGGCCTCAACATCGTGCCGCTGCGTGGCTATCCGGGCGGCAACACGCTCTATCTCGCGGTCGACCGGGGCGAGGCGCAGGGCCGCATGACGGGCTTTGCCTCCATGAGCACGGCGCATCGCGAATGGCTTGCCAAGGATTCCCCCGTGGTGCCGGTGCTGCAGTTCGCGACGGAAACCCGCCTGCCGCAGTTCCCGAACGTGCCGACGGCGATGGAAATCGCCACCAAGCAGGAAGACAAGGACCTGATCACGATGCTGGAAACGCCGTTCTTCATGGCGCGTCCCTTCGCAGCTCCCCCGGGTCTTTCCGCTGACACGACCAAGACCCTGCGCACGGCCTTCATGAAGACCCATGAGGATCCCGTTTACCTGAAGGATGCGAAGAAGCTTCGCCTGTCCATCAGCGCCGCCGATGGCGAAAAGGTGCAGAAAATCGTCGAACGGCTCGCCAAGATGCCGAAGGCGCTCTATGCGCGCTATGCGGAAATCCTGAAGGATCCGAAGTCGCCGATCCGCCAGGTCAAGTGGCAGGTCGTTTCCGGCAAGATTACCAAGCTCGCCAAGAAGGGCCGTTTCGAGTTCGACCTCGACGGCAAGAAGGCGAAGTCACGGATGACCAACGGCTACACGAAGGTCACGGTCAACGGCAAGAAGGCCAAGACCAAGTCCATCAAGAAAGGCATGACCTGCAAGATCTGGTGGGAAGGCCAGGGCAGCTATGCCGGCCAGCTGGAGTGCAGCAACTAGCTACTTTTCCTTTGAATGCAGAGCCTCGGGCGCGGTCCTTCGGGACCGCGCTTTTTTTCTGAAGCCATTGGCATTTCAGGGTTTTTTCGACTTCTCCCGGTCCATTTTGATGCTTCTAGCCAAAATCCGGCGCCGGAATTAGAGTCCTGAGCCTATCAGGGAGCGGCGTAAGGCTTGCCAAAAAAAGCTGGCGCCGCAACATCAAAGGGAGACGGGAATGCTCTGCACGCTTCGTTCAGTGACGGCGGCCGCCTTGGCG
The DNA here is from genome assembly GCA_030831315.1 of Alphaproteobacteria bacterium. Classification (GTDB taxonomy): domain Bacteria; phylum Pseudomonadota; class Alphaproteobacteria; order SMXQ01; family SMXQ01; genus WHSO01. Next base: position 14,390 of record JAURLI010000057.1, read on the forward strand.
GCGCTTTTGGTTTCGCCGGGGGCCGCGGGTGCGGCCGAAATGTTCCATGGCAAGACGGTCAAGGTGATGATCGGCTATGCGGCCGGCGGCGGCTACGATACCTATGGCCGTTTCGTCGCGCGCCACATCGGCAAGTATCTGCCGGGCAAGCCCAACGTCATCACCCAGAACATGCCGGGCGCAGGCAGCATCGCCGTGGTCAACTACATCTATAACCAGGGCGCGAAGGACGGTACAGAATTCGCCATCTTCGCGCGCTCCGCCCCGATCCTGGCGCTGGCCGGCGAAAGCAAGCAGACCCGGTTCGACCCGCTGAAGCTGACTTGGGTCGGCACCTCGTCGGACTACCAGGGCGAGGCCTACATGATGATGGTGCGCAAGGACTCCGGTATCAACACCATCAATGACATGCGTGCGCTGAAGACCGACATTCGCTTCGCGGCGACGTCCTTCGGTTCGGACGGCACCGACGTTCCCATCGTTCTGCGCGAGGTGCTCGGCCTCAAGGTCGTGCCGCTGCGCGGTTATCCGGGCGGCAATTCGCTCTACCTCGCGGTGGACCGTGGCGAGGCGCAGGGGCGCATGACCGGCATTGCCTCGATGAAGACGGCCAAGCCCGACTGGCTCAAGCCCGACGGACACATGCGTCCGATCCTGCAGTTTGCCACCCGGACGCGGTTGCCGGAATTCCCTGACGTGCCCACGGCACGCGAAATCGCGACCAAGAAAGAAGACCTGGCATTGATCGAGATGCTGGAGGCGCCGTTCTACATGGCGCGGCCCTTCGCGGCGCCCCCGGGCCTTTCGGCGGAAACGACCAAGGTGCTGCGCGCCGGTTTCATGAAGGCGCACAAGGACCCCGTCGCGATCAAGGAGGCCGAGAAACAGCGGCTGGAGTTGAGCCCGAGCGACGGGGCCGAGGTGCAGAAGATCATTGAGCGGCTCGCCGAGATGCCGCGCGAGCTTTACAAGCGCTACTCCGACATCCTGCGTGATCCGAAGTCACCGGTGCGCGAGGTGAAGTGGCAGACGGTTGACGGCAAGATTTCGAAGATTGCCAAGAAGGGGCGCTTCGAATTCCAGGCCGACGGCAAGACCCACAAGTCGCGCGTCTCGAGCGGTTACACCAAGCTTACCGTCAGCGGCAAGGCGGCCAAGGCCAAGTCCCTGAAGGAAGGCATGTCGTGCTCAGTCAAGTTCGAGGGCGACGGCACGGATGCCAGCGAGGTCACCTGCAAGTAGATCCGCACCGGCCATAAAGCGAAGGCGCGGGCCCCGGGGCCCGCGCCTTTTCGTTTTCCAGACTTCCCGTGCTCAGGCGGAGGCCGGGAAGACCAGCGACTTGATGACGACGGGCACCGCGCCAGAAGACGGGATCAGCTCGCCGATATCGATGTAGTCGAATTCCTTCAATTCGATCCCGTCGATGGAAATGACGGGGCATTCGAGCCTCATTTCCTCGGTCAGGTGCAGGCCGAGAAGACCGCCGATGTCGCTGTCGTTCACCATGATGAGCGGATGATCCTTGGCGAGATGCTCGCGCAGGCCTTCGTGCACGCCCTTGCAGAAATCGTCGAGCCGCCGGAAGGTGGCCGAACCGTTCCACTTGAACGACAGCCCCACGGGATCGTGCCCATGGGCGAGGTCGAGGCGCGTAAGGGACGTGTTGATGGCGGCGGCCACGGCGGCGGGGTCGATTTCCTCGCCCGCGAAGTCGATCTCGGGCGCGATAACCGGTACGTTGCGGACCGGTACTGCAGTCGTCGGGTTGATGAAGATGGTATTGCCCGACACCTGCACCGTGTACTGGGAGGCGCCGATCACCGTGGCGCGGATGGTGGCGGCCGGTTCGTGCACGGCGATGCCAAGCGCATCGATTTCCTTGCGTACGGCCTTGGCGACAAGGGCGCCGAGGTCGCCAAAGCCGGTTGCGGCCTTGTTGTAGATGAATTCCGAAACGCCGCCCGAGAAAGTCACCGCGTCGATCTTGCCGCGGTAGGTGAGGGCGGGCAGGCGCAGCAGGGCCTGGCCTTCGGGCGTCATGTCCCTGAGAGCGACCACTTCCATCAGCCGCGCTGTCATGCGCGCGACGATGGCGTCGAGGTCGGCCGCAGACGGGGTGAGGCCGAAGTCGATCTTGACGCCGGCCTCTTTCGCATAGGTGCGGGCGGCTTCCTCGATGCGAACGATCTTGCCGTCGCTGTCCATCGCCAGCAGCCGGGCGCCGACGTCGATGGCCGTGACTTCCAGCACATGGCCCTTTTCGCAGATGGCGATCTTCGACGTGCCGCCGCCGATGTCGATATTCATCACCACGCCGTCGATCTGGGCGCTCAGGCCGACAGCGCCCGACCCGTGGGCGGCCATGGTCGTTTCCAGCCCGTCGCCGGCGCTGACGGCGACGAACTTGCCGGCTTCCGCCGCGAACAGGTCGGCGATGGCGCGCGCATTGCTGCGCCTGACTGCAACACCCGTCAGGATGAGCGCGCCGGTATCGATGGCATCGCGTTTCAGGTTGGCCTTCGCGTAGCTCGCCTCGATGAAACGGCCGAGTGCGTCCGAATCGATGACCTCCCCGTTGACGTAGGGCGTCAGCAGGATGTCGGATTCGGCGATGATCTCGCGCTTGACGATCTTGTAGCGCGAGCCGATGCACTCCATGTGCAGGCGCGAAAAGACCAAGTGCGACGTGGACGAACCGATGTCCACGCCGACGCTGGTCAGGTCAAATTCACCTTCATCAACGATATGGCGCGCCGAACTGGTGAAGGACGCGCGGATTTCCTGTACGGCCATCTATGATCTACTCGGCGGCTTTGGGGCGCGTGTAGAGGGTATCTTCCATGCGCGACTTGCCGCCTTCCCGCGTCAGGGTTTCTTCGAATTCCTTGCGCAGGTACGGATCTTCCATGTCGTAGGGAACCGCCGTGCCGCCATCACGCAGATCGATGGCGCCGTAGTCGATTTCCTTGCTGCCGGGGGCGCCGGAGCGGGCGTTCTTGCCCGGGTGCACGGGGCCGAACCACGCGGTCAGGCGCAGCGGGCCGGCGGACACGCCGAAGTGCTGGTGGAACCAGTCGCCGCCCATGGGCGCCGCGGTCACCATGCCGACCGGTTCGTAATCCTGGCGCATGACCTTGTCGGCCTTGCCGTCCTTCCACGGCGTGTGGCCTTCGCTCGACGGCCAAGTGTAGGTGTAACCCTTGCCCTTGAGGCAGATCAGGATGGCCCCCGAACCGTGCGCGTGCGCCTTGGAATAGCGGCCCGTTTCGTGCTGTGCGATCCACAGGTAGAAGTTCTGGCGCGCCATGTGCGGCTCGATGCGGCGGTAGCCGGGCGAGCGGCGGTTGTCGAGCGGCAGTTCGCAGTTGATGACGTCGGGCAGGATGTTGGTCTGCTTCATCGCCAGCCCGCGCACGGGATCGGCGTAGATGTCATCGACCGGCTTGAAGTAGTCGGCATTGTCCGGGTTGAAGCGGTCACGGAAGGCGAAGGGGCAATTGAAGATGAAGTCGGCGTTGCGATAGGTGTTGAACGCCTGCGGGCCGAGGTTGCCGCCGAGCAGCTTTGCGGGCTGCGAGGAGGCGTTGATCAGGCGATACTTGGCGTTCAGCGGAATGGCGAACATCGAACCCGGCTGCCATTCGAACACGTGCCTCTTCTGTTCGTAGCCGTCTTCCCAGACCTCGGTGGTGCCGCGGCCCTCGATGACGAGGAACTGCTGTTCATAGACATGCTTGACCGCATTGGTCGCGCCGGCGCCCGGAACCTCGAGGACGAAGGAGCCCCAAAGGCCTTCGGTGCCCCACAGCTGGATGAAGGTGCCCTTGCCGCCGTAAAGCTTCCACGGCTTGAGCGGCAGGTCCTGGCAGCGCGTCACGCCGAGGCCGCGGTAGATCGGAACTTCCTGCGACTCCATCCACAAATCCCAAGGCAGCTTGGGCCGCTCGAAGGTGCCGAAACCGGACTTTTTCTCGTTGCCCGTGGGCTCGGTCCAGTGGATGTGACGATCGTCTGTCGGCAGGTCGTGAGGCATGACGTTCTCCTGAGCTTTACTCGCGCTCGTCGTATGGGCACGCGGGCGGTGTTTGGGGGAGGCCACGGTTGGCCCCGGCGCGGCGGATTTTAGACCCCTGCGCGGCGGGCCGCAACCGCAGCCGGTGGTGATTTTGGAGCGGTCAGCCGGGTTCGCGGCGCACGACCAGCGCGTCCAGCGCGACGGCCCCACCGCCCTTGCCGCGCACCACGAAGGGGTTGATATCAACGGCTTCTATCGCGGGGTTTCCGGCGGCAAGCCTGCCTAGCGCGACGATGGCGGCGATCACCGCCTCGCGGTCGCCGGGTGCGGCCCCGCGCCAGCCCGCGATCAGGCGGCCCGCATGCGTGGCGTCTATCATGGCACCGGCTTCCGCCGCATTCAGCCCGGCGCGGCCGAAGGCGACATCCTTGTAAAGCTCCAGCGTGATCCCGCCGGAGCCGAACATCACCACGGGGCCCATTTCGGGATCGCGGCTCAGGCCCAGCGCCGTCTCGATGCCACCCGTCACCTGCTCGGCGACGAGGAAGCCCTCCAGCGTAATGTTGGGGGCAAAAGCGGCGACATTGGCCGTGATGCGGGCGCAGGCCTCGCGCACGGCGTCTTCGTTGCCGAGGTTCAACATCACCGCGCCCGCCTCCGTCTTGTGGGCGAGGTACTGCGACACGCCCTTGATCACCACGGGAAAGCCGATGTCGCGGGCAGCGCGGGCGGCATCGGCGGCATCGGTGGCGACGTGTTCGCGTGGGGCGGCGATGCCGATTTCGGCGAGCAGGGCCTTCGACTGTGTTTCAGAAAGCGTCTGCGGTGCGCCGTTTCCGGCGACGGCCGCCGGTTGCGACGCATTTCCCGCCCGCGCCGTACGCGCGGCCTGATCCTGCAGGCGTTTGATGACCCGGAACGTGCGGTCGGGCTCGTTGAAATAGGGCAGGTGGGCAAGTTCCGCCCTGAGCGCGCGCGCATGCGCGCTCGGGCTGACGCTGACCGGCGTGAACAAGGCGACCGGGGGGCATGTCGTGCGTGCCTTCGTCCATGCGCCGATGCCGCGCAGGTTGGCTTCTTTTCGTTCGATGCCGGGCACCTGAGGCAGTTCTTCCGCCAGCAGGACCAGGCCGATGCCGTCGTCGTCGGCGAGCGCATCGAGGCAGGAGACGTAATTTTCCGTGCGGATGGTCAGCTTGGTATCGATGGGGTTGCCCGGGGGGGCATCCGGGCCGAGAGCGGCCGTCAGGCGTTCCTGGGTCGCGGGTGCAAAGGCAGCGAGCCTGACGCCCGCGCGCGCGGCCGATTCGGAAACCAGGCTTTTCATCGCCCCGGAATTGGTCATCACCGCCACGTCGCCCGCGCCAAGGCGTCCGGCGCGCACGGAATATTCCAGCGCCTCGATCGCGTCCTCGATGCAATCGACCCGCGCCACGCCCGCGGCCCCCGCCACTGCGTCGAAGGCCTCGACCGTGCCGGCCAGCGCCCCGGTATGGGCCAGCGCTGCCTTGCGGCCTTCCTCGGAGCCGCCGATCTTGACCGCGATTACCGCTTTGCCCGCATCATGCATTGCGCGCGCAGCAGCGAGGAACCCGTCGAGGCCGACCACCTGTTCAAGATAGAGCAGCACGGCGCGAACCTGGGGTTCGCTTGCCATGAAGCTGAGGTAATCGCCAGCCGTCAGCCCGACCTGGTTGCCGCAGGAGATGAGATAGGACGGCATCAGGCCCCGTTCGGCCAGGATGCGGTTGAGCGCCACGCAAAGCCCGCCCGATTGGGCGATGACGGCAACCGGGCCGGGTTCGATGCTCTCCAGCCCGTCGTCGGGAAGGGTGACGGCGCGCGCGGGTGCGGCGACATTGCCGAGGCAGTTGGGGCCGCACAGCGCGATGTTGCGTTCGCGCACGATGGCGCCGAGACGGGCCGCGCGCTTGCGGCCTTCAGGATCGCCGCCTTCGCCGAAGCCGCCCGCGAAAACCAGCGCCGAACGCGCGCCCGCATCGGCGGCCTCTTCCATCAGGCCGAAGACGAGATCGGCGGGCAGGAAGGAAACCACATGATCGGGTGTTTCCGGCAGTTCGTGCACGCTCGGGTAGCAGGGCACGCCCCAGATGTCGGAGCGTTTCGGGTTGACCGGGTAGATGCCGCCCGGAAAGCCGAACCGCTTCAGGTTTTCATACACGCGCCCGGACCAGTGGCGGGGCCTGTCGGAAGCCCCGACCAGCGCGATGTTGCGGGGTCGGAGCAATGCGCCGGCGTCGTTTTTCGTCATGATCCCAATGATGTGCGTTTGGCGGATGGAACGGACCCGTATGTTAGCCCGTCGCGCTCAGCGGCGCAGGAAAAAGCAGCTGGCATTGCCGCCCGTCGTGCGGGTGGCAAGCGGGCGGTCCTCGGCGAGACCCGGCAGCAGGCGCCGCAGCCGGACCGTATTGGGGTGGTCGGGGAAGCGCGCGCTGTAGGCTTCGGTCCAGGCCATGTGGTGCCAGCGGCCGCGTTCTTCGGTAAAGCGGAGGTCCTGTTCGCGCCAGTCGTGGCCGCCCGGGCCCGGTGCCACGTTGGCTTCCGCATAGCCGTGAACGATGCGGGGATCGGCGATGCCGTCGATGAGGAAGGTGACGCCCTTGTGCAAGGTGCGTCCATCGACATCCATCGCATACAGATCGTAGCCCTGGCGGGCGGCGACCTCGGCAATGGTGGTCAACATGCCGAGCGCGTAGTTCTGGTACCAGAGCGCACGCGCGCCGCGACGTGTTTCGAGCGGCAGCGAGCCGTCGGCGCGCATTTGTTGCAAGGCGACGCGCACGCGCTCGATACCCTTGCGAAAGCGCTTGTCGTCGCCAGCCAGCGCGCCCCACATGACGTTGACGGTATCGCGCAGGTAGCGGTGGTTGTTGCAGTTGCTGGTATCCTGGTTGGCCGGGCAGTCGACGACGCGTTGTGCGCGGTTCATGCCGCCGGTGTTGACGTCGGCGAGTGTGACGAGGCGCCCGATCCAAGCATCGACCAGTTCGCGGTCGTCCGCCGTTACCTGCGGATCGGTGCGCACCAGCGCCCAGTTGGGGATCAGGGTTGACAGCGTGCGCTTGAGGCCGAAGACGACGGCGGTGTTCGATCCGGCCACGTCATCCTCGAGAATTTCCATTGCCTTCGCCCGCGCCCACGTCGTCGACAGCGCCATGAATTTTTCGAGTCCTGTCGGCGAACCCGCGAAGGTATCGGCGCCGTGGACGATCACTGCCCAATCGAACGGCGTCGCACGGCGATCATTGCCGCCGTAACCGGCGCGACCTTCAAGTTCGGGGACGGGATCGATGCGTGCGGCGACCTTTGGTTCGGTGACCGAACACAGCTTCTGCGCGGCGGGGCCGATCTGCTCCAGTTCGGCAAGCCGCGCCGCGTGATCCACCAGCACGGTGCCAGGCCGGGTGACCTTGAATGAATCGAGGGACTGTGCATGGGCAGCCGCGCCGCCCGTTGCGACGCAGCCCAGCAGCAGAGCGCCGATCAGCTTGCGCCTTGCCATAACTGAACCCCTCCCATATCGGCGTTGCCCCCCGGCGACGCCGGGCCTATTTTGGCCCCAAAAGCCGTTCGCCGCCACCCTTCAGCAGGGGGGCTGAAAGCGACGAAATCCGCAGGGGAGGCCCAAATGACGCTGATCATCAGCAATGCCGATGTCGAACAGGTGCTGACCATGGGCGATACCATGGAAGCCCTCGAGCGCGCCTATGGTGACCTGCGCACGCGCGAAGCCGTCTGCCGCCCGCGCATCGATATCCAGGTTCCGGCCTCCGCCGACGGCAAGACCTATCAGTGGGGCACGATGGAAGGCGGTTCCATGCGCGGTTACTTCGCCATTCGCATGAAGTCCGACATCCTTGTGCAGGAGGACCGCGGCGGGATTCCTACGGAAGAAAAATACTGCATGCGCCCGGGCCGCTGGTGCGGGCTGATCCTGCTGACCTCGATCGAGAACGCCGAACCGCTTGCGCTTCTCAACGACGGAATCATCCAGCACATGCGCGTCGGCGCCGATGGCGGCATCGGCGTCAAGTTTGCCGCGCGCGAAAATGCCGAAGTCGTCGGCATGCTTGGATCAGGTGGCATGGCGCGCAGCCACATGGACGCCTTCATGGAAGTGCGCAAGATCAAAAAGCTTCAGGTGTTTTCGCCGACGCGCGCCAACCGCGAGGCCTTTGCCGCCGAAATGAAAGCGAAGTTCGGGATCGAGGCGGTTGCCTGCGACGCACCCGAACAGGTCTACCGCGGTGCCGATATTCTCGCGGCAGTGACGGACGCGACCGAGCCGGTGACCGACGGCAGCCTGATTGAGCCCGGCACGCATATCGTCGTTATCGGCGGTTCGGGCCGTCCCGATCCGAAGTCCGTCGCGCGGATCGACGTTTCGCTCCGCTTCGGCGACGCGCCGCAACCCTGGGGTCTGCCCGAATTCGGCAAGGCGCGATCGCGTCTCACCTACGCGGCGATGACCGAAGAGCTTGCGGAAAAACACATGTCGCCCGATGCGCGGCGGGGCGGACGCAAGGCGCTGGCGGAAGACCGCGTCGTCTGGCTCGGCGACATCATCGCCGGCAAGGCGAAGGGGCGAACATCCGACAGCCAGATCACCTATTCGGAACGCGGCAACCTTCAGGGCAACCAGTTTCACGCGGTGGCGGGCCGCGCATATGAACTCGCCCGCGCCGCGGGCAAGGGCCGGGAAATCCCGACCGAGTGGTTCTTGCAGGATATCCGGGACTGACCGTCGCCCAAGGGGAATGGAACAAGGAGCCGTAACGTGACACTTTTCATCAACAACGACGTCGTCGCGCGTGTCCTCACCATGAAGGATACGATCGAGGCGCTGGAAAATTCCTATCGGCAGATGGCGTCTCAGGAGGCTGTCTGCCGCCCGCGGGTGGATATCCAGATTCCGACCTCCGACGAAAACAAGATCTACCAGTGGGGAACGATGGAGGGCGGCTCCCAGTCGGGATATTTCGCCATCCGCATGAAGTCCGACGTCATCTACGAACAGGAATACAACGGCGTCGTCACCCAGGAAAAATATTGCACGCGACCGGGCCTGTTCTGCGGGTTGATCCTGCTGACATCGACCAAGACGGGTGAGCCGCTCGCCTTCATCAACGACGGTGTGCTGCAGCATATGCGTGTCGGCGCCGATGGCGGCATCGGCGTCAAGTACATGAGCCGCGAAGACTCGAAAGTCGTCGGCATGCTGGGGTCGGGCGGCATGGCGCGCACCCACATGGAGGCCTTCATGTGCGTGCGTAATCTAAATAAGCTTCAGGTATTTTCGCCGACGCCGGCGAACCGCGAGGCTTTTGCCGCTGAAATGCGCGCCAAGTACGGGATCGAGGTGGTCGTCTGCGACAACCCGCGCGATGTCTATCGGGGCGCCGATATCGTTGCAGGCGTCACCGATTCGGCGGTGCCGGTGCTTAACGGCGAATGGGTCGAAAAGGGCTGTCACGTGGTCAATGTCGGCGGCGGCGGTGGCCGGCCGGACGGCAAGACCCTGAACAAGGTCGATGTCTACCTGCGCTTCGGAAATGCCCCGGCGCCTTGGGGACTGCCGGAAATGGCGCTCGAGGATGAATACATCACTTATGCCGCGCAGCCCGAGTTCAACTCCAACTTCAAGATGAAGCGTTCGGGCAAGCGTGGTCACGGCGCGGCGCTGCCAGACCGCATGATCACGCTGAAGGATATTTTTTCGGGCACCAACCGGGGCCGCACATCGTCTGCACAGATTACCTATTCCGAACGCGGCAACCTTCAGGGCGCCCAGTTCTGGGCGGTCGGTGCCGTCGTTTACGAAAAGGCGAAGGCGGAAGGCCTCGGCAACGAGATCCCGACCGAATGGCTGTTGCAGGACATCCGAGACTGATGCCCGCCTGTGGCAAAAAGAAAACGCCCGCCGGAAACCGGCGGGCGTTTTTGCATCCGGAACCGATTACTTGCAGTCGATGCCGCGCGCGGTCGAGCCGGAACCCTGGTAATCGACCGTGCAGGTCATTCCCGGCGTAATGGCACTGCGTTTTGCCTTCTGGCCGTTCACGGTGACCTTGGTGCCGCTGCCGCTAACGGAGGCCTTGGCCTTCTTGCCGTCGGCGGTAAAGCGGATCACGCGGCCGCCGTTTTCGACCTTCGATATTTTCGCCGTGACCTTTTCGTAAGGGATGACCGCCTTTCCGACCGAGGTGGCACCGCGCTGCACGACCTTCTTGGCAAGCTCCACGACTTCGGGGGTGGCGCTGTACATGTTGGCGATCAGCTGCTGGATGTCGGGGCCGCCGATGGGCGTGATGTCGAGCTTTGCCTTCTCGGCTGCGGCGAGAAACGCCTTGTCCTTGACCGTGGCATCGAAGGCGGCCCGCAGCGCCGCGCCGCGGTCGGCAGGAATGCCCGGAGGTGCGGCCAGCGGACGGCCGAGTGCCAGCGGCGCGAAGACGAGTTCCAGCGCCTTGCGCTCGGTCTGGTTCTTGGCGAAGTCGAGGATCAGCGGCACATCGGGGAGCGACGGGTGCTTCGACGTCGAGAGCTGCATGAGGATGTTGAGCTTCTTTTCCTTCAGCCAGGCCGGATGCTGGGCAAAGATGCTGGACAGCGACCAGCCGCCGTTGCCGTGAATTTCACCGCGTTCCATCGCCAGTGTCATGTGCGAGGTGCCGGGATAGCCGGTGATCACCTTGAACTTGGTGCCGATGACGTTGTTGGCGACGTAAGGGTAGACGGCGTTGCTCGAGGTGAGGCCCGTCGCGCCGACCAGAACCTCGCGCGATTTCAGGTCATCGACCGACTTGACGCCGCTGGCCGCCCACACGGCGATGACGCTGACTTCGTTGTTGAAGCTGCCGATCCAGTAAAGCTTCTGCGGATCGTACTGGGCCTTGTCCTTGCTGAGCTGGCCGAGCAGCGGCGAAATTGCCAGCGTACGGCTGAACGTCGCGATCATCGAGCCGTCGCGGCTGGCGCGGTTGGACAGGTGATTGAGCGCCGTCAGGCTGTCGGCGCCCGGCATGTTCTGGACGATGATGGTCGGGTTGCCGGCGAGGTTGCGCGCAAAATGCGGCGCGGCCATGCGGGCATAGGTGTCGTAGCCGCCGCCGGGCGCGTAGCCGACGATCAGCGTCAGACGCTTGCTCTTGTAAAAATCCTCCGCCGATTGCGCAGCAGCGACGGCCGGCATCAGGGCGAGGGCGAAAAGGCTCGCGGAAAGGGTTTTGCGGATCATCGTTCAGGGCTCCCCGTGGTTCGATGCAGTGCACCGTGCCCGTTGTCCCGGGCGCTGTTTCGTCGACAGTCTATCCCGGAGCAGGGTTGGGGCGAAAGCGCCCTCAGGAAACGATGCCCTTAGAAAACGATGCTGGGATTGCGCAGATTCTGGTTGCATTCCAGCAGGTTGACCTGCTTGACGAGAATCCGCCATTTGCCGTCGATTTGGGCAAGGCGATGGGCGCACCAGCCGCTTATGAGCCTGCTATCGCCGGCACGGAATTCGGACAGCATGAGGTTCGAGCGCACCATCAGCGGGGCGTCGTTGCCGGCGCGGAAGACCTCGACATTGGACACGGCGTGCACCGTGCGCGAGCGCGGAATTTGGGACCAGGCTGCCCCCGTCGAAAGCCGGTGGACATGATCTTCAAGTCGGCGCCGATCGAAGAAGGCAACCGAGACTTCCCGGCGCGGATCGCTGCCTTCGGGACGGCCCGGAACCCAATAGGCGCATTCAGGCGCGAACAGCGTCAGCCAGTCCCGGTAGGCATGGAGATCGAGCAGGCGGGCCTCGCGCAGCACCAGGGCCTCGGCGGCGGCGCGGATGGCGGGATCGGAAACGATATTTTCATCCCGTTGCCAGTCGCCGAAGGCAGCCACGAGATCGGCGTAATACGTATCGCTGATGTAATGGGAGGTGCGGGACGGATCGTGTGCGGTGGACATCTTGCGCCTCATACCTCGCGCCGGATTTCGATGGCGGGGGGATTTGCCATCAGGCGTTTCCATTCCTTGAAGGTTTCGCGCATGAACACCTCGTCGGTCGCCGGCCCCGTGATCGAGCCGTCGGCACCGGTGGTGAAGCGCCCGGGAATACCGAGCCCGCGGTGCATGTAGACCCATTCGTCCTCGGGCGCGGCTAGGCCGCGCTGGATTTCCTCGAAATTCGTCGCGTCATCCACTTCGCCGAACGCGGGGAAGCCTTCCTGGGTGCGCATGCGGAAGGCATTGATCAGGTCCACGGTTTCGCCGAGATCGCCGTCCTCGTCCACCACTGCGGTTGCGTACCAGGTGGTGTTGGTCTCGGTCACGGAAACGGGCTCGATGACCTGAATGTGGTTTCCGAGAATGAGAAGGTTCGGAAACACGTTGATGTTGACCGGCTCGGACGAGGCGAGATCGAGCGCGCGCGGGGCATTTTCGCCAAGACGCTTGCGGATTTCCTCTTCGAAAAATTCCATGCCCGGCGCGAGTCCTTCGATCTCCCACAGGGCGCCCGGCCGTTTTTCGACATTGGGCCGCTTGTCCTTGAAGTGGTGGCCGTTGCCGAAATAGCGGACATACATCGGGGCGTCGTCGGGATGATCCTTGTAGAACGACATGCCCTTCTCGTTGTCGGCCTTGAAGCGGTTTTCCATCTCCAGCAGCGAACGGTGCGAGAATTTCACGTGGTAACCGTCCGCGGAGTTGTCGTAGGCGAGCTTCCAGTTGCCATGAAACTTGAGCCGGTTCGCATCACGAACGACGACGCGACTGCCGGGATGACGGTCGAGCCACTCGTCTATCGGTTCGCGCACGGGGCCGAGGTAGTCGGCGAGCGCCGGCGCATCCGGATTGAGGGTGCCGAATATGAAACCCCGGTAGCTCTCCACCCGTGGCACCTGCGCCAGATTGAAGCAGGAATTGCGCAGGTCCGAGGCATAGCCCTCGGGCCAGGGAACGCCGCGCAATTCGCCCGTGTTCATGAATGTCCAGCCATGATAGGCGCATTGAAAGACCTTTGCCGAACCCGACGCTTCGCGGCACAGGGTAGCGCCGCGATGGGTGCAGCGATTGTAGAGGGCGCGGTACTTTCCCGACGAATCGCGGAGCACGATGAGGGGACGAAGTCCGAGACGGACAGTGACGTAGTCGTCGTTGCGCGGAATCTGGCTTTCGTGGGCAAGGTAGACCCAGACGCCGCCGAAGATGTTGGTCATCTCGGCTTCGAAGATGTCGGGTGCGGTATAGACGACCCGGTGCACGCGGTCTTCGTGCACCAGCTGGTCCCAGTCGTAATCCGGGTTGGTCCGTCCAATCGGCAACGGTGCCTGGTTCAATGGGTGTGACGGCATCGGCTTGTCTCCTTGTCGCGTCTGATCCACCCGAAAGCGGTCCCTGAAATCTCAGAAGAAATCGAAGTATTCATTCTGTTCCCATTCCGTGATCTCGTCACCGGGGTTATCTGCCCCGGTTTCCTTGAGGTAAGCGAGAAAACGTCCGTTCTCGTTGCCTTTGATCTTGAGGAAATAGTCGACGAAAGTCGCCCCGAATTCCTCGCGGAACACGGTGCTGTCCGCCAGTGTTGCAAGTGCTGCCGTCAGGCTGGCGGGCAGGGGCTCGCGCTTGGCGGCGTAGGGTTCGTCGTCGGCCGGGCCGGGATCGATGCGGTTGCGCATGCCGTCGCGCCCGGCGACCAGCTGGGCGGCGATGTAGAGGTAGGGATTGGCGGCGGGCTCGCCGACGCGGTTTTCGATCCGCGTCGCGGGGTCGCCCGGACCGCCGAGCACGCGCAGCATGGCGCCGCGATGATCGAATCCCCAGCCGGCACGGTCGGGCGCCAGCGAATTGGGGCGGAAGCGCCGGTACCCGTTGACTGTCGGCGTAGTGAAGGCGCTGCACGCCAGGGCGTGGCGGACAAGGCCGCCCAGGTACGCCATGCCGGCCTGCGACAGCCGCGCGCCATCTTGTTCCGGAATCAGCAGGTTTTCGCCGGTATCGCGGCGCACCAGCGACTGATGCAGGTGCCAGCCCGAGGAGTAATAGCTTTTCAGTCCCGGCCGGCACATGAACGTCGCCATGTAGCCGAGCCGCCGGCACACCTGCCGCGTGGCCGTGCGAAACAGGACAAGGTCGTCGGCCGCCTTCATCGCGTCTTCGGCCGAAAATGTCGTTTCGACCTGGCCGGGACCCCATTCGTTTTCGATCGAGCGCAACGGCAGGCCGAGTTTCTCGTAAACGTCTGCGAGTTCGGACAGGACCGGCTGCATCAGGTCCATGTTGGTTTCGGAATGGTAGGAATATCCCGGCTCGACCGGCCAGGTGTGCATCGGCCGCGGCCGCTTGCCCGGCATGCCGACATGATCGGCGGTGAGGTGATCCTCGGCCAGCTGCAGGAGATACTACTCGACCTCGAGGCCGACCACGCAGCCCATGTTTTCGGCGGCAAGCTTTGACAATTCGCGCCGCAGGATCTGGCGCGGGGAAAACGGATAGACGGCGCCGGAATTGAAATATTCGTCGCACAGAATCCAGCCGACGCCGGGCGCCCAGGGCAGCATGCGGAAGGTCGTCGGATCGGGAACGATAGTGATGTTTGGCGATCCGGTCATTTCATCCATGCCGAAACCGCCGCCGCGCGTGAACGAACTGAAGGTGCGCGCGTTGGACGAATCGAGCGTGGTCGTCGCAACGTTGATGTTGTAGCCGCTTTCGAGAGCCGAGAGGAAAACGGAGCGGGTGACGGTCTTGGCCCGGGATGCGCCATGCGGATCCGCCCATGCAAGTCGGACCAGCTTGAGATCGCCGAGATCGGCGCGGCGGCGCAGTTCGGCCGCGGCGCGTTCCTGTTCGTCGGTCCAAAGTCCGTGCTGGCGGATAAAACCGATCGGTTTCGTCATTTCTTTTACCGCGCTCCCCATTCCCTGCGTGTTGCGGGCCGCCACTTTAGGAAGTGGCGTCATGCCCGTCAAATCCGGGCTGCCCAGTGTCAGGCCGGATCGGCCCCCCGGGTATTGCCGGCGCCCGCGGATGTCTTCGCCACCATGACGGTGGCCGCCACCGCCAGCAGGCCGAGGCCGATGATGTAGAAAACCCACTGCGGTTCCCCGTGATCGAGGATCCATCCGAACAGGATCGGCGACAGGGTGCCGCCGATGGCGGCGCCGGTCGTCACCATGCCGATGGCCTTGCCGAAATTCTCGCGGGGCATGACTGCGCGCAGCAGCATGTCGCGCGCGGGGCGCAGCATGCCCTGAAAGACCCCAGTCAGCGTCATTACGGCGGTCAGGATCACCAGCGGCATCGAAATGACGCCGACCAATGCGATCAGCGCCGCTGCACCGATCAGCACCAGCGCCGCGATCAGTTCATGGCGTTGCGTCTTGTCGACGATGAAGCCGCCGAGCAGGACGCCCGCGGCGCTTGCGATCAGGTAGCCGGTCAACGCGCTGGATGCGATGGCGAGCGGCGTGCCGTGAAGCTCGGTCATCGCCGCGACCGAGAAGGAATTGATGCCGTTGTTGGACAGCGAGTTGAGCGTATAGAACAGAAAGAAGACCAGGGCGGTGCGGTTCGCCAGCATGCGGATTTCGGCGATGATGCCGGGGCCTTTGGCGCCGCTGTTCTTGCCGGTGGCATCATCGCGCACGATACGCCACTGGCTGATGATGCCGAGCGAAATCACGATGCCGACGGCGGCAGTCACGGCGACGGCGGTGCGCCAGCCCCAGATCGCCGAGAGCGCGATAATGGCGGGCGGTGCGATGGCGCGTCCGACATGGCCCGCGAACATGTTGATGCCGAAGGCGCGTCCGATCCATGTCGGCGGGATCGAGGCGTTGATGACCGTGTAGTTCGACGGCCGTACGGTGGCGAGGCCGAGGCCGAAGATGACCATCAGCGGCATGCACCACCAGATGTTGGGCGCGAACGCGAGGCCGCCGAAACCGATGGCCATCAGGATCAGGCCGGCGATCAGCACCTTCTTGCCGCCGATGCGGTCGGCGATGAAGCCCACCGGCATCTGCAGCCCGCCCGAGACGATGGTGCGCAGGCTGAGCATGGTTCCGAGCAGGGTGTAGGAGGCGGCGAAGTCGTTTTTGAAGAACGGCAGCAGCGGCGGCAGGCTGAGCACGTAGAAATTAGACAGCGCATGGCCAACGCTGAGCAGGCCAAGGATGCGCATGCTTTGGCCGTAGCGTTCGGCGTCGGTTTTGTCGTCCGGCTGGGGCGTCACTGCGCAGGCACGACAGCGCCGGGGGCAGGGGTTCCGGCCGCACCCGCCGGGCCGCCCTGGGCCTGCGGGGAGACCGTGAGATCGATTTCCGACCCGCCTAGCGTCGTGCGCATGATCTGTACGGTGGCGGCGCGGCCGCCGCGGGTAAAGGTCATGATGTTGATCCTTGCCCGCACGCGGGTCACTTCCTGCCAGCCGAAGCCGGGCATTTCGCGGCCGTAGAACTCGAACATCTGCTGGGGACCGAGTGAGGCGGTGAACACGAGGCGCCCGATCCAGTTGTCGGCGGGCCCGAGGATCAGGCTGCGCTCGAGGTTCATCGAAGCGCCCGAAGGAATGGGAATATCGGAGAACTGGGCGAGGGTGGGGCCCTGGGCAGGACCATCGCCGGCGCGGCTCGCCTGCAGGTCGGCCGTCGGCGCACAGGCGCCAAGAAGACTGGACGCCATCAGGCAAGCCATTGAAATAACGGCGGTTTTCTTCATCTTTTTTGCGCCTCTCTAAACTTTACTATTTGCGCGGAAATCCTATATTATCAGGACCGTCGATGTCTTTAGGGACGTTCGGCATCCGTAGCAGATCCAGCCTGTCAATTTCCGCGGTCGCGGTCGTTTTCGCGCCTCGGAAATCGGTGTTCCGCCGGTCCTTTGAAAAAGTTTTCGGAAGGGCCGAAAAGGGGTTTGACAGGGGTAGGAGGGCCGCGTATAAAGCGCGCCTCCGCTGACCCCCCGACCCCGTTGGGACGGGGGTTTTCTACGGACCGCTCTTTGAAATTGTGAAGAAGAAGGGATACGCAGGCGGCGGCGCGTCGACATAGACGTTCCGTATGCAAGCGTGTTCATTCAGTAGTGATGAACGCATGCGTTTGTGTACGGGTTTCAAACCTCAACTTGAGAGTTTGATCCTGGCTCAGAACGAACGCTGGCGGCAGGCTTAACACATGCAAGTCGAACGAGACCTTCGGGTCTAGTGGCGGACGGGTGAGTAACGCGTGGGAATTTGCCTTTCGGTACGGGACAACCAAGGGAAACTTTGGCTAATACCGCATACGCCCTACGGGGGAAAGATTTATCGCCGAAAGAGAAGCCCGCGTCAGATTAGCTAGTTGGTAGGGTAGCGGCCTACCAAGGCCACG
>JAURLI010000058.1 GCA_030831315.1 Alphaproteobacteria bacterium
CACGGTCTGGGGCAGGGTGATGGACACCGGCTGGCCCTCGATCAGTTCGACGACCACGGCCATGCCGTCCTGCAGGAACTGCGCCTGTTCGCCCGCGGCATCCTTGGGAACGGCGATCTGTTCAAAGGTTTCGCTGTTCATGAAGGTGTAGTTGTCGCCCTCGGCGTAGAGGAAGCTGCATTCGATTTCGTCCACCTGCGCCTTTTCGACGGTGTCCTGGGTGCGCCAGCGTTCGTTGGTCTTGTTGCCGGCGCGCACGTCGCGCATCTCGACCTGGATGAAGGCGCCGCCCTTGCCGGGCTGGATGAGCTGGATCTTGAGCACGGACCACAAACGGCCGTTGTGCTCGATGACCATGCCGGGGCGGATCGTATTGGCGTTGATCTTCATGGGCGTATTCGTCTTGCGGGGGGTGGAAAAGCGGCCGGAACCTAGCAGCTTGGCCCGGTACAGGCAAGCGGCAGGGCGGCGTCCTCAGGCCTTGGGCGGGTAGGGGTGCTCCGCGCCTTGCGGGTCGGTGACCAGCCATTCCCCGGCTGCGGCACCCGGGCGCAGGTAACCTGGCCCCACCGGCACCTTGCCGTGGCCGCCCGGAATGTCGAGGACATAGGTCGGCTGGGCGATGCCCGACAGCCGCCCGCGCAGGCTTTCCATCAGGGCGCGGCCCTGTTCGAGGGGCAGGCGGAAATGGCCGGTGCCGCGGGCAAGGTCCGGGTGATGCAGGTAATAGGGCTTGATGCGGCCGGCGGTAAGCGCGCGCAGGAGGCGCTCCATCGTCGCCGCATCGTCGTTGACGCCTTTCAGCAATACCGTCTGTGCCAGCATCGGCAGGCCCGCGTCGATCAGGCGCGCGCAGGCGGCCTTCGCGTCCGCCGTCAGTTCGGCTTCGTGGTTGCAGTGCAGCACGACATAAACCGCCTTTGTGCATTTGAGGGCGCGCACCAGCGCGCGGGTGATGCGCGCGGGATCGGCGACGGGCATGCGCGTATGAATGCGGATGACGCCGACATGATCGATGGCGGCGATGCGCGACATGATGTCCTTCAGGCGACGCGCCGACAGCAGCAGCGGATCGCCGCCCGACAGGATCACTTCCCAGATTTCCTTGTGCGTCTCGATGTAGCGAAGCGCCGCGTCGAGCTCATCCGCATCAAGGGCATCGCCGGCGGGTCCCACCTGTTCGCGGCGAAAGCAGAAGCGGCAATAGACGGCGCAGGCGTGCAGCGGCTTCAGCAATACGCGGTCGGCATAGCGGTGCACGATGCCCTTGACCGGCGCATGGGCGTCGTCGCCGATGGGGTCCTGCAATTCCTCGCGCGCGATCACCAGTTCTTCCGCCCGCGGCACGAACTGGCGGGCGAGGGCGCCGGTGGCATCTTCCATGATCGCGTCCGCAAGGGCAGGCGGCACGGCGACGGCGTAGCGCGCCGCGACGGCGCGCGCCCCCGCTTCTTCGCTTGGCGCGATCAGGCCGGCTTCGGCCAGTTCGCCGGCCTTGCGCAAACTGCGCGCGGGGCGGGCGTCTTTCGGGCGGCGGGCGGGAAGCGGATGGGGCATGGCGGGCCTCGAAGCAGTCTTTGACCGGCGCGCCTTGGCGTCGGCATAGTGTCGCCCATGAATAGAGCAAATCTTCCCCGCGCGGCAGGGCCAATCCATGCCCCCTGAAACGCCCTTCTGGGACCGCGCCGCTTATGCCCGGCGCAGGCCTTATCTTGCCGCGCGCGGGCGCATCCTCGCGGGTTTGCGCGAATTATTCGGCCAGCAAGGCTTTGCCGAGGTGGAAACCCCCGCATTGCAGGTTTCCCCCGGCCTCGAGGTTCACCTGCGCGCCTTTGCGACCGACCTGAACGAGCCCTTCGGGCAGGGACGGCGGCGCATGTACCTGCACACCTCGCCCGAGTTCGCCATGAAGAAACTCTTGGCGGCGGGAGAGGAAAAGATTTTCCAGTTCGCCCGCGTCTGGCGCGATGGCGAACGTGCCGCGACGCACCATCCCGAATTCACCATGCTGGAATGGTACCGCAAGGATGCGTCTCTCGATGCGCTCGCCGCCGACTGCGCCGATATTTTGCGCGTCGCAATGGATGCCGCGGGCGGCGGGAAACTTTGCTGGCAGGGCAGGACTTGCGACGCCTCGCTCGCCCCCGAAGTGCTGACCGTGGCCGAGGCCTTCGACCGCTATTGCGGCATCGACATTCTCGCCACCGCGCCGGACCCGGCCGCACCCGATGCGGCGCTCCTGCGTGCGGCGGCAAAAGCCGCCGGCATCGCCGTGCCCGATGCGGGCGACTGGGAAGACGTGTTCTTTCACATCTTTCTCGATCGCATCGAGGCGAACCTCGGCCACGGCCGCGCCACATTGCTTGCCCAATACCCGGTATCGATGGCGGCCCTTGCCCGCGCAGCGCCGCACGATCCGCGCGTCAGCCTGCGGGCCGAGCTTTACGTCTGCGGGCTGGAACTTGCCAACGGCTTTGATGAGCTGACCGATGCCGCCCTCCAGCGTGCCCGCTTCGAGGCCGACATGAAAAAGAAGCAGGCCCTTTATGGCGAGGCCTACCCCATCGACGAGGATTTCCTGGCGGCGCTCGTCCACATGCCCGCGGCGGCGGGCATGGCGCTCGGCTTCGACCGGCTGGTGATGCTGGCGACAGGGGCGGCCGACATTACCGACGTCCTGTGGGCGCCGGTTGCCTGAAAGCCCCGCCTTTCCGGCCGTTTAATCCCCCGCGACAGGGCGGGGGGTTTTCCGATACGATCACAAAAAACCAACGATAAAAAAGCCGGGGAGGCCCAGGGTGTCTTACGACCTCATCATCAGGGGCGGTACGGTTGTGGATGGTTCGGGTCTGCCCGGCTTCCGCGCCGATGTCGCCGTTTCGGGCGGGCGCATCGCCGCCATCGGAAATCTTGCCGGGCAGGCGGCGGCCGAGACCATGGACGCCGAGGGCCACGTGGTTTCGCCCGGCTTCATCGACGGCCACGCGCATTACGACGCACAGGTGTTCTGGGACGGGCTCGGCACCAACGACTGCTGGCACGGCGTCACCACGGCGGTGATGGGCAATTGCGGCTTCACGCTCGCCCCCTGCACCGAGGCCGACAAGAACTTCGTCTTTACCGGCCTCGAGATGGCCGAGGAAATCCCCATCGAATCGATGGACGCGGGCATCCCCTGGGGCTGGACGACCTTTGCCGAATACATGGATGTGCTCGATGGAATGCCCAAGGGCATCAACTACGCGACCTA
>JAURLI010000059.1 GCA_030831315.1 Alphaproteobacteria bacterium
CCCGTGGTGAACGATTTTCGTACCGCCGACATGGCGGCGGGCGGCGAAGGGGCGCCGCTGGTGCCGGTCTACCATCGCGCCCTTGCGCTGGCATCGAAGCTGGAGTTGCCGCTGGCGGTACTCAATCTCGGCGGCGTCGCCAACGTGACCTGGATCGGCGCCCCCGGTGCCGACGGCGTGCCGCGGTTGCTTGCCTTCGATACCGGGCCGGGTAATGCGCTGCTCGACGATTGGGCGCTGGCCCATACGGGCAAGCCTTGCGACGTCGACGGCAAGCTTGCCGCCGCAGGACAGGAAGACGCCGCGGCGCTCGGCCGGCTCCTCGATCATCCTTATTTTCGCCGCCTGCCGCCCAAGTCCCTCGACCGGCTGGCCTTTGCCCCCGAGATCGCAGGCCTGTCGGCGGCCGACGGTGCGGCAACCCTGACCGCCTTCACCGCCGAGGCCATTGCCGCCGGCGCCGCATTTTTCCCCGAAGCTCCGCGCCGCTGGTTGGCCACAGGCGGCGGGCGCCATAATCCCGTGCTGCTGGCGCGCATCGCGCGTGCCGTCGGTGCTGACGTCGCGCAGGTTGAAGATGTCCGCTGGAACGGCGATGCGCTGGAAGCGGAAGCCTTCGCCTATCTCGCCGTGCGCAGTCTCAGGGGCCTGCCGCTGAGCCTTCCGGAAACGACCGGCGCCCGCGCGGCGGTAACCGGCGGGCGCCTGCATCTGCCGCCCAAAGCGGCGGTGCGTGCCTAGCTCGCGAGCTGTGCTGCTTCGATATTCTTGCGCGCCGTATCGACGTATTCGCCGACGATCTGGTTGAGCTCTTCCAGTTTCTGCTGGAAGAAGTGGTTGGCGCCCGGCACCAGCGTGTGCTTGACCGTGATGTCGCGCTGGGCCGACAGCTTCGTCGCCAGCGCCTTGACCGCGTCGATCGGCACCAACTCGTCGGCGTCGCCGTGAACGATCAGGCCGTCGGCTGGGCAGGGGGCGAGGAACGAGAAGTCGTAGAGGTTGGCCGGCGGGGCGACAGAGATGAAGCCCTCGATCTCAGGGCGGCGCATCAGCAACTGCATGCCGATCCACGCCCCGAAGGAGAAACCGGCGATCCAGCAGCCCGCGGCATCGGGGTTATGGGCCTGCACCCAGTCGAGCGCGGCGGCGGCATCGGCCAGTTCGCCCTGGCCGTTGTCGAAGCGGCCCTGGGACCGGCCGACCCCGCGGAAATTGAAGCGCAGCGCCGAAAAACCGCGCTGGGTGAAGGTGTTGAACAGGTTGTAGACAACCTTGTTGTTCATCGTCCCGCCGCCCTGGGGGTGGGGGTGAAGCAGCAGGACCACGGGCGCGTTCTCGATCTTGCTGTGAAAATAACGGCCTTCGAGACGCCCCTCGGGACCGTTGAAGATGATTTCCGGCATCAACTCACCTTAAATCCTGCTTGTTTTCCGCGGCCTTGGCGGCCACCGGCCCGCTTGGGCGGGGGGAAGGGACAAAAAAAATACGGGTTTAATGCGAGGCTGGCCTTTAAGTTCGCCCCAATACCTGATAGAACCTGTAGGTTTTCAGAGCCCCGCTGGCGCGCCTGAGCGGGCCGCAACATAGCACAAAGACCGACATGGTTTTCAAGCACCTGATCGAGGACATCGATTCCGTCATGGCCCGCGACCCCGCGGCCAAGTCGCGTATGGATGTAGTGTTTTCCTACCCGGGTTTCCATGCCCTGATGTTCTATCGCCTGTCTCACCGGCTGTGGAACTGGGGTTGGCGTGGCCTGGCGCGCTGGATTTCCCATCTCGGGCGCTGGCTTACGGGCATCGAAATCCATCCCGGCGCCCATATCGGGCGGCGTTTCTTCATCGACCACGGCATGGGCGTCGTCATCGGTGAAACGGCCGAAATCGGTAATGACGTCACCCTTTACCAGGGCGTGACGCTGGGCGGCACGGCGCTGCACGACGGCAAGCGCCATCCGACCCTGGGCGACGGCGTCGTTGTCGGCGCGGGCGCCCAGGTTCTGGGCCCGATCACGGTCGGCCCCGGCGCGCGCGTCGGTGCCAATGCGGTCGTGCTGAAGGATGTGCCCGACGGCGTCACCATGGTCGGCATCCCGGCGCGTCCGGTGCAGCCGCGGCCCAAGGTGGTGACCACCGAGGTACCTCTCGAATTCTGCGCCTACGGCACCCAGAACGGGGACATGCCGGCCCCGGTGGCCAAGGCCATCGACACCCTGTGCGAACAGGCGACGGTCATGCAGCGGCGCATCGACGAGCTGGAACGCCGCCTGGCCGAGGCCGAGGCGCGCGAGGTTGCCGACCATCCGGCGCGCGCGGGCAAGACCGGTTCCTGAAATTCCGGCCGGGCCAAACGGCGGCCCGGCGATGCTGCGACTTCGGAGACGAGTAATGAAACTGACGACGAAAGGCCGATACGCCGTGATGGCGATGGCGGATCTTGCGCGCAACGGCGGTGAAAAACCGCTGTCGCTGGCTGAGATCGCCGAGCGTCAGGAGATTTCACTGTCCTATCTGGAACAGCTCTTCGCCAAGCTGCGCAAGGGGGGCCTTGTGCGTTCGGTGCGCGGTCCCGGCGGCGGCTACCTGCTGTCGCGTTCGGCCGATGCGGTGCGCATTTCCGACATCATCCTCGCGGTGGACGAACCGATCCGCGCGACGCGTTGCACACCGGGATCGCCTGTCAGCTGCCAGGGTGCCAAGGGCCGTTGCATGACCCACGACCTGTGGGAAGAGCTGTCGAACCACATTCATCTGTTCCTGAGCGCGGTGACGCTCGCCGATGTCGCCAATCAGAAAGTTCTCGGCATGTCCGGCGTGATCCATCGTGATGCGGTTACCGCCGCCGAGTGAGCCGGGACCGTTTCCAGCCGGGCGGCTTTAATTCGCGCCGTTCCCCAGACATGAACCAGGCCAGACAAGACGGATGATCCACGTGGCGGCAAAGACGCGCCATTACCTCGATTACAACGCGACGGCGCCGGTGCGCGCCGAAGCGCGCGCGGCCATGGCCGAGGCGTTGCTGCTGCCTGGCAATCCGTCTTCGGTTCATGCCGAGGGCCGCGCGGCGCGGGCCGTGGTCGAAGGCGCGCGGGCCGAGGTGGCGGCGCTTGCCGGATGCGCGCCGATGCAGGTGACCTTCACAGGATCGGGATCGGAAGCCAATAACCTTGCCCTTGCGGGCACGCGTCCGGCGCGCGTCATTGTGTCGGCGATCGAGCACGC
>JAURLI010000060.1 GCA_030831315.1 Alphaproteobacteria bacterium
CGAAAGGCCGAAATCGCCGATATACAGCTTCATCAGCGGCGTCTTGGAACCATCGTTGCGCCACTCCACGCGGGCGCCGAGGATCCGTGTATAGAAGTCGATGGTCTTGTCGAGATCGCGCGCGTAGAACCCGCTGTGGCTAATTCCCGTGATGCGCTTTTGCAGCGTTTCGGTATCCATGTGAAATCTCCCTGCACCTGGCCCCGGTTGGCTTTCCGCCAAGGCATGCGTTCCAGAAATTATTTTGAATTCCTGAAAGCCTTTTTTCTTTTGCACGAGCATAAAGCCCGGGCTGGGGCTGGGCAAGCAATGCCGGCCATAAATCGCGGAATCTCTGCCTTTTCATCGGATTAGGACAAAACTCCGTTTCCCTGTGCCGCTTACTGGCTGACGCCGATTGCGGCCACCCCGCGCGGCGGAGTACCTTGCCCGAAAAGCGGGTGGGGAGACCCTGGGAATATGGCGAAAATCGTATACGGGTTCGGCACCTCGCACGGGCCGCTGCTGTCCACGCCGCCCGAGCGCTGGGACCTGCGCGCCGACGACGACCGCAAGAACCCGGCCCATCCCTTCCGCGGCTCCGTGTACAATTTCCCCGACCTCGTCGCCGTGCGCGACGGCGAACGCGATTTCGAGACCGAAATGAGCCTCGAGACGCGCAAAGAGCGCCATGCGCGCAACCAGAAGGCGCTCGACGTTCTCGCCGAGACCTTTGCCGCCGTCGCGCCCGACGTCCTGGTCGTCGTCGGCGACGACCAGCGCGAGTGGTTTCACGAGGACAACCAGCCGTCGTTCAGCGTCTATTGCGGCGAACAGGTGATCAATACCGCGCTCGATCCGGAAAAGATGAAGACCAAGTCCCCCGGCATTGCCGCGGCGATGGCGGGCTATTATCCGCCCGCGGACGTGACCTACCCGGTGGCATCCGATCTCGCCCAAATGATCGTCGCGCGCGCCATCGAAGACGAGTTCGACATTGCCGTAACGTCGCGTCAGCCGGTCGGCCCGCGCGGCATTGTCGGCATTGGCCATGCGGTCGGCTTCGTCAACCGGCGCATCCTTAAAGACAGGCCGATGCCGATCATCCCGATCCTGCTCAACACCTATTTCCCGCCGAACCAGCCGACGGCG
The DNA here is from genome assembly GCA_030831315.1 of Alphaproteobacteria bacterium. Taxonomy (GTDB): domain Bacteria; phylum Pseudomonadota; class Alphaproteobacteria; order SMXQ01; family SMXQ01; genus WHSO01. Next base: position 1,132 of record JAURLI010000060.1, read on the forward strand.
AAGCGCTGCTACGAATTCGGCCGCTCCATCGGCCGCTCCGTCGCTGCCTGGGGCGGGGAAAATGCGAACAAGCGCGTCGCGGTCGCGGCGTCGGGCGGCATCAGCCATTTCGTCGTCGACGAGGAATTCGACCACCGCATCCTGACCGCGATGAAGAACCACGACACCAAGACAATTTTCTCGGTGCCCGAGAACTGGTTCCGCGCCGGCACGTCGGAAACCAAGAACTGGATTACCGTCGCCGGCATCCTGTCGGAAACCGGCCTCAAGATGGAAATGGTCGATTACGTGCCGGCCTACCGGTCCGAGGGCGGCACCGGCTGCGGCATGGCCTTCGCCACCTGGCGCTAGGGCCTGTGCTTACTGTTCGTGGGTGGCGGGCGCAAACAGTTCTTCGAGCGCCACGAGGCGCGGCGTCAGTCCCTGCTCGAACGACCATTGGGCCGCCGTTTCCAGCACCTTGCGATTGAAGGCTATGCCGTGCTTGACGATGGGCGTCGCCAGCGCCTTCTTGGCCTCGGGCGGCAGGACGCCCGTTTCAAGATGATAGGCGACCGCTTCCATGCGCGCCTTTTCGGCCATGTCGTTGGCCCTGACGAAGGCCCTGTAAAGGTTGAGGATCGTCCAGGGATGGCGTTCCGCCACCTCGCGCTTGATCACCATGCAATGGTTGATCGGATAGATGCCCGTCTTCTTGTAGAACTTCACGCCTTCCGCATGGGGATCAGGAAACAGCGTCCTGAAGTCGGGGTGCTTGTAGAGATCGACCGATGACCGATCAACGAGGTTGTCGGTCCCCGCTAGATAGCGCAGCGCCCCATCCAGCTTTCCCTCGAGCAGCATCTCGCCCATGTTGGTGTCGTTGGGGATGAAGTTGAGCTTCACATCCGCCGGCGGCTTGAAGCCCATGGCCGCGCCCTGGCTGTGATCGTCGTTGCGCTCCATCCAGAATTCCATGTCGCGCGGGTGCACGTCGTATTCGTGCTGGAGGTAGCCGCGCGTCCACAGCGCCGCCGTCTGCTGGTATTCGGGCACGCCCATCTTCCGGCCCTTGAGGTCGGCAGGCTTTTCGATACCGCTGTCCTTGCGCACCAGAACGCCGACATTGAACATGCGGCGAGTGGTGAAGATGGGCAGGCCCACCCAGCGGTCATCGCCGTTGGCCACCGCCATCAACAGCCCCGACAGAGACATTTCGGAAATGTCGAACTCGGCGAAACGGAACTGGCGCCAGAACAGCTCCGAGGCATGCACGTTGCTGCAAACCAGGTCGATGCCCTGGGCGGCAACCTTGCCCTCGATGATGGGCCGCGTGCGGGGATTGTTCCCCATGGCGATACTGAGCTGCAGGTTCATGACTGGCGTGTTCTTTCGTGGTGATGAAGCAGCGCTATTCCGCCGCCGCTGCCCGGCGCTGGGCAAGGAAGCGCTTGCAGAAGCCGGGGATGTCCTCGCCCTCCAGCATGTCGCCGGCGGTGCAGACGAAATCCTTGAAGCGGTCGTCATCGGGGCCACGCATGATGAAGGGGGCCTCGCCGGTCTCCTCCATCTGCTTGAGGGCGCGGAACAGCGCCTTGCGCACCTCGATGATCACGACGTCGGTGGTACCAAGGTGTTCCTTCTCGCGGTCCTGGATGCTGCCCTGGGTCTCGATGGCGAAGGCGTCCTGGGCGGGGAAGTGCAGGCCCATGCCGCCGAAACTGTCGCCGCGCTTCAGCTCGTCGCGATCCTGCAGGTAGCGGTTTTCGATGCGCCGGACATGGCGGTAGTCGGGACCGACGTTTTCCGCCCTGTTCTCGCGCAGCGTGTCCTTGTCGAGAGGCTGTGAGAACCGGTAGAAAAATTCGAACCGGACATGGCTGTGGTCATCGACGGGAACATACCAGCGGCCCTGGTAGCCCACTTCGCCGGTCGACGTCGAAGGCGTCGCCCCGCAGGGATAGACGTAGTTGTTGACGCGCAGGTACTTCCGGCCCTCCGGCGCGTTGTGCTTGGCGAAGATGCGCACGCCGTAGGGCATATGCTCGATCGAGATCTGCGGCGGCTCGTTGCCGCGCAGGGCCGCGACGTCGGTGAAGGAGCGCTTGCTCTTCTTTCCGGGCGGACGGCGATGCAGGTAGGTCGTGTGCGCCGGGTCGGTCGAGCTTTCGAGGCCCTGCAACCAGTTGCAGTTCTGGATGACGCGGAAGCAAAGCCGGTTGGGCTCCGGCGCATCGAGAAACTGGAAATCGGGGATATAGGGCGGCTCGCCCTCGCCCATGAAAGCCCAGATGGCGCCGCCCTTTTCCTGTACCGGGTAGCTGACCATGCGGACCTTGTCGCAGAACTTGCGCCCTGCCGCTTCCGCCGGCTGGTCGAGACACTTGCCGTTAATGTCGAACAGCCAGCCGTGGTAGAGGCAGCGGATGCCGCCGTCCTCGATCCGGCCATAGGAAAGATCGGTGCCGCGATGGGGGCAACCCTGCTGGATCAGGCCGAGGCGATCCTTGTCGTCGCGAAACAGGACAAGATCTTCGCTCATGATGCGGATGGGAACCGGATCGCCGCCCAGCGGCATTTCCTCCGACGTCGCGATCGGCTGCCAGTAGCTGCGCAGGAACCGCCCCATGGGCGTCCCCGGGCCGGTCTGGGTGATCAAATCGTTCTGTGCCTTGGACAGCATGTCGAAACTCCCTGGATCCGTCTCCGCGCCCGTGCGGGTAATCCGCGCCGGCTTGCCGGGCTCTTCGGCCCTTTTCCCGTCGGGAGCCTTGGCTCCTCTGGCCGCCATGTTAGGCAGCAGCGTACCAGGCATTCAAGGGCCGGATTATGGCGCGTTGCGCACAAGAGAATCGCCCGGAAACCAGCGCCCGAGTTTCGTTTTCTGGCAAACCGCTTTGCCGCTATCATTGCGCCCTTGAAAAAGGCCCCAAGGGCCGACAGGGAGGAACCAGTTGCGCAAAGCCGGACGTCATTTCGTGCAGATCCCCGGGCCCACCAACGTGCCCGACCGCATCCTTCATGCCATGGCGCGGCCGACCATCGACCACCGCAGCCCCGAATTCGCCGAACTGGCGAAGGACGTGCTCGAAAGCGTCAAAACGGTATTCCGCACCACGGGTCCGGTGTTCATCTACCCCTCGTCCGCCACCGGCGCATGGGAAGCGGCGCTCGCCAACACGCTGGCCGAAGGCGACCGCGTGCTGATGTTCGAAACCGGCCATTTCGCGACACTGTGGAGCCAGCTCGCCGCCCGCCTCGGCCTCAAGGTCGAGCTGGTGCCGGGTGACTGGCGCTCAGGCGCCGATATCGCGGCGGGTGCGAAAATTCTGGCAGCCGACCGCGCGCATACGATCAAGGCCGTCTGCGTCGTCCATAACGAAACCTCGACGGGCTGCGTCTCCGATGTCGCAGAGTTGCGCGCGGCCCTCGATGCGGCGAAGCACCCGGCACTTTTGATGGTCGATACGGTGTCGTCGCTCGCCAGCATCGATTTCCGCCAGGACGACTGGCACGTCGACGTCACCGTCGCCGGATCGCAGAAGGGGCTGATGCTGCCGCCCGGCCTGTCGTTCAACGCGGTCAGCGACAAGGCGCTCGCCGCCGCCCAGCAAGCGAAGCGCCCCGCGTCCTACTGGTCGTGGGCGGAAATGCAGAAACTCAACGCACAGGGATTCTTCCCCTATACGCCGGCGACGAACCTTCTTTATGCCCTCAAGGAAGCCATCGCCATGCTGCATGAGGAAGGCCTCGACAACGTCTTCGCCCGCCACCAGCGCCATGCGGAAGCGACTCGGCGCGCCGTGCGCGGCTGGGGCCTCGAAATCCTGTGCCGCAACCCCGATCATTATTCGGGATCGCTGACCGCCGTGCTGATGCCCGACGGGCATTCGGCCGACGGTTTCCGCAAAACCGTGGCCGAGCGCTACAACATGTCGCTCGGCAACGGGCTGTCGAAACTCGCCGACCGCGTGTTCCGCATCGGGCACCTCGGCGATTTCAACGACATCATGCTGTCGGCGGCGCTGTCGGGTGTGGAAATGGGCCTGGCCAACGCGGGCGTGCCGCACCGTGCGGGCGGGGTTCAGGCGGCGCTCGATTTTCTCAAGGGTAACGGCTGACGCCGGGAATTACTCCGCCGCTTGCCGCGCACGGCGGCGTTCGGCGAGGGCCGCGGGCAGCAGGACAACCGGCAGGGCCGAAATCGCGATCGCCAGCACACCGGTCGCAGGCAGCCCGAACCACGCGATCAGCGGGCCGGTCAGCACCGCCACGATGACACTGGTGCCGCCCGCGCAGGTATCGCTGAAGCCGATGGTGCGCCCGCGCTCCACCGTGCGGGTGTGATCGGCGATATAGGCCGTCGAGGCAACGTTGGACGCGGCCCAGCCGAGGCCGACCAGGAAGGTTCCGAGCGTCACCGCCCAATAGGCCTGCGGAAACACCACAAGCGATGCCCCCACCATGGTGACCGCGAGGCCCGGATACATCACCCGTGCCCGGCCGATGCGGTCCGACAGCCAGCCGATCGGAATGGTGAAGGCAAACATCCCCACCGAATGGAACATGTGGGAAAAGGCAATCGCCGACAGCGAATAGCCGTGGTTGTGCAGCACCAGCGAGGTCAGCACCATGATGATCGCCATGTTGCCCTGCCCGGCGCAGTTGCTGGCGATGGCGAGGCGCACGGGCAAGGGCCGTGTCGCGGTGCGCCAATCGTAGGCGGGCCGCGGCCCGCCCGCTTCATGGCCCGCTTCATGAATGGAGGGCTTGTAGTCCGGGTAATAGCGTTCGAGGTTCATGCCGATCTCGCGCGGGTCCGGCCGCACCCGGGTGATCAGGAACATGCTGGGCAGGATCAGCACCGGAATCAGTAGCCAAGGCAGCGCCAGCGGATCCTGGCCGAGCGGCACGGCATAGATTTCGCTGAACCGCATGATCGGCGGGAAGAACAGCAGCCCCGACAGCGATCCCAGCGCCACGATCCCGAGCGCCTGGCCGCGCCGGTGCGGCGGGAACATGTCGGTGGCGGCGACGCGCAGCTGCTGGGCCGCATTCATGCCCATGCCGAAGACCAGAAGCCCAGCGATGAACATCCACAGCGACTTGAACTCAAGCGAGGCGAACAGGGCAAGCGCGCCCGCAAGTGCCAGGCCGAGGCCAAGCAGGATGGCGGGCTTGCGCCCCCAGCTGTCCATGATCTTGCCGACCGGATAGGCGACGAAGAACCGGGACAGGCCGATCAGCGCCACCGAAAGGCCCGCCAGCGCCGGCGAACTGGTCAGCGCCAGAACCATCAGCGGCCCGATGCCGTAAGCCAGCTGCATGCCCGCACCGTTGAACGACTGCGACATCGCGAACAGGGTGATGTTGCGGCGAATGAGCGGTGGCGTCGCCTGATGGGCAGGCGGGGAAACGGGTTCGGTCATCGGATGGAAACTGCGGTAGTTTGAAGAGAGGCCGGCAGGCCGCCCGGGGAAAGTAATAGAGCCCGGCCCAAGGGCAAGCAATTTCGGGGCCTTTAGCCGCCCATCCCCCGGAATTCCCGGCTTTTTTGACGTGACGAAAATTGGTGGCAAGGCCCGATTTTCGCGCCATGATGCTGCAAAATCACGAATAGCAAAGTAACAGGGGGAACTTGGATGTCCGATCTTCGTTACGAAGCGCCAGCGACGCTGGCCGCGGCGGTCAAGCTGCTTGCCGGATCGCGGGGCTTTGCCCGTGCCATGGCCGGCGGCACCGACCTGATCGTCCAGATGGAAACCGACCTGATCGAGCCGGAACTGCTGGTCGATCTCAAGAAGATCGCGGCGCTCCGCACGATCAAGGCCGACAAGAGCGGCTTTCGCATCGGCGCCGCCGTCAGCGGCATGGAAATGGTCGAACACAAGGCGCTGTGCAAGGCATGGCCCGGCGTGATCGACGGCGTCAAGCTGATCGGCTCCATCCAGGTCAAGGGACGCGCCACGGTCGCGGGCAACCTGTGCAACGCATCGCCCGGCGCCGACAGCGTGCCGCCGATGGTGACCGCCGGTGCTATCGCCCGCGTCGTCGGCCCCAGGGGCACGCGCAAGGTGCCGGTGGAAAAAATTCCGGTCGGTCCCGGCAAGACCTCGCTCAAGAAGGGCGAGATCATTGAATCCTTCATCCTGCCCGCGCGCGCCAAGCGTTCGGGCGATGCCTACATGCGTTTCACCCCGCGCACGGAGATGGACATCGCCGTGGTCGGCATCGCCGTCAACCTGACGCTGGACGCCAAGGGCGTCTGCACGGCGGCGCGCGTGGCGCTCGGCGCAGTGGCACCGACCGTGCTGCTGGTCGATGCCTGCGCCAAGGCCCTGATCGGCACGAAGGTGGACGAGGCGGCGCTCGACAAGATGGCGGGCGCCGCCGCTGCCGCCTGCCGTCCCATCGACGACAAACGCGGCACCAAGGAATTCCGCATCAAGACGACCCGCGTGCTGGCGAAGCGCGTGGCCCTCAAGGCACTGGAACGGGCGAGGAACGGGTGATGAGCAAGAAATACCAGGTCACGACGACGGTAAACGGCGACGAATACGATTTCCTGTGCGAGCCGCAGCAGACCCTGCTCGACGTGCTGCGCGACGAGTTGACCCTGACGGGCACCAAGGAAGGCTGCGCCACCGGCGACTGCGGGGCATGCAGCGTCATGGTGGACGGCGGGCTCACCTGCGCCTGCCTCGTGCTCGCGGTCGAGGCCGAGGGCAAGAAGATCGACACCATCGAAGGCATGGCCGACGGCGACGAGCTGCACCCGCTGCAGCGCAAGTTCCTCGAGCTCAACGGCCTTCAGTGCGGCATCTGCACGCCGGGCATCCTGGTCGCGGCGCGGGCGTTACTCGAACGCAACCCGGACCCGACCGAAACCGAGGTTCGCTACTGGCTGGCCGGCAACCTGTGCCGCTGCACCGGCTACGACAAGGTCATCCGTTCCGTGCTTGCGGCTGCAAAAGAAATGAGGGGGGCCTGATCCATGGCGACTATTCTCGAAAAACCCGGTTTCAACCCCGACCGTAAGTACAAGGTGATCGGCACCTCGCCGGTCAAGCATGACGGCTTCGACAAGGTGACGGGGCGCGCCAAGTTCGCCGCCGACATCTTCCTGCCGGGCATGCTGGTGGGCAAGTTCCTGCGAAGCCCCCACCCCCACGCCATCGTCAAGAAGATCGACACTTCGAAGGCCGAGAAGCTGCCGGGCGTGAAGGCGGTTGTGACCCGCGACGATTTTCCCGAATTGAAGCAGGGCACCGGCGGCGGCGACATGACCCGCCTCGTCATGGCGCGTGAAAAGGTCTACTGGGCGGGCCATCCCGTGGCCGCCGTGGCGGCCACCAGCGAATCGATCGCCAAGAAGGCGCTCAAGCTGATCAAGGTGCAATACGAAGTCCTGCCCTTCGTCATCGACGAGGTCGAGGCGATGCAGCCGGGCGCCCCCATCCTGCACGATTACATGCGGACCAAGGGCGCCAAGGATGCCGACGCCGAAAAAAAGACCAACGTGGTCGAGCGCCTCGATCTCGCTCAGGGCGACGTCAATGCCGGCTTCGCCGAGGCCGATGTCGTCGTCGACTGGTCGTTCGACACCAAGCCGATGCACCAGGGCTATATCGAACCGCAGTCCTGCGTCGCGTCCTACTCGGACGACGGCCAGGTCGATCTGTGGTGCTGCACCCAGGCGCCCTTCGTCTACCGCGACCGCCTGACCCAGATCCTCAAGATCGATTCCTCGAAGATCAAGATCCAGCAGTCGGAACTGGGCGGCGGCTTCGGCGGCAAGACCACGTTTTATGCCGAACCGGTCGCCATCGCCCTTGCCCGCAAGGCCAAGCGCCCGGTGAAGATGACGCTGACCCGCAGCGAGGTCCTGCAGAGCACCGGGCCGGTATCGGGCACCCATTCGCGCATCAAGATGGGCTGCAAGAAGGACGGCACCATCGTCGCCGCCGATTCGGAGCTTGTCTTCCAGACCGGCCCCTACACGGGTTCAGCCTTCCTGAACGCACCCCAGGCGATGCTGACGCGCTACGACATCGCCAACATCAGGACCATCGCCCACGAAGTCGTTTCCAACCGGCCCAAGGTCAGCTCGTTCCGCGCACCCTGCGTGCCGCAGATCGTCTTCGGCGTCGAAGGCGTGATCAACGAGATGGCGAAGAAGATCGGCATGGACCCGCTCGACTTCCGCATGAAGAACGCCATCGCCGAAGGCCACAAGACCATCTACGGCCAGACCTTCAACCGCATCGGCTTCGTCGAAACCCTAGAAACGGCCAAGGCCTGCGATCATTACCGCTCGCCCGTCCCCGCCGGCCAGGGACGCGGCATCGCCTGCGGCTTCTGGTTCAACCGCGGCGGCGAAACCGCGGGCTCGATGCAGCTGGCGCCTGACGGCACCGTGACGATCTCGCTGGGTACCGCCGACGTCGCCGGTTCGCGCATGTCGATGGCGATGATGGCGGCCGAGGAATTCGGCATCCCCGTCGATCGCATCCGCGCCACGCTGGCCGACACCAACTCGCTCGGCTTCAACCGCGTGACCGCGGGCAGCCGCACGACGTTTTCGAGCGGCATGATCGTCGTCGATTCGGCGCGAAAGATCATCGGCGAGCTGTGCCGCCGCGCCGCCAAGATCTGGGGCGTGCCGGAAGAAGCCGTGACCTTCGAGGACGGCCATTGCCGTCCCGCCGGCCAGAACGCGGGCGACTTCGACCCGCTGTCGATGAAGGACATCGCCTCCAAGACGACGCCGACGATGGGCGCCATCTCGGGCCATTCGGAAATGAACGTCACCGGCGCCGGCCCCGGCTTCGCCGTGCATATCGTCGACGTGGACGTGGACAAGGAAACCGGCCTGGTGGGCGTCAAGCGCTACACCATCGTCGAGGACGCGGGCAAGGCCATCAGCCCGGCCCAGGTCGAAGGCCAGTTCCAGGGGGCCGCGGTGCAGGGCATCGGCTGGGCGCTGAACGAGGAATACGTCTTCGGCGCCGACGGCAGGATGCAGAACCCGAGCTTCCTCGACTACCGGATGCCGGTGGCCTCCGACGTGCCGATGATCGACACGGTGATCGTGGAAGTGCCCAACCCGAAGCATCCCTTCGGCCTGCGCGGTGTCGGCGAAGTGCCGCTGACGCCGTCCATGGCGGCCATCGCCAACGCGGTGGGCGAAGTGATCGGCATCCGGCCGCGTTCGCTGCCGATGTCGCCGCCGCGCGTCCTCAAGCTGATCGAGGAAGCCCGCGCCAAGGGCCTGCTGAAGGGCTAGACGCCCGGCGCGGCATTTCGGGGGAAGTGGTGGGCCCGCCAGGATTCGAACCTGGGACAACACCGTTATGAGCGGTGCGTTCTAACCGCTGAACTACAGGCCCTCCGAGGGGGAAAGTAACGAAGCAGGGGCGAAGGGCAAGGGCTTTTGCTCAGACCCCCTGCCCGCCTTACTGCCCCTAGCGCCTGCCCCCTGCAAGCCGCGCTGCGTCCGGATGGCGGCGCAGGCGCGCCATAGCGGCCGCGCCGAACAGTGGCCCGAGAGCGAGCGGCGCAAAAGCCCAGCCCCAGCCTACCGCCGCCACCAGCGCCGGCATCATGTGAATGGTGAGAAGCGTCAGCAGGAACCCGGCCGAGGTCTGCACCGTCAGCATGGTGCCGGTCAGTTCAGGCGGCGACAGTTCGGCGATTGAAGCCGAAAACTGCGCCGAATCGGCTATGACGCTGACGCCCCAGAGGAGGCACAGCGCGCCCACGAGCATCGGATGCGCGCCAAACACAAAACCGACGGAAAGAGCGCAGGCGCCACTGATTACCAGCGCGCCGATGGTGACGGCCGTGCGCCCGCAGCGGTCCGCGAGCCAGCCGCCCGCGAAGCAGCCGACGGCACCGCCGACACCGATGGTGAGAAAGGCGACAATACGGGCAAGGGCATCGGCATCGAAGCCCGCAGAGTTGATGCGGAAGCTCGCAGCCAGAAACACACCGAGCCAAGCCCACATGGCGTAGAGCTCCCACATATGGCCGAGGTAGCCGAAATTGGCGAGTCGCAGCGAGCGCGAACGAAAAGCCAGCATCAATTCGCCCGGCGAAAAGGCACGCGGCGCCACATGGCGCGGGCCGAGGCGCACGAAGTTGACTGCGACCGCGGCAAAGAGCGCGGTCAGTGACGTCGCCCCGATGGTGAAGCGCCAGTCGATGCCGCCCAACGCATTGAACAGGTGCGGCGAGGCCGAACCCAGTGTCAGCGCGCCCACCAGCACCGCGACGAGCAGGCCAAGATCGTTCTTCGCCCAGCTTGCCGCCATCTTCATGCCGACGGGATAGATCCCGGCCATGCACGTGCCGGTGACGAAGCGCGCGGCATAGACCGCGGCCGAACCCGGCTCGAACGCGAGGATCAGGGCATTGGCGGCGGCGGCGACGATGGTCGAGGCCATGAAATAGCGCCGGGGATCGAGCCGGTCGGCAAGGCCGAAGATTGCGCTCAGCACTGTTCCCGCGACGAAACCCGCCTGCACGCTGCTGGTGAAAAGGGACACCTGCGCCGCGGAGAGCGCATATTCGCGCAGGATCGATGGCACGACGGCCGAGGCCGAGAACCACAACGACAGCGCCGCCACCTCGCAGATGGCGAGCAATGCGATGGAAATCGCTTTCATGCCTTCCCCTTGGCCCAAACCTAGACCTGTGTCCGGCCCGCGGCAAGAAACGGCGCGGAAACGAAAACGGCGCCCCGCGGGGCGCCGTTTCGCATGTCTGGTAAACCGACCTCAGGTGTCGAGGAAGCTGCGCAGCAGGCGCGAGCGCGACGGGTGCTTCAGCTTCCTGAGCGCCTTCGCCTCGATCTGGCGGATACGTTCGCGGGTAACCGAGAACTGCTGGCCGACTTCTTCCAGCGTGTGGTCGGTGTTCATGCCGATGCCGAAACGCATGCGCAGCACGCGCTCCTCGCGTGGCGTGAGGGAGGCCAGAACCCGCGTCGTGGTTTCGCGCAGGTTCGACTGGATCGCCGCTTCCACCGGAAGGACGGCGTTCTTGTCCTCGATGAAATCGCCGAGATGGCTGTCTTCCTCGTCGCCGATGGGGGTTTCGAGGCTGATCGGCTCCTTGGCGATCTTGAGGACCTTGCGCACCTTTTCGAGCGGCATGGCAAGGCGTTCGGCCAGTTCTTCCGGCGTCGGCTCGCGCCCGAACTCGTGCAGCATCTGGCGCGAGGTACGCACCAGCTTGTTGATCGTTTCGATCATGTGCACGGGGATACGGATGGTGCGCGCCTGGTCGGCGATCGAACGGGTGATCGCCTGACGGATCCACCACGTCGCATAGGTCGAGAACTTGTAGCCGCGGCGGTATTCGAACTTGTCGACCGCCTTCATCAGGCCGATGTTGCCTTCCTGGATCAGGTCGAGGAACTGCAGGCCGCGGTTGGTGTACTTCTTGGCGATGGAGATGACGAGGCGCAGGTTCGCTTCGACCATTTCCTTCTTGGCGCGGCCCGCTTCGCGCTCGCCGCGCTGGACGCGCTGGACGATGCGTTTGAACTCGCTGATGTCGAGCATCGCAAGCGAGGCAACATCGGCGATGTCCTGGCGGATTTCCTTCACCTCGTCCTTGTGCTTGGTGGCGAAGGTGTTCCAGCCCTTGCCCTTGAGGCGCGAAAGACGGCGCAGCCAGTTGGGGTCCACTTCGCTGCCGGTATAGCGCTCGAGGAAATCCTCGCGGCTGACGCGGCACTTCATCGCCAGGCGCAACATGCGCCCTTCGAGACCGACGAGGCGGCGGTTGAGGCCGTAAAGCTCGTCCATCAGCTGCTCGATGCGGCCATTGTTGAGGTGCACGCCTTCCATCAGGTCGATCAGCTCGCGCGTCAGCTTCTCGTAGCGCTTGTCGTTGGCGGGCGGCAGGGCCTGGCCCTTGCGTGCCGCCGTCAGGCGCTTGTCCTGAAGGGTCTTGAGCTTCTTGTAGGTGGACGCGATGGCGTCGAACTTGGCAAGCACGTCCGGCTTGATGCGGCTTTCCATCGTCGCCAGCGAGACGTTGGCCTCGCCGTCGTCGTCGTAATCGTCGCTGTCTTCGCCCTCGGCTTTCGGCTGGGCTTCTTCGCCGCCCTCGGCCTTCTGTGCCTTGACGGGCTTTTCGCCCTTCTCGGCCTTTTCCGCCGGGGCGTCACCCGTATCCGCGGCCGGAGCCGCCGCCGCCTGGGACTTGCCTTCAGCGTCGGGGCCGCCGCCATAGGTGGCGTCGAGGTCGATGATGTCGCGCAGCAGAACTTCGTCGTTCTTGAGCATCTCGCGCCACTTCATCAGCGAAGCGAGCGTCAGCGGGCTTTCGCAGATGCCGCCGATCATTTCCTCGCGGCCGGCCTCGATGCGCTTGGCGATCTCGATTTCGCCCTCGCGCGAGAGCAGCTCGACCGAACCCATCTCGCGCAGGTACATGCGCACGGGGTCGTCGGTGCGGCCGTATTCCTCTTCGGCGGGCTTTTCTTCCTCGCCCTCTTCCTCGCGGGAAGCGGTCGATTCGTTTTCGCCGGAGTTCGATGAATCGTCGCCCTCTTCGTTCTCGACGACGTTGATGCCCATCTCGTTGAGATTGGCCATCACGTCCTCGATCTGCTCGGAGGAGAAGTGCTCGGGCGGCAGCGCCTTGTTGAGCTCGTCATAGGTGACGTAGCCGCGCTCCTTGCCCTTGGCCAGCATCTTCTTGATGGTGGCGCCGAGAGAATCGATCACCGGCCCCGCGGAGGAGGTCGCTTCCTCCTCGCTGTCCTCGGAGTCCTTCTCTGTCGCCTTGCTGGGTTTCTTGGTCGCCATGCGCCGTCGTCCGTCCTGTCGTGACTGGTAGGCCGGGCGCCGCCCGGCCATCGGAAATTCGCCTGTCCACGCGCCCCCTTGGAACGCGCAAACACGCAGCCGGCCCCGAGGGGAGCCGCCGCGTGAGGCCCTTCATTTAAGGTCTAAGCCGCCGATGTTCAATAGCCGATACCCCCCTGCAAAACCTTGGTTTTTAGGCAACCCCGGGAAAACCCGGGTTTTCCGTGACTTTCCAGCCCTAGCCCCCCGACTTGCGGCCCGAGGCCATGCCAAATTCGTCGATTTCGGCCACCGTATGCTCGGGCGCATCGGCCGCGAGCTTGAGGGCACGGAAGCGTTCCCACTGTTCCTCGGTCATGTCGGTGGCCAGCAGTTCCTCGCTTTCGGCAAGGCTTGTCCGCAGGTTGCCGAAGCGCCGGTGCAGGGCCAGAACCTGCCGGAAGCCGATCAGGGCATCGGCGCGGGCGGCCTCCGCGCGGGCGAACCAGTCGAGCACGCGCTGGGCATTGCCCGAAAGCGCCTCCACCGTGCGCGCAAAACCGCGCTCGGCGAGGGCGGCCGACAATTCCCCGGCGCCGAGGACCATGTTGCTTTCAGCCGCGTGCTGGCTGGCGACGTCGAGAATGGCCTGACGCAGGCTGTCGTATTCGTGGTTGTCGATCTCGATGGCGGCGAACTCGTCGGCAAGTTCGGCGAGCAGGTCGGGATGGTTCAGCACGCAGGCGACCATGACGCGTTCACGCGCCTCGGCCCGGCCTTCCTCGGAACCGATCAAGGGATCGCTGGCGAGCGGCCGGTTGGCGGCGGCGCGGCCGAACGGCGCGCTGCGACGGCGTGCACCTGTGACGGGCGAATAATCGGCGAAAGCCTCGCGCAGGCGGGCGCGGAACTCGCCGACGTAATGTTCCTGCACGCCGCGATCGGCGATGGAGCGCGCACGCGCCATCAGGTTCTTTTCCACGAGTGCCCGGCGCTCGGGCGTGTCCACGGGCTTGCCGCGGGTTTCCATGTCCCAGATGACCTGGCTCATCGGCTTGGCCTGGGCCAGCACCGAATCCATGCCCGCCCGCCCGCGCGCCTTGATCAGGCTGTCGGGATCGTCGCTTTTGGGCAGTTCGACGAAACGCAGGCTGTTGCCCGGCCGCAGCAAGGGAAGTGCCCGTTCGGCCGCGCGTGCCGCCGCCCGCTGGCCCGCCGCGTCGCCGTCGAAGCACAGCACCGGCTCGGGCACGACGCGCCAGAGCGCCTCGATCTGGGCCTCGGTCAGCGCCGTGCCAAGCGGCGCCATCGCCGGGAAGCCCGCGCGCAGCAGCGCGATGACGTCCATGTAGCCTTCGGTCAGGCACAGAAGGCCGGTTTCGCGCGCCGATTTCAGCGCATGCGACCAGCCGTAGAGATTGTGCCCCTTCTGGAACAGGGGCGTTTCGGGGGAGTTGAGATACTTGGGCTCGCCCTCGCCCATGATGCGCCCGCCGAAAGCGATGGGCCGCCCGCGCCGGTCGAAGATCGGAAAGATGACGCGGCCGCGGAAGCGGTCATAGGAGGCGCGCTCGTCCTCGGGCTGGATCAGCAGGCCCGCCGTCACCAGCAGGCTTTCGGTGATGCCGCCGCCCATGAGCGCGGTCTTGAGGGCCGAGCGCGAATCGGGCGCATAGCCCAGGCGAAAGCGGGCGATGGTTTCCTCGTCCAGCCCGCGGCCCTTGAGGTAATCGCGCGCGCCCTGCCCGCGCGGGCCGCGCAGTTCCTTTTCAAAAAAGGCCGCCGCCGCTTCGCATACCGCATAGAGCGATACCGCCGCCTCGGCGCGCTGGCGCTCCTCGGGGCTGGTCTTCGGCATCTCGATCCCGGCGTCCTCGGCCAGGCGTTCGACCGTTTCGGGGAAGGAGAGGTTCTCCGTACGCATGACGAAGCCGATGACATCGCCATGCGCACCGCAGCCGAAGCAGTGAAAGAAGCCCTTGTCCTCGTTGACCGTGAACGACGGCGTCTTTTCGTTATGAAAGGGACACAGGCCCGAGAATTCGCGCCCCTTGCGCGTCAGCTTCACCTTGCGCGCAACGCGGTCGGCAAGGCCGACGCGGGCGCGGATCTCGTCAAGGAACTGGGGCGTGAAGCTCATTTCGGCCTGCACGGGAAAAAAAGGCGCGGCCCGAAGGGGCGCCGGGGGAAAATCATAACGTCGCGGGCACCCGGGAAACAACCGGGGCGCCTGTGGATAACCGATTTGAGCGGGGAAAAACCCGGAAAACCTAGCCCGCCGAGAGGCGGTTCTTGACCAGCTGGGACGCCTTGGCGAAGTCCATGCGCCCGGCGTAGCGCTCCTTCAGGGCGGCCATGGCCTTGCCCATGTCCTTGATCGAGGCGGCGCCGATATCGGTCACGGTGGCGTCGATGGCGGCCTTGACCTCGTCTTCGGACATCTGCTTGGGCAGGAAGGTCTTGATGATCTCGATCTCTTCCTCTTCCTGCTGGACGAGGTCGGAACGGTTGCCCTTCTGGTACTGCTCGATCGAATCGTGGCGCTGCTTGATCATCTTCTGCAGCATTTCGAGGATGGCATCGTCGCCGATGCCGCCGTCCCCCTTGCCCTCGCCGCGCGCGGCGATGTCGCGGTCCTTGAGCGCGGCAAGGATCAGGCGCAGCGTCGAAGTCGCGCGCACATCCTTGGCCTTCATGGCCGTCTTCAACGCCTCGTTGATGTCCTGGCGCAGCATGGCGCTTGCCTCCGTCGGAAAGCGCGGACCTTAGCGAATCTTTCGCCTGATGGCAATCCTGAGAAAATTTATAACTAACTGAAAATAATGAGATTTTTTTCTCTGACGGCCCTTGACGGCGGCCGCGCGAGCCTTTAATTAACGCGCGTTTGACCGCTGATGCCGACCGGCGCGGCGGTGCCTCCTCCCCGAAGGGAAAGATTTCATGGCGAAGGCCACGACGACGCCCTCCAAAGCGCGCAAGAAAGCGCGGCAGGGGGCAGTCGTTTCGCCCAAAGCCTCGCGCAAGTCCCCGGTCAAAGCCCAGCCCAAAACCGCGCAAGAGCGCCTCGACTTCGCCGCCGACCATCGCCCGCCGGGCGCCAGCGCGGCGATGGTGCTGGCCGACGGCAGCGTATTCTGGGGCAAGGGCTTCGGCGCGGGTGCCGCGACCGTGGGCGAGGTCTGCTTCAACACCTCGATCACCGGCTACCAGGAAATCCTGACCGATCCCTCCTATGCCGGGCAGATCATCACCTTCACCTTCCCCCACATCGGCAACGTAGGCGCCAACGACGAAGACATCGAAACGATCACCCCCGCCGCGCGCGGCCTCGTCGTGCGCGCCAACGTCACCGAGCCCGCCAACTGGCGCGCCATCGAGCATCTCGAACACTGGCTGCTGTCCCACGGCCTGCCCGGCATCGCCGGCGTCGATACCCGGGCGCTGACCGCGCGCATCCGCGACGCGGGCGCCCCCAACGGCGCGCTCGCCTTCGCACCCAAGGGCGAACCGGACCTCGCGGCACTGCACAAGATGGCGGCGGGCTGGCCCGGCCTCGAAGGCATGGACCTCGCGCGCGACGTTACCTGCCGCCAGAGCTACAGCTGGGACGAAACCCGCTGGCAGCTGGGCAAGGGCTACGGCGCGCTCGCCAATCCGCGCTTCAAGGTGGTGGCGATGGATTTCGGCGCCAAACGCAACATCCTGCGCTGCCTCGCCGCCGCCGGCTGCGCCGTCACCGTTGTACCGGCCGAGACATCGGCCGCCGACATCCTCGCCATGAACCCCGACGGCATCTTCCTGTCGAACGGTCCGGGCGATCCGGCGGCGACCGGCGCCTATGCCGTGCCCGCGATCCGCGAACTGGTTGCTTCGGGCAAGCCGGTCTTCGGCATCTGCCTCGGCCACCAGTTGCTCGGCCTGGCACTCGGCGCGCGCACCAAGAAGATGGCCATCGGGCATCGCGGCGCCAATCACCCGGTCAAGGACCTCGCCACCGGCAAGGTCGAGATCACCAGCCAGAACCACGGCTTCGTGGTGATGGAAGACACCCTGCCCGCGGGCGTAAAGGCGACCCACGTGTCGCTGTTCGATGGCTCCCTTGAAGGGCTGGCGCTCAAGGACAAGCCGGTGTTCAGCGTCCAGTATCACCCCGAAGCCTCGCCCGGGCCCCAGGACAGCCATTACCTGTTCGATCGTTTCGTCGCGCTGATGCAGGAAAAGAAGAAGTAACCATGCCCAAGCGCACAGACCTCAAAACCATCATGATCATCGGCGCCGGGCCCATCGTCATCGGCCAGGCCTGCGAGTTCGACTACTCCGGCGCGCAAGCCTGCAAGGCGCTGCGCGAGGAGGGCTACCGGGTCGTCCTCGTCAATTCCAACCCGGCGACGATCATGACCGACCCGGGGCTGGCGGATGCCACCTACATCGAGCCGATCACCCCCGAGATCGTCGAAAAGATCATCGCCAAGGAACGCCCGGACGCGCTGTTGCCGACCATGGGCGGCCAGACGGCACTGAACACGGCGCTGACGCTCTCGGTGCGCGGTGTGCTGGAAAAGTACAAGGTCGAACTGATCGGCGCCGACAAGGAAGCCATCGACAAGGCCGAGGACCGCGAGCTGTTCAAGAACGCCATGGCGGAAATCGGCCTCGAATGCCCAAGGGGCATGCTGGCCCACGACATGGACGAGGCGCGCAAGGCGCTGGAGTTCGTCGGCCTGCCCGCGATCATCCGGCCGTCCTTCACGCTCGGCGGCACCGGCGGCGGCATCGCCTACAACCGCGACGAGTTCGAGCAGATCGTGGCGGGCGGCATCGACGCCTCGCCGACCGGCGAAGTGCTGGTCGAGGAATCGGTGCTGGGCTGGAAGGAATACGAGATGGAAGTCGTCCGCGACAAGGCGGACAACTGCATCATCGTGTGCTCGATCGAGAACGTCGATCCGATGGGCATTCACACCGGCGACTCGGTCACCGTCGCGCCCGCGCTGACGCTTACCGACAAGGAATACCAGATCATGCGCGACGCCTCGATCGCGGTGCTGCGCAAGATCGGCGTAGAGACGGGCGGGTCGAACGTGCAGTTCGCCGTCAATCCCGACGACGGGCGCATGGTGGTGATCGAGATGAACCCGCGCGTGTCGCGGTCCTCGGCGCTGGCATCGAAGGCGACCGGCTTCCCCATCGCCAAGATCGCGGCCAAGCTCGCCATCGGCTACACGCTGGACGAGCTGAAGAACGACATCACCCGCGTCACGCCCGCATCCTTCGAGCCGACGATCGATTACGTCGTCACCAAGATGCCGCGCTTCACCTTCGAGAAGTTCCCGGGTACCGAGCCGCTTCTCAACACCTCGATGAAGTCGGTGGGCGAAGCCATGTCCATCGGCCGCACCTTCGCAGAGAGCCTGCAAAAGGCCCTGCGTTCGATGGAAACGGGGCTGACCGGCCTCAACGAAGTGGAAATTCCCGGCGCCGCCGGCGCCGACCCGCGCGATGCCATCCGCAAGGCGCTGGCGAGCCCGACACCCGACCGCCTGCTGGTCATCGCCCAGGCCTTCCGCGAGGGCTTCGATATCGAGGAGATCCAGTCCGCCTGC
This sequence comes from Alphaproteobacteria bacterium, assembly GCA_030831315.1. Classification (GTDB taxonomy): domain Bacteria; phylum Pseudomonadota; class Alphaproteobacteria; order SMXQ01; family SMXQ01; genus WHSO01. The sequence continues at coordinate 19,514 of JAURLI010000060.1, forward strand.
AAGTTCGACATGTGGTTCCTGCGCCAGGTGCGCAGCATCGTCGAAACCGAGGCGGAGGTGCGCAAGAAGGGCCTGCCGAAAGACGCGGCGGGCATGCAGCGGCTCAAGGCCATGGGCTTTTCCGACGCCCGCCTGGCCGAGCTTGCCGGGATGAAGGAAGGCGAGGTCGCCGCGCGGCGCCGGCGCCTCAAGATTTTCCCGGTCTACAAGCGCATCGATACCTGCGCGGCGGAATTCCGCTCGCTCACGCCCTACATGTACTCGACCTACGAGGGCGCCGGGCTGTTCGCCGCCGAAAGCGAATCGGACGTCAGCGACCGCAAGAAGGTCATCATCCTGGGCGGCGGGCCGAACCGCATCGGCCAAGGCATCGAGTTCGACTACTGCTGCGTGCACGCGGCCTACGCCATGGCCGACGCGGGCTACGAGTCGATCATGGTCAATTGCAACCCGGAAACGGTTTCGACCGACTACGACACGTCGGACCGCCTCTACTTCGAGCCGCTGACCGCCGAAGACGTTCTTGAAATCGTGCGCGAGGAAACGGCGAAGGGCAAACTGCTCGGCGTCATCGTGCAGTTCGGCGGACAGACGCCCCTGAAGCTGGCCAAGTCGCTGGCAGCGGCGGGCGTGCCGATCCTGGGCACCAGCCAGAACGCCATCGACGTCGCCGAGGACCGCGACCGCTTCAAGAAGCTGCTCGAGCGCATCAAGCTGCGCCAGCCGGAAAACGGCATCGCCACCTCGGCCAAGGGCGCGCTGGTGATTGCACGGCGCATCGGCTACCCGGTCCTGCTGCGGCCCTCCTACGTGCTGGGCGGGCGCGCCATGGAAATCATCCATGACGACGCCGAGCTGGAACGCTACATGAAGTTCGCGGTCAAGGCGTCGGGCGACAACCCGGTTCTGGTGGATCGCTACCTGTCCGACGCCATCGAGGTGGACGTCGATGCGCTGGCCGACGGCAAGACGGTCATCATCGCGGGCATCATGGAACACATTGAGGAAGCGGGCGTCCATTCGGGCGACTCGGCCTGCTCGCTGCCGCCGCGCTCGCTGTCGGATGCGGTGATCAAGGACATCCGCGACCAGACCGTGAAGCTGGCCAAGGCGCTCAAGGTCGTCGGCCTGATGAACGTGCAATACGCGGTCAAGGACGGCGTCGTCTATATCCTGGAAGTCAATCCGCGCGCCTCGCGTACGGTGCCCTTCGTCGCCAAGGCGACGGGACAGGCCATCGCCAAGATCGCCGCCCGCGTCATGGCGGGCGAGAAGCTGGCTTCCTTCGGACTCAAGTCCTTCCTCGAGGACGCTTCGCGCGCGTCCCATGTCGCGGTCAAGGAAGCGGTCTTCCCCTTCGCCCGTTTCCCGGGCGTCGACATCATCCTGGGCCCGGAAATGAAATCGACGGGCGAGGTCATGGGCATCGATTCGGATTTCGACCGCGCCTTCGCCAAAAGCCAGCTTGGCGGCGGCACCAAGGTGCCGATGTCGGGGACGGCCTTCATCTCGGTCAAGGAAGCCGACAAGAAGCACATGGTGGCGCCGGCCAAGGAGCTGGTGGCGCTGGGATTCAAGATCATCGCCACCCGCGGCACGGCAAAATTCCTTCAGGAAAACGGCGTGCCCTGCACCATCGCCAACAAGGTGCTGGAGGGCCGCCCGCATATCGTCGATGCCATGAAGAACGGCGAGGTCCAGCTGGTCTTCAATACGACCGAAGGTGCAGAGGCCATCCGCGACTCCTTCGACCTGCGGCGCACCGCGCTTCTTAACAAAATCCCCTACTACACGACTGTGGCGGGCGCATTGGCCGCAACCCGCGGGATAGCGGCGGTCAAGGCGGGCGAGCTCGATGTGCGCCCCCTGCAATCCTATTTTTCCTGATTCCTCCGGTTTTCTTTGCGCTATAGTTTTGGGGTCGGCCGGGGAACCGGCCGATGCCGGATTTGTGCGTAAATAAGCTGGATCAGTCGATGAACAAGGTTCCCATGACCAAGGCCGGGTATGAAAACCTGGTCGACGAAGTGAAGCGCCTCAAGACGGTGGAGCGCCCCGCGGTGGTGCGCGCCATCGAGGAAGCGCGCTCCCACGGCGATCTCTCGGAAAATGCCGAATACCATGCCGCGCGCGAAAAGCAGGCCTTCATCGAAGGGCGCCTGATCGAGCTCGAAGACAAGATCGCCCGGGCCGAGGTCATCGACATCAGCCAGATGTCGGGCAGCGTCATCCGCTTCGGCGCGACGGTGACGGTGGTGGACGAAGACACCGACGAGGAATCCACCTACATCATCGTCGGCGAGGACGAGGCCGACATCGCCAAGGGAAGGCTTTCGGTCACGGCGCCGCTGGCGCGCGCGCTGATCGGCAAGGAAAAGGGCGACACCTTCGAGGTGACGACGCCCGGCGGCTCCAAGGGCTACGAAGTCCTGAAGGTGGCCTATAAATAATCCCCCCTCGCGGCCGGCATTTGCCGAGGCGCTCGCCTGGTGGCTGCGCCTCGGTCTCATCAGTTTCGGCGGGCCCGCCGGCCAGATCAGCATCATGCATCAGGAACTCGTCGACCGGCGCGGCTGGATCGACCAGCGCGGTTTTTCGGCCGGGCTCAATTTCGCCATGCTGCTGCCCGGGCCCGAGGCGCAGCAGCTTGCCACCTATATCGGCTGGCGGCTGCATGGCCTCAAGGGCGCGCTCGCGGCGGGCATCCTGTTCGTCGCGCCCGGCGCACTGGTGCTGGGATTTCTGGCATGGCTGGCCACGGCCTATGGCGAAACGCGCTGGGTGGCGGCGCTGTTCGACGGCTTTCGCCCGGTGGTGGTCGCCATCATCGCCGCAGCCCTGTGGCGGCTGTCGCGGCGCAGCCTGCAAAGCGGCGTCGCCTGGCTGCTGGCGCTCGCCGCCTTTGCCGCGCTGACCGCTTTCCATCTGCCGTTCCCCCTCGTCATCCTTGGCGCGCTGGCGCTCGGTGCTGCGACGGGGGTGCGCTTCCCGGCGCTGTTTTCGACCGGTCACGGCACGGAGGCCTCGGGCCATGCCTCGCCTGTTGCCGCCACCGGCGGCAATGCCGCCCGGCTGATTCGACTGGCAGCGGTATTCGTAGCCCTGTGGGCGGCGCCGGTGGCGCTGGTCATTGCCACGCTGGGCACCGCACCCTGGGCCGGGATCGCGCAGCTTTTCACCAAGGCGGCCTTCCTCACCTTCGGCGGCGCCTACGCGGTGCTGCCTTATGTCGCGGGCGAGGCGGTGGAGCATTACCGCTGGCTCGCGGCGGGCGACATGATCAACGGGCTGGCGCTGGCCGAAACGACGCCGGGGCCGCTGATCCTCGTGACACAATGGATCGGCTGGTTCGCTGGCTGGAATCAGCCGGGCGGCCTCACGCCGCTGGCGGCAGGCATCCTCGGCGCGGCGCTGACCACCTACGTCACCTTCCTGCCCTGCTTCCTGTTCATCCTCGCGGGCGCGCCCTACGTCGAACGCATCGCGGGCAATCCGCGCGCGGCAGCCGCGCTCGGCGCTGTGACGGCGGCGGTGGTCGGCGTCATCGCCTCGCTCGGCGTCTATATCGGACGGGCCAGCCTGTTTCCGAAATGGACGGCGGGGGACTGGACGCCCGATGTTTTCGCGGTGGGGCTGGCAGGTGCCGCGCTGATCGCGCTCACCCATACCAAGATATCCATTCCATGGATCGTTCTGGCCAGCGGCGCGGCCGGGCTGGCGGCGCGAGTCCTCGGCCTGACCGGCTAGGAAACCGGCTTAAACCTTGTCGTCGGTGCGCACCGGAACGCCCGCCTGATCCTTCGACGTACGGATGGTTTCCAGCGTCTGCACCTTGGCCACGTGCGGGGTGGACGTCAGCTTCATGGTCAGCGCATCGCGGTGCGACTTGTCGCGCGCCACGACCTTAATCAGGAAATCGCCGCCGCCACGGATCATGTGGCATTCGCGCACCTCGGCCCAGTCGGCGACGGCCTGCTCGAAACCGGCAAGCACGTCCTGGGCCTGGGAATCGAGGCCGACGAGGGCGAAGAACATCTCGCGGAAGCCGAGCAGCTCGGCGTCGAGTTCGGCGTGATAGCCCTTAATGAAGCCCGAGGTTTCGAGAGCACGCACGCGGCGCAGGCAGGGCGGGGCGGAAATGCCGGCGCGCCGCGCCAGATCGACGTTGGTCATCCGCCCGTCGTCCTGGAGGTCGGCGAGGATGCGCTGATCTATGCGGTCAAGGCGCACGCGCTGCATGAAGGAACTCCCGTGAAGCGGGCGGCGGCCTGTTCTGACGACGCCTTGCCGGCGAAGCATGGCCCCCTGCCCGTCCCCTTTTATAATCCTTGGGTAATTTTATTTCAACGGAGGTGCAGCCCTTTGCTTTCGATGGAGCCGAGGGGCCGAGTTTTCCCCGGGATTCCCAGCCTTGCACCGGTTGCAGGGCTTGCGGCGGCGGGGGCCGGTTTCTATGTTAGAAGCCCTTCCCACCGCTTCCGGATTTCCCGCCATGCCCGATACGACCCACGCCAAAGTGATCATTCTCGGATCCGGTCCGGCGGGGCTGACGGCAGGCATCTATACGGCGCGCGCCAGCCTCGAGCCGGTCATGATCGCCGGCATGCAGCCCGGCGGCCAGATGACCATCACCACCGAGGTCGAAAACTACCCCGGCTTCGCCGACGTCATCCAGGGCCCCTGGCTGATGGAACAGATGCAGAAGCAGGCCGAAAAGGTCGGTACCCGCATTGTGTCCGACCTCGTCACCAAGGTCGATTTCTCGCGCCGTCCCTTCGTGCTCGAAGCCGATTCGGGCGCCCGCTTCACAGCCGATGCGGTGATCGTGTCCACCGGCGCGCAGGCGCGCTGGCTGGGCCTGCCGAGCGAGGAAAAATTCAAGGGCTTCGGCGTCTCCGCCTGCGCCACCTGCGACGGCTTCTTCTTCCGCGGCAAGAAGGTAGCAGTGGTCGGCGGCGGCAACACGGCGGTGGAAGAAGCGATCTACCTGACCAACCACGCTTCCCATGTCACGGTCATTCACCGGCGCGACAGCTTCCGCGCCGAAAAGATCATGGTCGATCGCCTGATGGCCAATCCCAAGATCAGCGTCATGTGGGATCACGTGATCGACGAGATCACGGGTACCGAAAATCCGCCCGGCGTCACCGGCACGCGCGTGAAAAACGTCAAGACCGGCGCGCTGACGGATCTGGAACTCGATGGCGTGTTCATCGCCATCGGCCATACGCCGAACACGGAACTCTTCAAGGGCCAGCTCGACATGGATGCGGAGGGCTATCTCGTGACCAAGCCCGATTCGACGGCGACCAACGTTCCCGGCGTCTTCGCCGCGGGCGATGTGCAGGACAAGGTCTTTCGCCAGGCGGTGACGGCGGCGGGAACGGGCTGCATGGCGGCGATCGAGACCGAGCGCTTCCTCGCCGCCCATGAACACGCGGGCGGCCGCAAAGCGGCCGAATAAGCCCGAAAGAAACATCCCGCGACCCCGGCGGGCGCACCGGCGGTGGAGAGCAGATGGACTGGGACAAGCTCAGGATTTTTCACGCCGTCGCGGAAGCAGGCAGCTTCACCCACGCCGGGGAGAACCTCAATCTTTCGCAGTCGGCGATCTCGCGACAGATTTCGGCGCTGGAGCACGATCTCGGCGTCGCCCTTTTCCATCGCCATGCGCGTGGGCTGGTACTGACCGAACAGGGCGAGCTGCTCTACGGCACGACCCGCGATGTCGTGCAGCGGCTCGCCACCGCCCAGGCGATGCTCACCGATTCGACCGAACGTCCGCGCGGCGTGCTCAAGGTCACGACGACGGTGGCGCTTGGCTCGATCTGGCTGACGCCGCGCGTCAAGCAGTTCATGGAACTGTATCCCGACGTGCGCCTGACGCTGCTACTGACCGACGACGAGATGGACCTCGGCATGCGCGAGGCCGACGTCGCCATCAGACTCAATCCGCCGACCCAGCCCGATCTCGTCCAGCGCCGCCTGATGACCATGCACAACCATGTCTATGCGGCGCCGGAATACCTGAAGGCCCACGGCATGCCGCAGAAGATGGCGGACCTCGCCGATCACACCCTGATCATCTACGGCGAGGACCTGCGCCCGCCGACGGCGCATATCAACTGGCTGATGGACGGGTTGCGCAAGATGGGGGTGAACCCGGCCAACGTCCTCAAGGTGAACAACATCTACGGCATCTTCCGGGCCGTTCAGTCCGGCATCGGCGTGGCGGCACTGCCCGACTACACGGTGGGCCAGTCGGCGGCCAACCTCGTGCGCATCCTGCCCGACCATGCGGGGCCCAGTTACGACACCTATTTCGTCTATCCGGCGGAACTGCGGGCATCGAAGCGGGTGATCGTTTTCCGCGACTTTCTCCTCGGCCAGATCAGCGAAAGCCTGTTCTGAGGCACCTAAACCATTGATATAGAAGGCATCGAGCTATGCAATAGCCGCATGTCTCCTTTGACCTATTGGCGCTGGAATCGGGGCCAGCAGCCGCTATCTTACGCCCGTGAACAGCGAGCGCGCTGTCCCCGAAAGGGTCTTATATAAGTTTCGCGGCGCGCTCCCGGCCTCAGACTTCAGCCGGTCCGCCGTTCAGAGTTTTCGGGTGCAATGCCCGAAACACGGGCCCTTCGGGGTCCGACGTCTCCCAGACGTGAAGCCTCCCTGTTAAACTTGCCGGGCCTTCGGGCCCGGCATTTTTCTTTTCAGCAACCTGCCGGGTGGCCCGGGTACGGTTTTTAACGGGGAGCAGTCACGGCCATGAACCATGCCGTCAAAATCATCTGTCTTGTATTCATGTTCGCGTTTTTCGCCAAACCCGCCCTGGCGGAGGGGGACGCAAAAGCGGGACAAGCGCTGTTTGAAAAACAGTGCGCCCGCTGCCACGACACGCGCCCGGGCAGGCACAGCGACAAGGGCCGAAGCCTTAACGGCGTGATCGGGCGCAAGGCGGGCGGGTTCGTCTTCTATTCTTCCCCCGCCATGATGAAGTCGGGCATCACTTGGTCCGCAGAGCACCTGGACAAATACCTCGAGGATCCGCGCAAGTTCATTCCCGGAAGCTGGATGTCCACCTCTGGCCTCGACAGCTACAAATGGCAGCCTTCAAAACAGGAACGCGAACACGTCATCGCTTTCCTGACGTCCATTTCGCAGGGCCGGCCGCAGAACTGATTGCCGATCATGACCGGGTATTTCGCATAGCAAGGTATGCGATTGCGCCGCCTGCCTGCGAAGGGGCGTCCACGCCACTTTAACGGCTCGTTATATCTTTTTATTTAGTACAATGCAGACGTCTCGCCGCGGGCAGCGCACCCAACATCAATCGGGATAAATGGCTCGCAACCATGACCGAACGCATCCGCATCCTTTTCGTCGATGACGACGAAGTCATTCTCGAATTGCTCAGCTGCCAGCTCGAACGCCAGCGCAGGCAGTGGGACATCGACTTCGCGAGCGGCCCGGAAGAAGCGCTGCGCATCATGGCGCAGACGCCTGCCGACATCGTTATCACCGATATCCGGATGCCGGAGATGGACGGGCTGACCCTGATCGCGCGGATGCGCGAGATCGCCCCGGATACGACTTACATGATCCTGAGCGGAACCGCCGACCTGCCCACGGTGATCAATGCGATCAACGAGGCAAGGGTCCACCGCTTTTTCACGAAACCCTGCACACGCGATACGCTGGTCGACGGCATCAGCGCCGCCATCGCCACACTCGATCAACGCAAGTCGACTTCGCAGGTCGCCATCGTTCCGTCCGAGCGGATCGGCCTGATCGCCCTCAACACGATCCCCGTCGGCATCATGATCGCCGATGCGGAGGGACGGGTGCGCCTCACCAATTCTGCCTGCGACGATCTGCTGGCCGCCCGCGACGGCCTTTCGGTCGATGCCGCGGGCATCTGCCGGGCGGCAACCCCGGATGCCACCCGCGCCCTGCATACGTGCCTCAAGGCAATCGCCTCGGGAGAGCTCGACAGCGATCTCGACAGCCAGACCCTGGCGCTCGAGCGCCCGTCCACGCGACGTCCGCTTGCCGTGATCGTCAGCCCGCTCACGGAAAATACCGGCCCCACGCCGCTGGTCGCCCTGATGATCCGCGATCCCGAGTCCCAGGTGATCCCCGATGCGTCCGACCTCGCCACCATATTCGGCTTGTCGCGCTCCGAAGCGGTCATTGCGTCTGCCATTGCCGAGGGACATCGACTGGAAGATGCCGCCGATGTCGCCGGCGTCACCACCAGTACCGCGCGCACCTATCTCAAGCACGTTTTCGCCAAGACCGGCACCAGCCGGCAATCCGAACTGGTCAAGCTGCTGCTTGCCTATGCGGTGGAAAGGACCCGCCCCGCTTCGGTCTAGTGCAGCCGCATGCCGCTGGCTGCGGCGAGGCTGCCAACGACGGTCGCCGGGTCCAGTTGAAGCCGGGCGTCGCTCTTGCCGGCAGCCCCATACCCGATGTCGAGCTTGAGCCGGTGAATGCCAGCAAGCACCCGCGCCATCATCAGGCCATGGCCCTGGATGCACGGCGAGGTTTCGCCGGGCCGCCCAAGCCCCTTGCTGCCACTGACGATGTCCAGGGTGACGCCGCCGTTCCCCGCGATGTTTCCCGAAAGAACGATGCTGTCGCCGTCGTCGGTAATACCGGCCGCATGGTCGAGCAGATGACACAGCAACTCCGAGAACACGCCTTCATCGACGCGCAGGCTCGGGAACCCGGGCACGAGGCAGACCGCCAGCCGCAACCCCCGCGTCGCCAGGGCCTCGCCACGCTCGGCAAGCCACTGCTTCGCAACGGTGGAAACCGAAACGGATGTCCGGCGCAGTTGGAAAAGCGCCGCGTCGTCGTCCTGATCGACTGCGGTTCCGTCCCGCTGCTTGCGTGAAATATCGAAGGTCATGTCAAAGGCCCGGTGCTGGCAGAAAGTTTCAGCCACCCAGATAGGCCCTATGGACGCCCGAACCATTCCTCATTTGGGGAGTATTAGCCGGTTATGTTTCCATGAATTCAAAGGGTTGCAAAAACCCGGCAAAAAATAATCAGGGCTTGCGTGCCGGCGCACCGTTTTCCAGCGCAAGCCCCACCTTGCCGATACCCGGCAGGCGCAATGCCAGTTCGCCGGGATCGATGCCGAAGGACAAGCCGAGCAGGTTGACCTCCACCCCTTCCTCGGGCGAAGCCAGCACGCCTGCCAGTCCGAACAGCGAGATCTGGCCGCCGCCACCCGAGGGTGTGCGCGCCGCCACGCCGCCATCGGCCAGATAATCCTTGCCGATCGCCGTCGGCGGCAGGTCGGCGCCGATCTCGGGCACCTGTCGCAGGACGTGGGCGACGAAAGTATTGCTGTTAGGCCCGGGCCAGGTGGTGTAGCTCGCGGGATAGGGATAGCTCGCCACCGCTGCCTTGATCTTGGGAATCGCCGCCTCGGCGCGCGCACCGCGCACATCTGCGATCAGATCGGGGCGCGCCCCGTACCAGTAACGGTCGGGCACGTCCTCTTCGATGTTGATGGCACTGCCGCCATTGCGCACGCCCCAGCCGGTGACTTCATAGGTCGTGAAGCCGGATGCATCGGCGGGCTTGACCGCGATCCATGTGTGCACGGCGAAGGCGCCACGCCAACGAAAGGCGCGCGCGCCGTAAACCTGCACCACGGCTTCGCGCGTCGTCGCCGGATCGGGGGCGATGCCCGCGGGCTCGCGGCTGGCCGTCGTCCAATCGCCCGACAGGCGCGCGCAGCCCGACAGCGAAGCTGCCGCAAGGGGCCCGGCGAGAAAGAAAAACAACAGGAGGGAAAGGCGACGCAGGATTTTCATCGCGCCATTGGAGCACCGAATTGGGGCAAGGAAAAGGCCGCCCGGTGAGACCCTGGGCCTACTTGAACAGGCTCTCGTTCTCCATGCCCTTGTAGAGACCCGCCACGTATTCGCCGTAGCCGTTGTAAATCACCGTGGGCGCGCGGCGGTTTTCACCAAGCACGTTCTCATGGGCCTGGCTCCAGCGTGGATGCGCCACCTCCGGGTTGACGTTGGCCCAGAAGCCGTATTCGGCGGGCCCCATCTTTTCCCAGAAGGTCTTGGGGCGCTCCTCGTCGAAACTGATGCGCACGATGGATTTGACGTTCTTGAAGCCGTATTTCCACGGCGCGACGAGACGCAGCGGCGCCCCGTTCTGCTTCGGAATGGGCTTGCCGTAAAGCCCGGTGGCGATGAAGGAAAGTTCGTTCGTCGCCTCCGCCATCGACAGGCCCTCAACATAAGGCCAGGGGAAGAACGGCTGGCGCAGGCCGGGGGCGAGCGAGGAATCGCCGAAGGTTTCCATGCGCACGTACTTGGCCTTGGACAGCGGCTTGGCGAGATCGACCAGCGCCTTCAGGGCAAAGCCCGACCACGGCACCGTCATTCCCCAGGCCTCGACGCAGCGGAAGCGGTAGACGCGCTCTTCCAGCGGCATCTTCTTCAGCAGATCGTCGATTCCGATTTCAAACGGCTTTTCAACGGCACCCTCGATCTTCACCGTCCACGGGCGAATGCGCAGCTGCTGGGCATCCTGGGAGATGTACTTGCTGGTGCCGTATTCGTAGAAGTTGTTGTAGGTGGTCGCGTGGCGCTCTTCCGTCAGGGGACCATCGACGCGATAGCGCAGGTTGCGCATGACGGGATAGAGATGGGCCGAAGGATCGGCAGCCGACGCCGTCGCGCCGTTCGCCGCGTTGGACGATTCCTTGCCGTCGCAGGCCGTGAGCAGAACCGGCGCCGCGGCAAGCACCGGCCCCGCGGCCAAGGCCTTGACCAGCTGGCGGCGGGTGCGAAAGACGGCTTCCGGCGTGGCAGCGCCATCGCCCAGTTCCCAGCCGCGCTTGCGGAAATAATGCATGGTTCGCTCTCCTCTATGATGAGGAGAGCATAGCCAAGGGCCGCCATGAGGCCAAATTACAGTTGCGTGATCGGCCCGTGAGCGCGGCAAAGCCGCGCCCACAGGCCCGATGCGAAGGAATTAGTTGGCTTCGAGGACCGGGTAGAATTCCGCCTTGGTCGCGCCGCACTCGGGGCAGGTCCAGGTGTCGGGAAGGTCGTCGAAGGCAGTGCCCGGCGCGATGCCCTGGGTGGGGTCGCCCACCGCCGGGTCGTATTCGTAGTCGCAATCGCTGCACACGAATTTCTGCATGGACTTGCCTCCCGCCGCCTCGGCCTTCTTCGCGATGTCGACGACCTCGACCGTGCCCGGGACGATCTTGAGCGCGGAAAGGTCGTTGCGCTTGAGCGGCACCGCCGGATCGAAGGCCGCCATCTGGAGAAGTTCGAGATCTTCGCCGCTTTCGGCGCTTTCGAACCAGTACGGCTCGCCCGCCGGCAGCAGGATGCCTTCGTGCTGGCCGAACTCGCCGATCACGACATCGCCCGGGCCGTAGAAACGCACGCGGCCCTTCAGCACCAGCCAGAAGCCGTCCATGCCGTCATGGGTGTGCAGGTTGTTTTCGCCGCCCTTGCGCACGATCTGCACGCGGCCGCGGATCAGGCGGCTCTTGGCCAACTCGACGATCATCTTGTCGCCGGAAAGCGGATCGGGCTTCTTGTAGCTGAAGGTGGTGAAGCCGGGCGTGGCGGCTGCAAGCTTGCCGGAAGTGGCAGCGGTCATGGGAATCTCCTCTACGGTGAACGCCCTACTGTCGCGGGGCCTGTTTGTATCGGCAGGAAATATAACGTGCCCCCCCGGGCGCGCCAGCAAAAATGCCGCCCGTACAGGCCCCTGTAACCACATGAAATCTAAGGTTTTTTTACTGGGCCGCCGCGCCCCGGGTCTGCACAACCCGCTCGGCCTCCCTGCCCATCAGCTCGGTCAGGTGATCGAAGCGGGTGGTGAAGGTGCCAAGCCCCAGCGTCGCCGAGCGCAGCTCGATGATCAGGTCGGCCAGTTCCGCCTCCGGCATGTGGGCCGTGACCTCGTCCCAGCCCTTCCACCCCGGCCGCGCATCAAAGCCCAGCAGCTGGCCGCGGCGCGACGACACGATGGCGTTGACCTTGCTGGTGAACTCCGACGGCACGCTGATGCGCACCTCGGCGATGGGTTCGAGCAGCACCGGCTCGCACTTCGGCATGGCCTCGCTCATGGCGATGCGCGCGGCCTGCTTGAAGGCCGCTTCCGAGGAATCGACCGAATGGTAGCTGCCGTTGGTCAGCGTCACCGCCACGTCGACCACCGGGAAGCCGAGCGGCCCGCGCGCGAGGTAATCCTTCACGCCGTCCTCCACCGCCGGGATGTACTGGCGCGGAATATGGCCGCCGAAGATCTTGTCTTCGAAAGCGAAGCCCTTGCCACGCGGCAGCGGCCGGATCTCGATATGCACATCGCCGAACTGCCCGTGCCCGCCGGTCTGGCGCTTGAAGCGGCCGTGCTCGACCGCGGGCTTGCGGATGGTTTCCTTGTAGGGCACGGCGGGACGGTCGCGTGTCGCCTTGATGCCGTACCGGGAGGCGAGGCGGTCGAAGGCGATCGACAGGTGCATTTCGCCCTGGCCGCGTAGCAGCATCTGGCGGGTGTCGGCAACATGGGCAACGGTCAGGGCCCGGTCCTCCTCGCACATCTTCTGCAAGGCGCCCGACAGCTTGACGTCGTCGTTGCGGTCCTGGGTATTGATGGCGAAGGCATAGACCGGCGCCAGCGCATCGGGCCAGCCCAGCACATCGAGCTTCGCGCCCGACGGCGTCAGCACGTCGCCTGCCCGCACATCCTCCATGCGGCCAAAGGCGACCAGATCGCCCGCCCCCGCGTCCGCCAGCTTCGTTGTCTCCGCGCCCCGCAGGCGCAGGAGTCCGGACACGCGGCAACCGTTGAGCGTCTCGCCGTCCTTGATGCGGCCGCGAAAAACGCGGGCCAGCGACAGCTTGCCGACATGGGGCACATGAGCGGTCTTGAAGACCTGGGCGAGAGCCTCACCACCCCCGCCCAGCCCCTTGCGTTCGGCGGTCGCGGCGACCTCGGGCACTTCATGGCGCAACAGCTTGAGCAACCGGTGCACGCCGTTGTCATGCAGCGCCGCGCCCAGCACCACCGGCATGATCAGGTTGCCCGACAGGTCGGCGGCGAGATCGGCATAGACCTCGCTCTTGTCGGGGCGGGTTTCCTCGATCAGTTTTTCCAGAAGCGCGTCGTCGAAATCGGCGAGTGATTCGAGCATCTCCGCCCGCGCTTCCTCGGCGCGCCCGGTCATGCTTTCGGGCAAGGGGATCAGGTCTGACGCCTCGCCCTCCTTGTAGTGATAGGCGCGCTCGCTGACGAGATCGTAATAGCCGGTGACATCCTCGCCGTCGCGGATCGGCACCTGTCGCAGCACCAAGGGCAGCGACGAATGGGCCTGCAACGCGGCCAGCACGTCGCGCACGCGGTTCTCGGTGTCGTCCATCTTATTGATGAACAGCACATGGGGTACGCCCGCGTCTTCGAGGTATTTGAGCACCGGCGCGATCACCGCGGCGCGTTCGATCTCGGGCTCGCAGACGACCACCGCCGCGTCCGCCACCGACAACGCATCCATCATGTCCTGGCGCAGTTCGACGGAGCCGGGACAATCGATGAACCGCCATTCGTCATCCATGAAGGACCCATGGGCGAGATTGAGATCGACACCCATCTTGCGCGACTTGGCCTCGGCCGAAGTGTCGCCCACGGATGAGCCGTCCCCGACGCTGCCCTTGCGCGATCGCGCGCCGCAAACGTGAAGAAGGCTTTCGAGAAGGGTTGTCTTGCCGCTGAGATAGGGGCCGACCAGTGCGACGCAACGCGGCGTCGAGGTATGCGCTTCGCTCATCAAGCTCTCCCGTTTTTAGCCGGGACGGCTTGCGGGCGGCGCACTGGCCCCCGGTAACGCCAACTACGGGACGCGTGCCGCGTCCGCCTGGGGCCGGGTCAACCGCCCGGTCCGTGACCGGCGGTTCTTCTATGACGAAAGTCTCCCCCGAGCGGCGCGGAGGATGCAACCGGATTCGCCCCCGGCCGGAAAAACCGCGTCAGGACAGTGTCTTGCAGGCGCGCTGGATACGGGTGCAGGCGTCTTCGAGAACCGACATGGACGTCGCGTAGGAGATTCGGAAGCAAGGCGAAAGGCCGAAGGCCGCCCCCTGCACCACGGCGACACCCTCGGATTCGAGCAGCCACGTCGCCACCATCGTGTCGTCGGAAAGGGTCTTTCCGTCGCGCGTCGTCTTGCCGATCAGGCCCGAGACATCCGGATAGACGTAGAAGGCGCCTTCGGGCTTGGGACAGCGGATGCCCGGCGCGTCGTTCAGCATGGCGACGACGCGGTCACGGCGGGCGCGGAACGCTTCGCGCCATTCGGGCAGGAAATCCTGAGTGCCGTTGAGCGCTTCCACCGATGCCGCCTGGCTGATCGAGCACGGGTTCGAGGTCGACTGGGACTGGATGGTCCCCATCGCCTTGATCAGGTCCTTCGGACCCGCCGCATAGCCGATGCGCCAGCCGGTCATGGCATAGGCCTTCGACACGCCGTTCATGGTGAGCGTGCGCTCATAGAGCGCCGGCTCGACCTGGGCGATGGTGGTGAATTCGAAGTTGTCGTAGACGAGGTGCTCGTAGATATCGTCGGACAGGATCCACACCTGCGGATGGCGCATGAGCACGGCGGCCAGCGCCTTGAGCTCGGCCCGCGAATAGGCGGCACCCGTCGGGTTCGACGGCGAATTGAGGATCAGCCACTTGGTCTTGGGCGTGATCGCGGCTTCGAGCTGGGCGGGCGTGATCTTGAAGCCCTGTTCGAGCCCCGCCGCCACCGCCACCGGCGTCGCGCCGCACAAAAGCACGATATCGGGATAGCTGACCCAGTAGGGGGCGGGGATCACCACCTCGTCGCCGGGGTTAAGCGTCGCCATCATCGCGTTGTAGATGATGTGCTTGCCGCCGCAGGCGATGGTCACCTGTTCGGGCGCGTAATCGAGGCCGTTCTCGCGTTTGTACTTCGCCGCGACGGCCTTCTTCAGCGCAGGCGTGCCGTCGGCGGCCGTATACTTGGTTTCGCCGCGCGCGATGGCTGCGTTCGCCGCCGCCTTGACGTGATCGGGTGTATCGAAGTCGGGCTCGCCCGCCGCCAGACCGATGACGTCGCGGCCCGATGCCTTCAGCTCCGCCGCCAGCGCCGTGATCGCCATGGTCGGCGACGGCTTGATGGCGGAAAGTCGGTCGGCAAGAAAATGCGGCGGCAGCGGCATGATGGCTGGAATCCCGGTTGGGCGGTTGTCGTCGCGCGCAAAGCTACGCAAAGCCGGGCGGCTTCGCAACCGCGAACGCTGAGAATCGCCCGCAAAGTCGGACGGCGGCCTCAGGCCGCGGCGCGCGCGGCCCTGAAGCGCCGCCAGCCTGTGTTTACGAGCGCCAGAACCAGCACGATCCCGGCCGCGATCAGCACCCCCCAGGCGGGGCGGAAGCCCTGGGCACGGAAATTGGCCTCGAGCACCATCAGCGGGCTGACGCCGAGACGAAACGCATACCAGCCTGCCTCGCCCAGCGCGGTCAGGACCGCCGCCCCCGCCCCCAGCAAGGCCAGCGCCACGCCGCCCAACCGCGCGCGGCGCGGCCACGCGCGCACCGCCAGCAGCCACACGAGCAGGCCCATCATGAAGATCGGCTCGCTCACCTGCGCCTTCGACTGGATGAAGAAATGCACCACCGCGAGGATGGCGATGGCGTAAACGGTACGGTGCAGGCGGCCCCAGTTGGCGCGAAGCCGCCGCTGCCAGCCGTCGGTCGAGGTGACGGCAAGCACCATGAGCCCGACGAGGCCAACGAAACCGATGGTGAGATAGATGCGGCGCACGATCTCGGCGGCGACGAAGCCGAGCTTCCAGCTCTCCTGCGCGGCATAGAGGGTGATATGTGCGAAGCCGTAGACGAAGGCGGCGACGCCGATCATGCGCCGCACATCGAGAAGCCGCGTCCAGCCCAGCCCCTCGCGCAGCGGCGTCACCGCCAGGGCGATGAACAGGAAGCGGATCATCCATAGACCCACCTCGCGCACGGCGGCATTGGCGGGGCGCGCGCCGAGCATCCCGTTCGCGTATTTCCACGCGACCCAGGCGGCGGGCGCGGCAAGCGCCGCCAGCACCGCCATCCGCAACCACGACAGGCGACCGGCCCGGTCGCGCCACGGAACCATGATCTGTCCTTGCTTCTTCATGCCGCCCTTTATGTAGCAGCATCGGTGTTCACGCGGCGGTCAAATCCGCGCGAGGTTCAGGCCCAGGATCAGGCAAGTTCGAAGAGCAGGAATTCCGCCCCTTCGGCGGCGGCGAAGTCGAGCGCGGTCTCGTTGGTGATGGCGGCACCGTCGCCTTCGGCGAGATCGAGGCCGTTCAGCGCAAGCCCGCCCGTCACCACCTGCACCCAGGCTTGGCGCCCGGGCGCGAGTGCGTGGGACAGGCGATCCCCCGCCGCAAGAACCGAAGCATAGATATCGGCATCCTCATGGATGCGAAGCGCGCCCTTCTTGCCCCGCCCCGACGCGATCGCAAGCAGCTTTCCCGCCTTGTCGGCTGGGGAAAAGCGCGTCTGCTCGTAGCCCGGCTTCAATCCCTTTTCGGCGGGCAGCAGCCAGATCTGCAACAGGCGCACGGGCTCGGTATCGGAGGCGTTGAATTCCGAATGGGTCATGCCGGTACCCGCCGTCATGCGCTGCACTTCGCCGGGCCCTATGGTTTCGCGCCCGCCGGTCGAATCCTCGTGGGCCAGCGTGCCCGTCACCATGTAGGTGACGATTTCCATGTCGCGGTGCGAATGGGGCGGAAAGCCGCCGCCGCCCGAGATCCAGTCGTCGTTGATGACGCGCAGCGCGCCGAACTGAACGTTCTCGGGATCGAAATAATGACCGAAGGAAAAACTGTGGCGGCTGTCGAGCCAGTCGAAGCGGGTCTGGCCGCGCCGGGCGGCCTTGCGAACGGCAATCATGGTTTCCTCTCGCCCCGGCCAAAGGTGGCGGGCCATTAAGGTGGGAAGCGCCCCGCGTCCGGTCAACCCCGCCACTGGCAATGCCCCGCCCGCGGGGGCATATATAGGGCCATGAGCAAGCCCGCCGCCCCCGATCAGCAATCCTGGGAATTCGCCCGCCCGGCGGGGGATGCCGAGTTTCGCCTGAAAAGCGACTTCGAGCCCGCGGGCGACCAGCCCCAGGCCATCGCGGAGCTGACCGACGGACTTGCGCAGGACCAGAAAAGCCAGGTGCTCTTGGGCGTCACCGGCTCGGGCAAGACCTTCACCATGGCCAAGGTCATCGCCAACCTGAAGCGCCCTGCCCTCGTGCTCGCACCGAACAAGACGCTGGCCGCGCAGCTCTATGGCGAGATGAAGGGCTTCTTCCCCGATAACGCGGTCGAATATTTCGTCAGCTATTACGACTACTACCAGCCCGAAGCCTACGTGCCGCGCACCGACACCTATATCGAGAAAGACGCTTCGATCAACGAAGAGATCGACCGCATGCGCCACGCGGCGACGCGCGCCCTGCTGGAACGCCGCGACGTCATCATCGTCGCCTCGGTGTCGTGCATCTACGGCATCGGTTCGGTCGAGGACTATTCGCGCATGACGGTGAGCGTTGCCAAGGGCGAAACCATCGACCGCGCCAAACTTCTCGCCCAGTTCGTCCAGTTGCAGTACCGGCGCAACGACGCGGCTTTCACCCGCGGCACCTTCCGCGTGCGCGGCGACACCATCGAGATTTTCCCCGCCCACTTCGAAGCCAGTGCGTGGCGCATTTCGCTCTTCGGCGACGAGGTCGAAGGCATCGCCGAGTTCGACCCGCTGACCGGCGAAAAGTCGGGCGAGCTCGACCGCATCACCGTCTACGCCAATTCGCACTACGTGACGCCGCGCCCGACGGTCAACCAGGCGATCAAGGAAATAAAGGTCGAGCTGAAATCGCGCCTCGACCAGTTTCAGCGCGAAGGCCGCCTGCTGGAAGCGCAACGGCTGGAAGAACGCACCACCTTCGATCTCGAAATGCTGGAGACGACCGGGCATTGCGCGGGCATCGAGAATTATTCCCGCTACCTCACCGGCCGCGCGCCGGGCGAGCCGCCGCCGACCCTGTTCGAATACATTCCCAAGGATGCGCTTCTGTTCGTCGACGAAAGCCACGTCACCGTGCCCCAGGTGGGCGGCATGTACCGGGGCGACTACAACCGCAAGCACACGCTGTCGGAATTCGGCTTCCGGCTGCCCAGTTGCGTCGACAACCGGCCCTTGAAGTTCGAGGAATGGGACCGCATGCGCCCGCGCACGGTGTTCGTCTCGGCCACCCCCGGCCCGTGGGAGATGGAGCAGACCGCGGGTGTCTTCGCCGAACAGGTGATCCGCCCGACCGGCCTGATCGACCCCGAATGCATCGTGCGCCCGGTCGAAAGCCAGGTCGACGACCTGCTGGCCGAATGCAAGGCGGTGGCGGCCAAGGGCCAGCGCGTTCTGGTGACGACGCTGACCAAGAAGATGGCCGAAGACCTGACCGAATACATGCACGAGGCGGGCGTGCGCGTGCGCTACCTGCATTCGGACATCGACACGCTGGAGCGCATCGAGATCATCCGCGACCTGCGCCTTGGCGCCTATGACGTGCTGATCGGCATCAACCTGCTGCGCGAGGGCCTCGACATTCCCGAATGCGCGCTGGTGGCGATACTGGATGCCGACAAGGAAGGCTTCCTGCGTTCGCGCACCTCGCTGATCCAGACCATCGGGCGCGCCGCGCGCAACGTCGAAGGCCGCGTCATCCTCTATGCCGACAAGATGACCAAGGCGCTGACCGAGGCGATGGACGAAACCGCGCGCCGGCGCGACAGGCAGCGCGCCTGGAACGAAGCCCACGGCATTTCGCCGGAAAGCGTGCGCAAGGGCATCTCCGACGTGATGGAATCGGTCTATGAGCAGGACTACCTGACCGTGGACACGGGCACCGGCGAAAAGGAACTTGCCGGCCACAACCTGCGCGCCGTGATCGAGGATCTGGAAACGAAGATGCGCGCCGCCGCCGCCGATCTGGAATTCGAGGAAGCGGCCCGCCTGCGCGACGAAGTGCGCAGGCTATCGGCGCACGAACTCGGCACCGACCTGGGGCAGGCCCTTGCCCGCCCGCGCAACCCCATTGGCCGTGTGCGCAAGGGGGTGCAGAAGGCATCGAGCACCGCCAAGGGCCCGAAACGCCCCGGCGGGCACATCAAGACCGGGCGACCGGGCAGCAGAAGTTTCTGAAATCAGCGCGGGCGCGTCGACCAGGCGGCGATCCCGGCGATCATGGTAAGCGTCGCGGCAAGGCTCATCGCGGCGATCATCGGCCAGGGCGTGCCGTCGGCGAACAGGCCGTAAAGCTGCGAAAAACCCGCGCCGCAGATCATCTGCATGAACACGCCGATGCCCGCCGCCGTGCCCGACAGTTCCGGCACCACGCGGATGGCGCCCGCCTGTGCGTTGGGCAGCGCGATGCCCTGGGCGACGCTCAGAAAAAATCCCGGCACGAAGATGACGAGCGGCGTGATGATGCCCGCCAGCAGGAAACCCGCCTGGCCGATCACGCTCGCCACGATGAACACCGAGCCCACCATCACCATGAGCTCGATGGCGACGCGCCCGCCGAGGCGGGTCGAGATGAAATTGCCGAGGCAGTAGCCGAACGGGAACAGCAGGAAGTAGAGCCCGTATTCCGACGGCGAACGGCCGAGGTAATCCTGCATCAGGAAGGTCGAGCCGGCGGCCAGCGTGAAGAACGTGCCCGACGAAAACCCCGACTGGCAGACGAAGGCGGCGAAGCGCAGGCGGGCGAACAGGCGCAGGAAATCGTCGGGGATGGAAGCAAGCGACGCGCGTACGAGGCGATCGCGGTGGGTTTCGCGCAGCACCAGTACCGCCCCGATCGCAATCGCGGTGCCGGTGACGGCCGCCGTCCAGAACACCCCGCGCCAGCCGACGTGATCGCCGAGCACGCCGCCGAGCGGCGGTGCCAGCATCGGACCCAGCGTATAGGCCATGGTGAGATAAGCGATCACCGTCACCAGCCTGTCGGGGCCGTAGGCATCGCGGGCGATGGCGCGCGCCATGGCGACGCCGCATCCCGCCCCCGCCGCCTGCACGAGACGGGCGGCGATCAGCAATTCGATCGACGACGCCACGGCGGCAAGCACGGAGCCGCAGACGAACAGGGCAAGGCCCGACAGCAGCACGGGGCGGCGGCCATAGCGATCCGACAACGCGCCGTAAACGAGCGTCATGAAGGCCATCGTCGCCAGGGTGATGCTGAAGGTGACCTGCGCCAATGCACCCGACACATTGAAGGCCGCCTTCACCTGCGGCATGACGGGCAGGAAGAAATGGATCGCGAGCGGCCCGATCATGGTGATCGTTGCCAGCACGACGGCAAAGGTCTTGCCGGGAGCGCGCGGCGCGCCCTCATCTGTTCTGGCCGGTCCGGTCATTGTTGTCCTGCCGCCGCCCGGCGGGCGACGCGGTTGAAGGAGGCAGGCATCTTACAGATGGCAGGCCATAAAGCAAAAAGGCCGCAAAGAAAAAGGCCGCCCCGTAGGGCGGCCTTCTTTTCCGATTCGCATCCGGCGAGTCGGCAGCGGAATTACTCCGCGCGCAGGTTGACGGCCTTCGGGCCGCGCGCCTCGTTCTGGATGTCGAAGCTCACGACCTGACCCTCGTCGAGGCGGCCGAGGCCGGACTGCTCAACCGCGGAGATGTGGACGAAAACGTCCTTGGAGCCATCTTCCGGGCGGATGAAGCCGAAACCCTTGGTGGTGTTGAAAAACTTCACAGTACCTTTAGCCATTTTAGTCACTTTCACATTCACGTTAGTTAGAACCCGGCTCGCACACGCGGCCGGGGTAAGGACGTCGCAATCTGATCGGGAAAGTCGCAGACCGCAATGGCGGCAGGGCATTTTCAAGGATCGGCTGCGGGCCTACAAAATCGCATATGCTCCCGATTGTTGCGTTTTGCAAGGCCTAAATCGTTGATTTATTTTAACCCTCGCCGGGCCAAATCGTCGCGGAAAGGCGATTCCTCAAGGAAATCCGCTGCCTTCGCCCCTTGCTGCCTGGCCCGGGCCTCGAGGCGGGAAAGTTCGCGGGGCAGGCCCTCGCGCAGCTCCAAAAGGTGGTTGAACTGGGCATCGCAGGCGGGAATGGGCGGGGGATAGACCCGGATCTCCGCAAGGGTCTCTTCCAGCAGGGTCTCGATCTCCGCCCTGAGGCGCGCCCAGTCGGGAGCCAGACCAGTGGTTTCCGCAGCGCTCATGGCTTGCCCTCCACCTCATTGCGGGCATCGGCGAGAACCCGTGCAATATCGTCGTCCGCAAGACCCGCCCCGCGCAGCACCTGGCCGCCGAGCTGCAGGGACACCTCGGTCAGTTCCGGAACGATGCCGGTGGCGCCGAGCCGCGTCAATTCGGCGCAATGGGCGGCATCACGGGCACGGGCAAAAATCGGCATGTCGGGGAAGCGATGGCGCAGGGCGCCGACCGTGCGCGCCGCAGCATCGCCGTCGTTCAGCGTCACCACCGCGAGCCGCGCCCGTGCGGCACCGGCGGCGCGCAGAACGGCACGCGACGACGCATCGCCGTAATAGACGGGCAGGCCATGGGTGCGCGCTTCCGCCACCCGCTGCGCGCTGAGATCGAGGGCAACGAAGGGAATGGTGCGCGCCGCCAGAAGCCTTCCGATGTTTTCGCCGACGCGCCCGTAGCCCAGCACCAGCACGTGGCCCTCGAGATCCTCGCTTTCGCTGGCGAGCTTTTCCAGCCCGCCCGCCTCCACCTCGAACCAGTTTTCGAGCTTGCGCCCCGCCGCGGCAAGAAGCGGCGTCAGCACGATGGTCAGCGCCACCGCCAGCACCAGCAGGCGCCCGGTGTCGCTGTCGATGACACCTGCCGTCACCGCCATGGCGAACAGGATGAAGGCGAACTCGCCGCTCTCGGCGAGCAGAAGCCCCTGGCGCAGGGCAAGTCCCAGCGGAAGACCGGCGAGGCGGCAGACGCCGAAGGTCGTCACCGCCTTGAGCGTCAGGATTCCGCCCACCACCAGCGCGATCTGCAGGCTTTCCCGTCCGATCAGGCCGAAGTCGATGGTCATGCCGACGGTCATGAAGAACAGGCTGAGAAGAATGCCGCGGAAGGGCGCGAGGTCGGCTTCGACCTGGTGACGGAATTCGGTTTCCGCCACCAGAAGCCCTGCAAGGAAAGCACCGAGCGCCAGCGACAGGCCCGCCGCCTCGGTGGCGTAGCCCGCACCAAGCACGACAAGGAGCGCGAGGCCGACCAGAAGTTCCGGCGTGCGCCTCGCGGCAATCACGCGAAACAGCGGGCGCAGCACCAGCCGTCCGACGACCACGATGACGACGAGCGCGACGATCGCCTTCAAGAGCGCTATGGCGAGCGCCATGCCGACCGAGGTTCCCGCGGCACCCAGCAGCGGCACGAGGACGATCAGCGGCACCACGGCAAGGTCCTGGAACAGCAGGATGGCCAGCGCCACGCGCCCGGCACGGGCAACGATCTCGCCCTTTTCGCCGAGGAGTTGCAGGACGACGGCGGTTGACGACAGCGCCAGTGCCGCGCCGACGACGATGGCCGCGCGCGGGCTGAGCCCCGCCGCCCAGGCGACGAGGCCGATGGCAATGCCGCTCGCCGCCACCTGCGCTGCGCCCAAGCCGAACAACTGGCCGCGCATGGTGACGAGGCGCTTGAGGGTCAGCTCCAGCCCGATCGAGAACATCAGGAACACGACGCCGAGTTCGGCGAGACCGCGCACGCTCTCGACATCCGATATCAACCCCGCGCCGTGCGGGCCGATGGCGGCGCCGGCGACCAGGTAGCCGATCACGGGCGAGATATTGATGCGCCTGAACAACGTCACCGTCGCCACGGCGGCGGCGAGGAACACGAGGATGGGGCCTAGGAAATGCGTTTCGCTCATCGTCTTTCCGGCAGGGTCGGGCCTAGTCCATCATAGACCATCTGCGCGGCTTGCGCGGGAGACACGCTTCGGCCATCCTCCCGGCCATGAACGATAGCCGCGAAAATACCGACCTGCCCCGGGCGGCGCTGGTCACCGGCGGGGCGCAGCGCATCGGCCGCGCCATCGCGCTGGCGCTGGCCGATGCAGGCTGGGCCGTCGCCATCCATCACCGGTCATCGGCCGGCGAGGCCGAAGACCTCGCCAACGCCATCCGCGCGCGCGGCGGCAAAGCCACGGCGCTGGCCGCCGATCTCGCGCGCGAAGACGAAACCGCCTCCCTGGTCGAACGGGCGCAAGCCGCCCTCGGCCCCTTGGGTGCGCTGGTCAACAACGCCTCCGTCTTCGAGCGCGACGAGGCCCTCGACGTCACCCGCGAAAGCTGGGACCAGCACATGGAAGTCAACCTGCGCGCGCCCTTCGTGCTGTCGCAGGAATTCGCAAGACGCCTGCCCGCGGGCCGCAAGGGCGCCATCGTCAACCTTCTGGACCAGCGGGTATGGAACCTGACCCCGCATTTCACCAGCTACACCTTGTCCAAGACCGGGTTGTGGGCGCTGACCCGCACGCTGGCACTGGCGCTGGCCCCAGCCATCCGGGTCAACGGCGTCGCGCCCGGCCCGGTTCTGCCGTCCAGCCGCCAGACACAGGCGCAATTCGACGCCCAGGCCCGCGCCACGCCGCTCGGTCGCGCCACGCCGCCCGAAGAGATCGCCGCAGCGGTACTTTTTCTCCTTGCCGCGCCCTCTGTTACGGGCCAAATGTTAGCCCTCGACGGCGGCCAGCATCTGCATTGGGCGCCGCCTTCGGGTGACGCCATCGGCGAAGAGTAGCCCGCCCCACAGGATTCCCGCGTCCATGACCAATTCCCCGACCGTTCAGCCCCTGCGCCCGGAACCCGCCATCGGTCCGGGCCCGGACGGAATCCGCCGGGTTTTCGTGCGTGACCTGGTCGCTGCCTGTTTCCTCGGCATTCACGGCCATGAAAAGGGTAGCCGCCAGCGGGTACGGGTCAACCTCGACCTCGGCGTGCGCGACGACGGCCCGCCGCGCGACGATTCGATCCATAACGTCGTCTGCTACGAAGACATCGCCGAAGGCGTGCGCAAACTGCTGGCCGGCCCCCATGTCAACCTCGTGGAAACCCTGGCCGAGAACATCGCCCGCTTCTGTTTCGAAGATTCCCGGGTGCTGAGCGTCCGGGTACGGGTCGAAAAGCTCGACGTTTTCGCCGATGCCGCCGGCGCGGGCATCGAAATCGAGCGCGTGCGCCGTTCCTGAAGCCATTGCGGCCGACTCCCCGGCAGGACCACTTCCATGAGTTGTGCACAGCCGCGCCCGGCGTGCTCTACCCCTTCGGCATTAGGGCATTTTTTTGACTGTCACCATCCGCTAATCTCTTGACTTTGAAATAAAACCTGCAAGTCAACCACTTGGAAAATATGCCCGTTTTTTGTGCAAGAAGGTCGTGGTCCCGCGCCAGCATGAGCGAGATGCCGGAAGGGGCGAGTTGTCCACAGACTTCTCCACCGATTCAGTGGATAGATAGTGCGACGCGTTGACGCGCGCGCTGCCTCTCACAAAATAATGGGCCATGGCGACCTCCAACCCCCCATCTGCGCGATCAAGTGACAAGCCCGCCTCCGGCGCGGCGCTGATCCGCGCGGAGTTGAAAACCCTGCCCGCGTCGCCCGGCGTCTACCGCATGGAAAATGCCAAGGGCGACATTCTCTATGTCGGCAAGGCGAAGAGCCTGAAAAAGCGCGTTGCCGCCTATACGCGGCCCGAGCGGCTCGGCGCGCGCATGGCGCGCGTCGTTGCCGCCTGCGCGAAACTCGAGATCGTCACGACGCACACCGAAGCCGAAGCGCTGTTGTTGGAAAGCAACCTGATCAAGCGCCTCAAGCCGCGCTACAACGTGCTGCTGCGCGACGACAAGTCGTTTCCCTATATCCGCGTCACCACAAGCCAGGCTTGGCCGCAGATCACCAAGCATCGCGGCGCACGCGAAGGAGACGACGCCTATTTCGGCCCCTTCGCCTCCGCCGGCGCGGTCAACGCGACGCTCGCCCAGCTTGCCCGCGCCTTCCCGTTGCGGTCCTGCGCCGACAGCGTTTTCGAAAGCCGCACGCGGCCGTGTCTGCAATACCAGATCAAGCGCTGTGCGGCGCCCTGTGTCGGGCGCGTCGGCGAGGACGACTACCGGGCGCTGGTGGACGAGGCGCTGGCCTTCCTGCGCGGCGAAAGCCGGGCGGTACAGTCGCGGCTGGGCGAGCGCATGCGTGCCGCTTCGGATGCGCTGGATTTCGAGGCGGCGGCGGTTTTCCGCGACCGCATCGAGGCCCTGACCCGCATCCAGGGCCGCCAGGACATCAATCTCGAGAACGTCGGCGACGCCGACGTCATCGCGCTGGCGCGGCGCGGCGATTCCTGCTGCATCCAGGTGTTTTTCTTCCGTGCCGGCCAGAATTTCGGCAACCGCGCCTATTTTCCCTCCGTTCCCGCCGGCACCGACGATGCCGATGTGCTGGAAGGTTTCCTCGGCCAGTTCTATGCCATCCATGCACCGCCCGGCACCGTGCTGCTGTCCGGCGCCATTCCCAACGCGAAGCTGTTGTCCGATGCGCTGAGCTTGCGCGCCGGGCACAAAGTGACGCTGGCAGTGCCCGCGCGCGGCAACCGCCGCGCCGCGGTGCAGCACGCGGCGGCCAACGCGGAACAGGCGCTGGCCCGGCACCTTGCGGAAAACGCCTCGCAGCTGCGGCTGCTCGACGGCGTCGCCGAGGTTTTCTCCCTGCCCGAGGCGCCGCGCCGGATCGAGGTCTACGACAACAGCCACATCGGCGGCAAAGGCGCGCTCGGCGCGATGATCGTCGCGGGACCAGAGGGCTTCATGAAAAATGCCTACCGGCGCTTCAACATCCGCGCGGGCGCGGACGAAATGGCGCCCGGCGACGACTACGCCATGCTGCGCGAAGTGCTGACCCGGCGTTTTTCCCGGGCGCTCAAGGAAGACACGGCGGCCGAAAACGGCGGCGGCGCGCGCGCAGACTGGCCGGACCTGGTGCTGATCGACGGTGGCGCGGGGCAGCTTTCGGTGGCTGAGGGCGTCTTCGCCGAACTGGGCATCAGCGATGTCGCCCTTGCCGGGATCGCCAAGGGCAAGGACCGCAATGCCGGGCGCGAGCGCTTCTTCCTGCCCGGGCGGGCGGCTTTCAGCCTGGAGCCGCGCCATCCGGTCCTTTATTTCCTGCAACGGCTGCGCGACGAGGCCCACCGTTTTGCCATCGGCGGCCAGCGCGCCAAGCGTTCGCGCGGGCTGGTGCGATCCGAACTCGACGCCATCGCCGGTATCGGCGCCAGCCGCAAGAAGGCGCTGCTGACCCATTTCGGCGCGGCGCGGGCAGTGGCCGAAGCCGGGGTCGAAGATCTGGAAAAAGTAAAAGGAATCTCGCGCGCCGTCGCCCAGCGCATTTATGATCACTTCCATAGTGCCGGATAGGCCGGTACATTGGCGGCCAACGAGCCCGCTGCCATGCTGACAACGCTTCCCAACCTTTTGACACTTTCCCGGATCCTCGTGATTCCGGCGCTGGTCGGCGCGTTCTATCTCGACCGGCCGCTTTCGAACTGGGTGACGGCGGCGCTGTTCACCGCGGCGGGACTGACCGATTTTCTCGACGGCTACCTCGCGCGCTCTTGGCAGCAGGTGACGAACCTCGGCCGCTTCCTCGATCCCGTCGCCGACAAGGTGATGGTCGCCGTCGCCATCTTCATGATGTTGGCCTTCGGCCCCATCGCGGGCTGGCTGGTGCTGCCGGCGCTGGTCATCCTGTGCCGCGAGATCGTGGTATCGGGCCTGCGTGAATTCCTCGCCGAAATCCATGTCAGCGTTCCGGTCAGCAAACTCGCCAAGTGGAAGACGACGCTGCAGATGGTGGCGCTTGGCCTGCTGCTGTGGGGCGAAGCCGGCCAGCCGTACGTTCCCACCATCCTGATCGGCACCTGGGCGCTGTGGATCGCGGCGGTGCTGACGCTGATTACCGGCTACGATTACCTGCGCACCGGGCTGCGCCACATGACCGGCCAGCCCGGCCCCGAACGCAAGGAAGGCGAATGAAGGTTCTCTACTTCGCATGGCTTCGCCAGCGCGTGGGCGTGGGCGAGGAAACTGTGAACCCGCCTGCCGATGTGGCGACCGCGGGGCAACTGCTCGACTGGCTCGCTGCAAAAAGCGCGGGCCATGCGGAGGCGCTCAAGAACCGCTCGCTCGTGCGCATCGCCATCAACCAGGAATTCGCAGGACTTGATGCGCCGGTGAAGACCGGCGACGAGATCGCCCTGTTCCCGCCCGTGACCGGCGGCTGATGCCATGATCCGCGTCCAGACCGAAGACTTCGATGTGGGGCGCGAACTTGCCGCGCTGACCGATGGGCGCACCGACATCGGCGGGCTTGCGAGTTTCGTCGGCCTCGTGCGCGACTTCGTCGAACCGGGCGGCGGCACCGGCGACGGCAACGCATCGATCCGCGCCATGACGCTCGAGCATTATCCGGGCATGACCGAAAAGATGCTGGCCGAGATTGAGGCCGAAGCGAGCCGCCGCTGGCCCCTGCAGGCGAGCCTCGTGATCCACCGCCACGGACGCCTGCTGCCCGGCGATCGCATCGTGCTGGTCGCCTGCGCCGCCGCCCACCGCGAGGACGCCATTCAGGCCTGTTCGTTCCTGATCGACTGGCTCAAGACCAAGGCCCCGTTCTGGAAACTGGAAGACACCCGGGAAGGCGAACGCTGGGTCGCCGCCAAGGAATCCGACGACCTGCTGGCCGAACGCTGGCTCAAGAAATGAAAAAGGGCGCCCGAAGGCGCCCTTTCCATTTACATCCGTTCTACGTCAGGCGGCCGAGGACTTGGCCGAAGCCTTGCCGCGCACCAGCGCGTCGTAATCCTCGATCAGCGCCTTGGTGACGGCGCCGGGCGTGAAGCGGTAGTGGTCGATCTCGCCCACCGGGGTCACTTCCGCGGCGGTACCGGTCAGGAAAACCTCCTGGGTATTGGCGAATTCTTCCAGCTTGATCTGGCGTTCGACCACCTCGAAGCCGCGCTTGCGCGCGAGGCCGATCACCGTCCTGCGGGTGATGCCGTCGAGGAAACAGTCGGGAACCGGCGTATGAATCTTGCCGTCCTGCACGAGGAAGATATTGGCGCCGGTAGCTTCGGCGACCAGCCCGCGATAATCGAGCATCAGCGCGTCGTGATAACCCGCCGCCTCGGCTGCGTGCTTGGACAGCGTGCAGATCATGTAAAGGCCCGCCGCCTTGGCCGCAGTCGGCGCCGTATCGGGCGCCGGGCGCCGCCACTTCGACAGCGTCAGCTTGATGCCCTTGAGGCGCGCTTCCGGGTTGAAATAGGACGGCCATTCCCAGGCGGCGATGGCGAGATGAATCTTGGTCTGCTGCGCGCTGACCGCCATCATTTCCGAGCCGCGCCACGCCACCGGGCGCACGTAGGCGTCCTTCAGCCCCTGCGCCTTCACCACCTCGTTGCAGGCGGCATCGATCTGCTCGGCCGACCAGGGAATGGTGAAGCCGAGAGTCTTGCCCGAATTGATCAGGCGATCGGTATGGGCGCGCAGTTCGAAGATGGCGCCGCTGTAAACGCGCTCGCCCTCGAACACGCAGGACGCGTAATGCAAGCCGTGGCTCAGCACATGCAGGCGCGCATCGCGCCAAGGAACCAGGGCGCCGTCAAACCAGATGACGCCGTCGCGGTCGTCGAACGGAATAATCGCCATGTGATATATCTTTCAAAGAGTTACGCCGCTGCGTGAAGGGCGTTGCGTTGACTACCATTTGCCATCATATATGTCAACGTGGCTGACCTGAAACCCGGTTTCAATCCCCTGTTCCTGCGCGAGGAAGACCTGCGCGAGGGCATGGAACTTCTTTTCTTCGCCTACCGCGACTTCCTCGCCGAGGCGGACCAGGTCCTTGCCCGCAACGGGCTTGGCCGCGCCCATCACCGGGCGCTCTATTTCATCGGACGTCACCCCGGCATCACGGTATCGGAACTGCTGAAGCTGCTGCGCATTACCAAGCAGTCGCTGTCGCGCGTCATCGGCGACCTGACCGCCAAGGAGATGATCACCCAGAAACCCGGCCTGCGCGACCGGCGGCGGCGGCACCTGACCCTGACGCCGCGCGGCGCCGAGGTCGAACGCGACGTCACCGCCCGCCAGCGCGCCGTGCTGGCCCGTGCCTACCGTCAGGCCGGGGCCGAGGCCGTCGGCGGCTTCCGCAAGGTGCTGGCCGGCCTGATCGGCGGCGAAGAGCGCAAGCGCTTCACCCCGGAGACGGGCACGCCCCCACGGCGGCCGGGCCGCGTGCCGGCGTCAGGCGGGCGTTGAGATGAACGACATGCCACCGGCCGCCAACGATGGCAGTGCCGATGCCCCCCACATTCTCGTCATTGACGACGACCGCCGTCTGCGCGAACTGCTGACGCGCTACCTCGGCGAGAACGGATTTCGCGTCACCGCTGCCGAGACCGCCGCCGCGGGGCGCGCGCGCCTGGCCGGCCTCGATTTCGATCTCCTGATTGTCGACGTTATGATGCCGGGCGAATCGGGTTTCGATTTCGTCCAGTCCCTGCGCACGACGAGTACGGTCCCGATCCTGATGCTGACGGCGATGGGCGAAGCGGAAGACCGCATCAACGGGCTTGAGCGTGGCGCCGACGATTACCTCGCCAAGCCGTTCGAACCGCGCGAACTGGTGCTCCGCATCCGGCGCATCCTGTCGCGCGCTGGCGCGACGCCATCGGGCGGCAGCGCGCCGCGTACGCTGCACATGGGCGATTGCGTGTTCGACCCGGCCCGTACCGAGCTCAAGCGCGGCGGACAGGTCGTCCATCTGACAACGACCGAGGCGACCCTTCTCGGCACCCTCGCCCGCCATGCCGGGCGGGTGCTGAGCCGCGAGGAGCTTGGCCGCATCAGCGGCGAGGGCGGCTCCGACCGCGCCATCGACGTGCAGGTAACGCGGCTGCGCCGCAAGATCGAGACGGACCCCCGGCTTCCGCGCTATATCTGCACGGTGCGCGGCCAGGGCTACGTGCTCAGGCCCGATTGAGGAAACAGGGATGGCGGCAATCGGCGAACGCCTGCGTGAACGGGTGCCCTTGGGCGGCCTGATCAAGCGATTGCTGCCGCGATCGCTGCTCGGCCGCTCGCTGATGATCATCGTCACGCCGCTGATCGTCGTCCAGATCGTCAGCGCCTGGGTGTTCTTCGACCGCCACTGGGACACGGTTTCGACGCGCCTTGCGCGCGGCCTTGCCGGCGACATCAGCGCCACCATCGAACTGATGCGCGAGGACACGACGCCCGAGGGGCGCCAGGCGATCTTCGCCTTCGTGTCGGGCAACTTCGGCTTCACCGCGGACTTCCGCGAGGGTGCCATCCTCAAGAACGCGCCCGAGCCCGACAGCGGCCAGCTTGAACGCGTGTTGCGCGACGCCCTGATGGACCGCATGCAGCGGCCCATCCATCTCGACGACCGGCCCGAACGCGACGTCCTGATCGACATCCAGCTTCCCGACGGTGTCCTGCATATCGTCGCACCCAAGAAACGCCTGTTCACCTCCACGACCTACCTGTTCGTCGCCATGATGACGGGCAGCTCGCTGATCCTGTTCGCCATCGCCATGCTATTCATGCGCAACCAGGTGCGCCCGATCCACCGGCTGGCCGCCGCCGCCGACGCGCTCGGCAAGGGACGCGAGGTGCCGTCGTTCCGCATCCAGGGCGCGACCGAAGTGCGCCAGGCGGCAACCGCTTTCAACCTGATGCGCAATCGCCTGCAGCGGCAGGTCGCCCAGCGCACCGAGATGCTGGCGGGCGTGAGCCACGACCTGCGCACCCCGCTGACGCGCATGAAGCTGCAACTTGCCATGATGGGCGATGCACAGGGCATTTCGGACCTGCGCGACGATGTGCGCGAGATGGAACGGATGGTCGAGGGCTATCTCGCCTTCGCCCGCGGCGAAGGCACCGAACAGCCCGCGCGCACCAACCTGCGCGAGGTGCTCGACGACGTCACCGCCGCCGCCCGCCGCCAGGGCGCCGACATAACGCTATCCAGCGAAGGCGCCATGACGCTGACCATCCGGCGCGAGGCGATGCGCCGATGCCTCGCCAATATCGTCGGTAATGCGACACGGCATGCCAAGCGCGTCGAGATTTCGGCGCGCCGCGCCGCCGACATGATCGAAATCTGCATTGACGACGACGGCCCCGGCATTCCCGCCGATCAGCGCGAGGCCGTATTCCGGCCCTTCCAGCGACTCGACCAGTCGCGCAATGCGGAAACGGGGGGTGTGGGCCTCGGCCTCACCATCGCGCGCGACGTGGTCCATGGCCACGGCGGCGAGATATTTCTTGAAGACAGTCCGCTGGGCGGCTTGCGCGCGCGAATCCGATTGCCGGTCTAGACGCTCAGCCCGCGAGTTCCTTCGACCGTTTCGCCGCCGCGGCGACGGCGCGGGTCATCAGGTCGGTCAGGCCCTTTTCGTCCATCAGCACTGCAAGGGCAGCCGCCGTCGTGCCGCCGGGGCTGGTGACGTTCTCGCGCAGTTTCGCAGCACTTTCCGGGGACTGGAAGGCAAGCTCGGCCGCACCGGTGACAGTGGCGCGCGCAAGTTTGGCCGCGAGATCATCCGGCAGGCCCGCGGCGCGGGCCGCCGTCTCCAGCGCTTCGATCAGGTGGAAGATATAGGCAGGCCCCGAACCGGACACGGCGGTGACCGCGTCCATCTGGCTTTCGTCGGCGAGCCAGACGACCTCGCCCACCGCTTCCATCAGGGCCTCGGCCTTGGCACGCGCCCCGGCATCGACGTTGGCGCTGCCGTAAAGCGCGGTAATGCCGCGCCCAACCTGCGCCGGCGTGTTGGGCATGGCGCGCACGACGGCGGCCTTGTCGCCGAGCAGGCGCGTGAAAGAGGCGACCGTGCGCCCCGCGGCGATGGAAAGAAACAGGCTGTGTCCGGCAAGACGCCCATAGGCCGGCATGACGGCATCCATGACCTGCGGCTTGACCGCGACGAGCACGACGTCCGGCACGCCCTGACCGGGCGCCTCGGCGACGGCGCGCACGCCCAGTTTCTCGGCTTCTGCGCGCGCCGGCGCAGACGGTTCCACCACGGTGACGTCACCGGCGGCAACGATGCCGCGCGAAAGACAGCCCGAAAGCAGGGCGCCGCCCATGCGGCCGCAGCCCACCAGCAGCAGGCCGCGGGGAAATTTCACGGATTGGTTCAAGCTTCGCCGACCGGGTCGATCATGGCGCAGGCGATCGCATCGGCGGGCGACTTGCCGCCCCAGATGACGAACTGGAAGGCCGGGTAGAAACGATCCGATTCCTCAAGCGCGATGGCGACCAGATCGCTGATCTGTTCGGCGCTCGGCCCGTTGGTGCCGCGCGTCAGGATGGCATAGCGGAACATCGGCAGGCCGTTGTCCGACCACAGGTCGAAATGGCCGATCCACATGCGCTCGTTGATGATCGAGATCAGTCCCATCACCGAGTTGCGCTTGTCGAAGGGCACGCGCATGTCGAGAGCGAGGGAGAAGTGTACCGCCGCCGCTTCCTCGTGCCAGGCGAAGAACAGCCGGTAGTCGCACCAGCGTCCGGCGATCTCGACGGCGATTTCATCCTCGCCGAAGCGTTCGAAGGACCATTCGCGCGCCGAAACGATGGTCTCGACCGTATCGATGGGATGGCCTGCGCTGAAACTGGAGGAATCAAGGGATTCGGTCATGGCCGGCACCCTGCGGGGGAAAAAGATAAACCGCGTGGCGGGGAGGACCGGAACGAACCGCGGGAAACCCGCGGAGAACCAAGAGTTAAGGAACCAACATCCCCTGATTGGTCCGACATCTTGTGGTTTGTTCCCCTCCGCCTACTATGGAAAGTAGGGTGCCAGTTAACCCGCAGCCGTGCAAGGGGGTATTGATTCCCTTGGAAAATTTCTTGTGGATAAGAAGCGTTATTTGCCCGCGGCCGGCTTTTTCGCCGGGGCGCGCTTGCGATGCGGGGCTTTCCGGCCGGCGAGGGCCGCTTCCAGCGCGTCGATGCGCTGGGCAAGCTTGGCGTTTTCGGCCCGCGCCTTGGTCGCCATCGCCTTCACGGCGTCGAATTCCTCGCGGGTAACAAGACCTTCGCCGCCGAGCACCGCGGCAAACTGGGCCTTGAGAACTTCCTCCGCCTCGCGCCGCATACCCGCGGCAACGCCCAGCGCGCCAGCGGCGACGCGGGCCAGATCGTCAAGAACACGATTGCGGGTCTGCATGGCCGCACTATGCCGAAACGCAGGACTGCGTGCAACGCACAAGCGCCCTGCCCTTGCCCGCACGTGTCGCGACGTCTACCCTCGCGCCATGCCAACCGTTTTCGCGTTGCCGTTTCCCGCCATCGACCCGGTGCTCGTCTCCATCGGTCCCTTCGTCATACGTTGGTACGCCCTCGCCTATATCGCGGGGCTGCTGATCGGCTGGCGGGTAGTCTCGCGCATGGCGGCGCCCGATGATGCCCCGGGCCGCCTGACCCGCGTTCATGTCGATGATTTCCTTCTGTGGGCGACGCTCGGCGTCATCCTCGGCGGCAGGCTCGGCTACGTCCTCTTCTACAACGCGCCCTATTACCTGTCGCAGCCGGCCGAGATTATCGCCGTGTGGAAGGGCGGCATGTCGTTTCATGGCGGGCTCGCCGGCGTCATCATCGCCATCATCCTGTTCTGCCGCCGCAAGGGACTGCCCGTCTTCGCACTGGGCGACCCCATCGCGCTGGTCGCGCCCATCGGCCTGTTCTTCGGGCGCATCGCCAATTTCATCAATGGCGAGCTTTACGGCCGCGCCGCCGACGTCCCCTGGGCCATCGTCTTTCCCCACGGCGGCAACATCGCCCGCCATCCGAGCCAGCTCTACGAAGCGCTGCTCGAAGGGGCGCTCCTTTTCGCGGTGATGCTGGCGCTGGTGAAATTCGCCCGCGCGCTGGAACGCCCGGGCCTGCTGACCGGCGCCTTTATCGCCGGATACGGCCTTGCCCGCATCGTCGTCGAATTTTTCCGCGAACCCGATGCCCAACTCGGGTTCCTCGCCTTCGGCACCACCATGGGACAATGGCTGTCGCTGCCGCTGGTGGCGGCTGGGTTGTGGCTTGTCGCGCGCGCACGGCGCGGCGCGGCACCTTGAGCGCGCTGGCCGAACGCATCGCCGCCGAGATCGCCGACCGCGGTCCGATCACCGTAGCGCGCTTCATGGAAATGGCGCTGACCGAGCCGGACCTCGGCTACTACATGACCCGCGATCCTTTCGGCACCGAGGGCGATTTCACCACCGCCCCCGAAATCAGTCAGATGTTCGGCGAAATGATCGGCCTGTGGGCCGTCGTGACATGGGAAGCGATGGGAAGCCCCGCCCCCTTCGTGCTGGCTGAACTGGGGCCTGGCCGCGGCACGCTGATGGCGGACGCGCTGCGCGCAGCACGCCTGCGTCCGCAATTCATCGCCGCGGCACGCATCGCGCTGGTCGAATCGAGCCCGGCGCTGCGCGCGCGCCAGAAAACCACCCTTGCCGGCCACGCCCCCGATTGGTTCGACCGCTTCGAGGATTTGCCGGGCGGCCCGATGATCCTGCTCGCCAACGAATTCTTCGACGCCTTGCCCGTGCGCCAGTTCGTGCGCCGGGGCGCGGCCTGGCACGAACGTCTGGTCGATGCGGCCGAGGGGCACTTTCGTTTTGTCACCGGCGCACCCGTCGCCCGCGACGACCTGCCCACCGTTGCCGACGAAGACGCCATTGCCGAACTGAACGAAGCGGGCACGGTCCTTGCCCATGCCATCGGCCGGCGCCTCGCCGTTCAGGGCGGTGCCGCCGTCGCCATCGATTACGGCCACGCCATGAGTGCGGCGGGCGAGACCCTTCAGGCTGTGCGCGCCCATGACTATGCCGACCCGCTGACGGACCCCGGCAGCGCCGACATCACTGCCCATGTCGATTTTGCCGCCCTTGCCCGGGCAGCGCAGGCAGCTGGTGCCCAGACCTTCGGGCCGGTTCCCCAGGGCTGGTTCCTCGCGGCGCTCGGAATCCTGCGCCGGGCGGAGAGGCTCGCGGAAGGAAAAGACGACAAGAGCCGCGCGGTGATCGAGACGGCACTCAAACGTTTGATCGCGCCGTCGGAAATGGGCAATCTGTTCAAGGTGCTGGCCATCGCCGCTCCGGGCATGACCGCGCCCGCGGGCTTCGAGGCGCCCGCACCATGACCGGAACCACAGCCACGACCGAAAGCGCCGCAAGCCCGCAATGACCCGCGTCCTTCACAATCCCAGCCTGAGCACCGCCAACGGCATCGTGCATGGCTTCTTCACCCGCGAAGGCGGCGTAAGCGAGGGCCTGTTCACCTCTCTCAACGTCGGGCTTGGTTCGGGCGATGCGCAGGAACGGGTGGTGGAGAACCGCACCCGCGCCGCGGCCGCGCTGGGACTGCCGGCAGAAAGCCTGTCGACCGCCTATCAGGTTCATTCAGCGAAGGTCGAAACAATAGATGCACCCGTCGCCTACAAGGACGCGCCAAGGGCCGACGGCTTCGTTACGGCGACGCCGGGGGTGCTGCTCGGCATCCTGACCGCCGATTGCGCGCCGGTTCTGTTTGCCGATCCCGAAGCCCGCGTCATCGGCGCCGCCCATGCGGGCTGGCGCGGCGCGCTCACGGGCGTGCTCGAAGCGACCGTGCGCGAAATGCAGCGACTGGGCGCAAAGCCCGCCAATATTCGCGCCGCCATCGGTCCCTGCATCGGTGCCGCGTCCTACGAAGTCGGACCCGAGTTCCCGGCGCCGTTCCTCGCCGAAGACGCGGCAGCGCGCAGGTTCTTTTCCGCATCCGCCCGTTCGGGTCATTTCATGTTCGATCTCGAAGGCTATGTTGCGCACAGGCTCGCGGCGATCGGCCTCGCCGCCATCGGATGCAGCGGATCGGACACCTGCGCCGATGAAAGCGAATTCTTCTCCTACCGCCGCGCCACGCTCCGCGGCGAGCCCGACTACGGCCGCGGCCTGTCGGCCATCGCGCTCGCACCCTAGGCCATGCCGCACCTGATCTTCTTCAGCGTGGCGCTGCTGCTCGGCCTGATGGTGAGCTGTGCGCTGTTTTAGGACATGTTCCGGGACTTGGCGCGCCGCACTGGCGGCGCTGGCCCTGCTGCTGCCGCCGGCCGCCTGCCAGGAGCCGCCCAAGCCTTTCCGCAGCCTCGATCCGTTGCGCGAACAGCCCCTGGCGCTGCCCTCCGGGCCATCGGCTGTGGTCATCGGCACCATCGCCGGAGCACCCGCGTCACAGGCGCTGGCCCGCACGCTGGCCGAGGCCCTTTCGGCGCGCGATGTGCCGGCAGCATTGGGGCGCGGCAACCTGCGCAGCTGGCGGATCGAGGCCACGGCCGAGGCAAGCCCGGCCCCAGGCGCATCCCCGGAGACGACACTCGTCCTGCACTGGCGGCTCAGCGATGCGGCGGGCCAGGAACGGGCAAAATTCGACCAGGCGGTGACGGCGAATGCCAACGACTGGCGCAAGGGCGCGCCTGGTCTGCTCAAACGTCTGGCGGATGAAACGGCATCGCATTTCCTGCCCCATTTCGGCGACGCGAAGGCTCCCAACGCGCGGGCCGTCGCCCTTACCATCCACGCAATCGACGGCGCCCCCGGCGATGGCGCCCGGTCGCTTCGCCACGCCATCGAACAGGCACTGGCACGGCGCAGCTTTTTGGTCCGGCCCGATATCTCCGAGACCGGCTTCGTCATCACCGCCGAGGTTCGCGTTTCACCGGGCGGCGCCGAAGGCGATTTCGTACGCATAGAGTGGTCTGCACTGGCACCGGACGGCGCCAGCCTCGGCACCGTCGAGCAGCAGAACCGGGTTCCCGCGGGCAGCCTGTCAGGCCCCTGGGGCATCACCGCCGTCCATATCGCCGAGGCGGCGGCACCCGGAATTGCGCGGCTGCTCGCGAAGGGAAATGTGCGGCAAAGATAAGCGCCGCCGGAGGGTTCTCCGGCGTTGCCTCCCCGCCCGGCCGGCTGGTAAAGTGCGCGCGCCCGGACCGGGGTGAGGCCGGGCGCCGGGGCGGGCCCTCCGTCCCTCGGGATCGAACGTCAGGGTTTTTCATGAAGCTGATCGCGTGCAATTCCAACAGGCCGCTCGCCGAAGCCATGGCGGCCTGCCTCGGGCTGCGTCTCACGCAAGCCGCCATCCGCCGGTTCTCGGACATGGAAGTCTTCGTCGAAATCCTGGAGAACGTGCGCGGCGAAGACTGTTTCGTCGTGCAGTCGACCTCCTATCCGGCGAACGACAACCTGATGGAACTTCTGATCACACTCGATGCCTTGAAGCGCGGCTCCGCGCGCCGCATCACCGCCGTGATCCCCTATTTCGGCTACGCCCGCCAGGATCGCAAGACCGCGCCGCGCGCGCCGATTTCGGCCAAGCTGGTCGCCAACCTGATCACCACTGCGGGCGCCGACCGGGTGCTGACCCTTGACCTGCACGCGGGCCAGATCCAGGGCTTCTTCGATATTCCCGTCGACAATCTCTACGGTGCGCCGACCTTCACCAAGGACATCAAGAGCGCCTACGACAACGGCGAACTGGTGATCGTGTCGCCTGACGTCGGCGGCGTGCTGCGCGCACGCGGCATGGCGGAACGGCTGAATGCCGACCTCGCCATCATCGACAAGCGCCGCCCGCGGGCCGGCGTGTCGGAAGTCATGAACATCATCGGTGAAGTCGACGGCCGCCACTGCATCCTGATCGACGACATCGTCGATTCCGCAGGCACACTGTGCAACGCGGCGGGTGCTCTCAAGAACGCCGGCGCCAAGGCGGTTTCGGCCTACGTCACCCACGGGGTGCTTTCGGGCGACGCGGTGGGCCGGGTTTCGGCCTCGCCCTTGTCCAAGCTGGTGGTCACCGATTCGATCCAGGCGACCGAGGCCGTGCGGCTCGCCTCCAAGATCGACCAGCTGACCATCGCCCCCCTGATGGCCGAGGCGGCCCGCCGAATCGCCGAGGAATCCTCGGTTTCCAGCCTGTTCGACTGAGCCCGGCCGGGCCCTCGGGCCCGCCAGCGCCGGCATTTCCCGGGCCTGCCCGATAAGGGCTACCCAAACGGCCCCTTTTGCCTTATAGGAAGCCCCGCAAACCGGTCGGCACCCTTGGAGGCCGGCCTTTTCAAGGAGATACCCATGGCTGATGTGATCACACTCTCCGCGCAGCCTCGGGACCGGGTTGGTAAGGGGGCCGCCCGGGCCGTACGTCGCGCTGGATTGGTACCTGCCGTTGTTTACGGCGGCAAGGAAACCCCGCTCCCCGTTGCGATCGAACCGCTCGCGCTGCGCCGCCACCTCGAAACCGGTGCGTTCTTCACCACGATGATCGAGCTTGATCTCGCCGGGAAGCCGCACAAGGTTCTGGCCCGCGACGTGCAGTTCCACCCGGTCACCGACCGCCCGGAACACGTCGATTTCCTTCGCGTGTCGGCCGATACGCTGATCACGGTCGACGTGCCGGTGATCTTCGACAATGAAGAGACCTGCCCGGGCATCAAGCGCGGCGGCGTGCTGAACATCGTGCGCCACGCGATCGAGCTCGAATGCCGCGCCGATGCGATCCCCCATGCGCTGCATGCCGACCTGTCGACGCTCGACATCGGCGACAGCCTGCACATCAGCCATATCCAGCTGCCCGCCGGCGTCACGCCGACGATCACCGACCGCGACTTCACCGTCGCCACCGTCGCCGCGCCGACCGTCGTACGCGACGAAGCGCTGCAGGCCGCCGCCGCAGCCCAGGCCGCGGAAGCGGAAGCCGCGGCTGCCGCAGAAAGCGCTGCCGAGGGTGGTGAGGCCAAGGAAGGCGAGAAGTCGGAGAAGTAATCACCGGGCGGCTGACCCGCCGCCCCTCAGCGGGAGGCACCGCCCGTGCGACTTCTCATCGGTCTCGGCAATCCCGGCGCCAAGTACGCCAAAACCCGTCACAACATCGGATTCATGGCGGTGGACGAAATCGTCCGCCGCCATGGCTTCGGTCCTTGGCGGGCCCGCTTTCAGGGCCAGTGTGCCGAAGGAACGATCGACGGCGAAAAGGTGCTGGCGCTCAAGCCCGAGACCTTCATGAACAACTCCGGCCGCGCCGCGGGCGAGGCCGCCCGTTTCTTCAAGATCGAGACTGCCGACGTCGTCGTGCTTCATGACGACATCGACCTTGCCGCCGGCAAGATCCGCTTCAAGGTCGGCGGCGGCCATGCCGGCCACAACGGTCTGCGCGACATCGACGCCCATATCGGCAACGGCTATGCCCGCGTGCGGCTCGGCGTCGGGCATCCGGGCACGGCGGAAGAAGTCCACGACCACGTGCTGAACGAGTTTTCCAAGGCCGACATGGACTGGCTCGCGCCGCTGATCGACGCGGTCGCCGAGGCCTTTCCGCTGCTGGTCACCGGCGACGGCCAGAAATTCATCACCAAGGTGGCGCTCATCCTCAACCCGCCACCGCCGAAGCCGCCGCGCCCCGATGGCGCGAATGGCTCCGGCAAGGACACCAAGGACACCTGAGCATGGGATTCAATTGCGGCATCGTCGGCTTGCCCAACGTCGGCAAGTCCACGCTGTTCAACGCGCTGACCGCGACACAGGCGGCGGACGCCGCCAACTACCCGTTCTGCACCATCGAGCCGAATTCCGGCCGCGTCGCGGTGCCCGACGAAAGGCTCGATACGCTGGCGAGGCTGGCCAAGTCGGTGAAGGTGGTGCCCACCCAGCTCGAATTCGTCGATATCGCCGGGCTGGTCGCGGGCGCGTCCAGGGGCGAAGGGCTCGGCAACCAGTTCCTCGGCCATATCCGCGAGGTGGACGCCATCCTTCACGTCCTGCGCTGTTTTGAAGACGACGACATCACCCATGTCGCGGGCCGGGTCGATCCCGTCGCCGATGCCGAGATCGTCGAAACCGAACTGATGCTCGCCGACCTCGAAAGCCTCGAAAAGCGCGTCGATGGCCTGACCAAGCGCGCTCGCGGCAAGGACAAGGACGCGGAAGCCGATCTCAAGCTCGTCGAAAAGCTGATCCCGGCGCTCCGCGAAGGCAAGCCCGCGCGCAGCCTGATCGCCGCGCTCAACGACGACGAGTGCCTGCGCCTTGCGCGACTGCAGCTGCTGACCGGCAAGCCCGTCCTTTACGTCTGCAACGTCGAGGAAGAAAACGCGGCCAAGGGCAACAAGTACACGGAAATGGTCGCGAAGAAGGCCGCCGCCGAAGGCGCCGGTTCCGTCGTCATATCGGCTGCCATCGAGGCCGAGGTGGCGCAACTGACCGATCCCGAGGAGCGCAAGGCGTTCCTTTCGGAACTCGGTCTCGCGGAAGCGGGGCTCGCGCGCCTCATCCGCGAGGGCTACCGGCTGCTCGGCCTGATTACCTACTTCACTGCCGGCCCCAAGGAAGCGCGCGCCTGGACCATCTCCAAGGGTACCAAGGCACCCCAGGCGGCGGGCGTCATCCATACCGACTTCGAGCGCGGCTTCATCGCCGCCGAAACCATCGCCTATGAAGACTACGTCGCCTGCGGCGGCGAACAGGGTGCCAAGTCGGCGGGCAAGATGCGCACGGAAGGCAAGGAATACGTCGTCGCCGACGGCGACGTCATGGAATTCCGCTTCAACGTGTGACGCCAAAAAGCCCGGAAATACTGTGTTTCGGGGCCGGCCAAGGGGGATTTGCAGAGGCCTTCACCAGCCTTTACAATCCCGCCCGACTTGGGGATATCCCCCCGACCCTCTTTTTAAACCCACCTGCAACCAAGAAATCAGGGAGAACCCAACATGGGACAAATGGTTAAGCTGAAATCCAACGACGGCTTCGAGTTCGGCGCCTACCGGGCCGATCCCGCGGGCAAGCCCAAGGGCGGCGTCGTGATCATTCAGGAGATCTTCGGCGTCAACAAGCACATCAAGGAAGTCTGCGACGGCTACGCGAAGGACGGCTACATCGCCATCGCTCCGGCGCTGTTCGACCGCGTCGAGCGCGACCTTGAACTGGGCTACAGCCCCGAAGACCAGGAAAAGGGCAAGACCACCCGCGCCAAGCTGAACTGGGAAAACAGCCTTGCCGATTCGCAGGCTGCCGCCCAGTCCATCCGCGATGCCGCCGGTAAGGTCGCCATCATCGGCTACTGCTTCGGCGGCTCGGTCGCCTGGCTCGGCGCGACGCGCTGCAATTACGATGCCTCCGTCTCCTACTACGGCGGCAACGCGGCCGACTTCGCCAACGAAAAGCCGAAGTGCCCGATCATTTGCCACATCGGCACCGAGGACAAAGGCATCGGCCCCGACAAGGTGGAGAAGATCAAGCAGGGCCAGCCGCAGGTTCCCGTCTACCTTTACGAAGGTGCCGGCCACGGCTTCAACTGCGACCACCGCGGTTCCTACAACGAAGCGGCCGCCAAGACGGCGCGCTCGCGCACGCTCGACTTCCTCAAGCAGCACATCGGCTGAGGCCGTCGCGTTCACGCATCGGGGCCGGCGGGAAACCGCCGGCCCTTTTGCTTTTCAGGACTTGAGAACGCGCCCGGCGATGACGTCGAGGGTCTTCAGAACTTCCGGGTCGCGGGCCTCGGGCGCGGTGATCAGCGCATGTTCGAGCGCCGCGTGGCAGCCTTCGGGGCACGACCGGATGCCGGGGCTGATCGCGGGCGCAACACGTGCGACCAGTGCCCGCGCCTTGTCGGCATTGGCGAACAGCACGGACAGAATGGCATCGACCGTGACGCTGTCGTGATCGGGATGCCAGCAGTCGTAATCGGTGACCATGGCAACGCTTGCGTAGCAGAGCTCGGCCTCGCGGGCGAGCTTGGCTTCGGGCATGTTGGTCATGCCGATGACATCCGCACCCCAGGAGCGATAAAGACGCGATTCGGCCAGCGATGAAAACTGCGGTCCTTCCATCGCAATGTAGGTGCCGCCGCGGGCGACGGGAATGCCTTCGGCCATCGCCGCCGCTTCCAGCGCATTGCCGAGACGCGCGCAGACCGGGTGCGCCATCGAGACATGGGCCACCATGCCCTTGCCGAAAAACGATTTCTCGCGCGCAAAAGTGCGGTCGATGAACTGGTCCACCAGCACGAAGGTGCCGGGTGTCAGGTCCTCCCTGAGCGAGCCGACAGCGCTGACGGAAATGATTTCGCTGCACCCCGCCCGCTTGAGCGCATCAATGTTGGCGCGGAAGTTGATGTCCGACGGCGGGATGCGGTGGCCGCGGCCGTGGCGCGGGCAAAAGACGACGCTGCGCCCCGCCAGCTCGCCGAACAGGAACTCGTCGGAGGTTTCGCCGAAGGGGCTTTCCACCCGCTGCCAGCGCGTCTCGGTCAGCCCCGCGATGTCGTAAAGGCCGGAGCCGCCAATCACGCCAAGCGCACGTTCCGCCATGTCCCGTCCCCGCCGTTTCAAGATGAACGGCCCGAACTATAAAAGAAAAAGGCCGGGACTGGCCCGGCCTTTTTCGGATCCTTGCGGTCCGGATCAGTGGATCTGGGACCAGATCTTGCGCTTGGCGGCATAGAGCACGCCGGTCATCACCAGCAGGAACAGGATGACCTTGAAGCCGAGCTTCTTGCGCTCTTCCATCTCGGGCTCTGCCGCCCAGGTCAGGAAGGTGGTCACGTCCTTGGCCATCTGCGGCACGGTCGCCTTGGTGCCGTCGGCAAAAGTGATCGCGCCTTCGGCGAGCGGCGCGCCCATGGCGATCTGCTGGCCGCCGAAAGCGCTGTTGTAGTTCATGCCGTCGAGAACAGTCACCCCCGCTGGCGCAGCCTTATAGCCCGTCAGCAAGGCGTAAACGTAATCCGGCCCGTGGGCACGCGCCTTAGTGATCACGCTGAGGTCAACCGGCATCGCGCCGTTGTTGGCCGCGCGCGCCGCCTGGCTGTTGGCAAAAGGCGACTTGAAGCGGTCATAGGGACGGCCCGGACGCATGAACATCTCGCCGTTGTCGTTGGGACCGTCCTGAACCTCGACCGAGGCGGCAAGCGCCTTGATCTCGGCCTCGTTGTATCCGAGGGCTTCGAGGTTGCGGTAGTAGACCTGGTACAGGCTGTGGCAGGCGGAACAGACTTCCTTGTAAATCTGGAAGCCACGCTGCAAGGCGTTGCGGTCGTACGTGCCGAAGGGGCCCGAGAACGACCAGTCCTGCTTGGCCGGCTTCGGCGCGTCGGCGGCGGAAGCCGCCACCACCGGCAGGGCCAGCAAGGCAAGGGCGAAAGCAACGGATTTCATCATGGTCATGGTCCTGTCCCCCGCCCTCACGATTTGAGTACCGGCTGCGAGATGCTTTCCGGCAACGGCTTCGTCTTTTCATAGCGGCCGAGCAGCGGCATCAGTATCAGCAGGTGGAAGAAATAATACGCCGTGGCGAGCTGGCCGATGAGCAGCGCAGCCCCTTCCGGCTTCTGGGCGCCCGCCCAGCCGAGCACGATGCAGTCGGCGAGGAAAATCCAGAACACCTGCTTGTAGATCGGGCGGAAACGGGCCGAACGAACCTTGGAGGAATCGAGCCACGGCAGCGCGAACAGGACAAAAATCGCGCCGAACATGAGCAGCACGCCGCCCAGTTTGTCGGGAACCGCGCGAAGGATCGCGTAGAATGGCAACAG
Source organism: Alphaproteobacteria bacterium (assembly GCA_030831315.1). Lineage (GTDB taxonomy): Bacteria > Pseudomonadota > Alphaproteobacteria > SMXQ01 > SMXQ01 > WHSO01. The sequence goes on from JAURLI010000060.1 coordinate 63,279, forward strand.
ATACCATTCGGGCACGATGGAAGCCGGGGTCACCAGCGGTTCGGCCGGAATGTAGTTGTCCGGATGACCCAGGAAATTGGGCGCGTAAAACACGAAGGCCATGAAGACGATAAGGAACACGCCAAGGCCGAACATGTCCTTGATCGTGTAGTAGGGATGGAACGGGATGGTGTCCTTGTCGCTCTTCGGGTCGATGCCGAGCGGATTGTTCGACTTCGCGGTGTGCAGCGCGACGAGATGCAGAACCACCACGCCGACGATGACGAAGGGCAGCAGGTAATGCAGCGAGAAGAAACGCTGCAGCGTCGGGTTATCGACGGCGAAACCGCCCCACAGCCAGGTCACGATGGGCTCGCCCACCCCGGGGATGGCCGAAAACAGGTTGGTGATGACCGTCGCGCCCCAGAAGCTCATCTGGCCCCAAGGAAGCACGTAGCCCATGAACGCGGTCGCCATCATCAGGAGAAGGATGACGAGGCCGAGCCACCACAGCAGCTCGCGCGGCGGCTTGTAGGACCCGTAGTAGAGGCCGCGGAAAATGTGGATATAGACCACGAGGAAGAACATGGACGCGCCGTTCGCATGAACGTAGCGGATCAGCCAGCCGTAATTGACGTCACGCATGATGCGTTCGACCGAATTGAAGGCGTGATCGACGTGGGGGGTGTAGTTCATCGCCAGGAAGATGCCCGTGGCGATCATGATCACCAGGACGATGCCGGCGAGCGAACCGAAGTTCCACCAGTAGTTCAGGTTCTTCGGGGTGGGATACTCATGCAGTTCGTGCTGCATGAAGGAAAAGACGGGAAGCCGCTCGTCGATCCAACGGACGATGGGACCCTGGCTCTGGCTGGAAGCGCTCATTTATCGTGACCCCTTTAGCCCACGCGCAAGGTGGTGTCGTTCAGGAAGGAATAGACCGGAACCTCAAGATTCTTGGGAGCCGGTCCCTTGCGGATGCGGCCCGACGCATCGTAGTGCGAGCCGTGGCAGGGGCAGAACCAGCCGCCGAACTCGCCGCGCGGCTGACCGACCTTCTGGCCCAGCGGCACGCAACCGAGATGGGTGCAGACGCCGACCATGACGAGCCACTCGGCCTTCTTGACGCGGTCCTTGTCGCTCTGGGGATCCTTCAGGTCGGCCTTGTCGTCGGCCTGGGCCTTGCTGATCTGATCGGGCGTGCGATGGTCGATGAAGACCGGCTTGCCACGCCACTTGACGGTGATGCGCTGACCGACCGCGACCGGCTTGAGGTCGATTTCAACGGAAGAAAGCGCAAGCACGTCCTTGGCCGGGTTCATGCTGTCAATGAGCGGCCAGAGCGCGAGGCCGGCGCCGGCGGCGCCAAAGGCGGCGCCTGCCAGAGCGAGGAAATCGCGGCGGGTGCCGCCGTCTCCGCCGCCGTGACCGTGAGCAGTATCGGACATCGATTTAATCCCCTATGCGCGCCACCCCGAGCTGCCGGAACCGGCCCCGGACGGGTGGCTTTGGTGGCGTTGGGTGTAATATAAAACGCCTGCCAAGCAAAGCCCTAATCTGGCCCGCGGAGGGCCGAAAACCGGGGTTTGGCGCCGCATTTCCGCTGGTTTAACCCTTTATCCGCCCGAGATCATGCGACTAGCCCTGTTCGAGCCCGATATCCCGCAGAATACCGGGGCCATGCTCCGGCTCGGCGCCTGCCTGGGCGTCGGCATCGCCATCGTCGGCCAGCCCGGTTTCGTGCTCAGCGATGCCCGCCTCCGGCGGGCGGGGCTCGACTACATCAACCTTGCCGACATCGGGCGCCATGCCGACATCGCCGCACTGAAAGCGACGATCCCGGCAGGCGGGCGGCTGATCCTGCTGACCACCAAAGGCTCCACCGATTTTCGCGACGTCACCTATGGCCGCGATGATGTGCTCCTGCTCGGACGCGAATCGGCAGGCGTGCCCGATGCCGTGCACGCGGCCGCCGATCTGCGGGTGATGATCCCCTTGGCCCCGGGCGCGCGCAGCCTTAATGTGGCGACAGCCGCGTCCATGGTGCTGTCGGAGGCCCTGCGCCAGACCCGCGGCTTCCCGGGCGACGATGTCCGCGCATGAGACCCGTATCCGCTTGAAAAGGCCCCACCATGACGACTGCCCCCGACACTGCTGAAATCGAACGCCGCAAGGACGCCGCGCGCGCGTGGTTCGAAACCCTGCGCGATCGCATTTGCAAGGCCTTCGAAGACCTCGAGGACGCACTCACCGGCGAAGGTGCCGCCAAGGTCGCCGGAATCGCTGCCGGCCGCTTCGAGCGCACCGCGTGGAAACGCCCCGGCAATGACGACGCCGAGGGCGGCGGCGGCGTGATGTCGGTGATGCGCGGACGCGTCTTCGAAAAAGTCGGCGTCAATGTGTCCACCGTGCATGGCGCCTTCAGTCCCGAATTCGCCAAGCAGATCCCCGGCTCCGATACGTCGGGCGGGCAGTTCTGGGCATCGGGGATTTCGCTGGTCGCACACATGCGCTCGCCCCACGTTCCGGCGGTACACATGAACACGCGCCATATCGTCACCGGCAAGGGCTGGTTCGGCGGCGGCGCCGACCTGACGCCGATGTTTCCAGACAGCGCGCCCGCCCAGGAAGACGGGCGGCACCTGCACGCGGCGCTCAAGGCGGCCTGCGATGCCGCCGACCCCGAGTACTATCCGCGCTTCAAGAAGTGGTGCGATGAATATTTCTTCCTGCCCCACCGGGGCGAGCCGCGCGGGCTTGGCGGCATCTTTTACGACTATCTCGACAGCGGCGACTGGGAGGCGGATTTCGCCTTCACCCGCGGCGTCGGCGAAGCGTTCCTGCGCGCCTATCCTGAGATCGTGGCGCGGCGCATGAACGGCGGCTGGTCGGACGAAGACCGCCGCCACCAGTTGATCCGGCGCGGCCGCTACGCCGAGTTCAACCTGCTCTATGATCGGGGCACCCAGTTCGGGCTCAAGACCGGCGGCAACACCGAGGCCATCCTGATGAGCCTGCCCCCCGAGGTCATCTGGCCCTGAGCCCTTTCATTCAGGCCCGCCGAAAAGGCGGACCACCTAAAATTAATAAAAACTTTACATTTAAAATGAATATTTATAGTTCTTTAGTGATATACCCCTCGGGCGGGCCCTGTGGTTGGCTCAACCGTCCGAAGCCCTGCCGAACATGACAAAAACCGAAGCAACGCAAAAACAAGCACCGTCCTACCGTCTGGCAAGGCGTTTCGCCCTGGCCGGCCTGGCCGTTATTGCCCTCGCCGCGGCATTGATCGCGCATCTCCAGCTCTCGCTGTTCGAAACCCAGCTGCGCACGGTCTCCGGCGAAGACCATCGCCACTTCAGTCGCGCCATCGCCAACGATCTGTGGGAGTTTGCGGAACCTCTCGCCCGTATCAATGCCCCCTCGCCCGGCAGCGCCGCCTACCGGCGCCTGGACACCGAAGTGCGCCGCACACTGGCAGACACCCAGATCGTCAGGGTCAAATTGATCCGCCCCGACGGTACGGTCATTTATTCAACCGACAGTTCGGAGTTGGGTCAGAACAATCCCCACAATTTCGCCCGGACCGGGGCGCTGCAGGACGAAGCGAATTCGGAATTCGTTTTCCGGCAACTTTTCAAGGGGGCCGACCGGTCACTGCGCGATGTCTGGCTGATGTCGAGCTATATCGGCGTCCCCACGAGAGCTGCCGACCGCCCCGAAGCCGTCATCGAATTTTATGTCGACGTCACCAAACAGCGTGCCGTAATCCGCAACGCGAGCCTTGAAAACGTCAGCATCGTCGTCGGCGCGCTGATCCTCATCTACATGGTGCTGCTCGCCATCGTGTGGTCGGCGGAGCAGGTCCTGCGGACGCACCATCGCAAGGAACTGGCCCTCGCCGCGGCCATGACCCGGGCCGAGGCCGCGAACAAGGCGAAATCCGAATTTCTCGCCAACATGAGCCACGAACTGCGCACACCGCTCAATGCCATCATCGGCTTCTCCGAAATCATGGGCAGCGAAATCAAGGGACCGCTCGGCGACAGCAGCTACAAGGGCTATGCCGACGACATCAGCCGGTCGGGCCGTCACCTGCTGAGCATCATCGACAAGGTACTCGAACTGGTGCGCGCGGAAAGCGGCGGCGCGATGCTCGATGTCAACAAGACCAATATCTCCTTCATCGCCAAATCGGTCGGTCGCATGATGGCCCCCGAGGCCCAGGCGGCATCCGTGCAGCTGAGCGTCGAAACCAAAACCGATCCCCTGACCATCGTCACCGACGGCCCCAAGGTTCGGGAAATCCTGCTTGGGCTGGTTTCCAACGGAATCAAGTTCACGCCGAAGGGTGGCAACGTCGTGGTCCGCGTCGCGCAGGACATCGACACCGGCGGGGTCGTCCTGACCGTTACCGACTCCGGCGTCGGCATGAGCGCCGAGGATGTCCCGCTTGCCGAAGCGCCCTTCGGCCACGTCGAAAACGTCCTGTCGAAAACGCGCGGCGGCGTCGGCCTCGGCCTGCCGTTCACCCGCAAGCTGGCGGAGCTTCTCGGCGGCAGCCTCGAGATCGTCTCGGCGCCGAACAAGGGCACGACAGTGACCGTAAAACTCCCGTCCATGACCAAGCCGCTGCGCCTCAGCGACGAAACCGCTCACGCCGTCACCCCCGGCAACCAGACGATTCACTAGCGTTCGCGACGGCACCGCCGTCGCCGATCAGCCCTTGCGGATTTCTTCTTCGAGGCGGGCGAGAAGCTCGTCGCGCCCGGCCCGGAAATCTCTTTCGATCCACCAATTCTCGACGGCGGCGAGTGCGCGGCCCATCGCCGGCCCGGGTGCCAGGCCCATCGCCTGCGCATTCTTGCCCGACAGCGGAAAAACCGGCGGTGCAAAACCGTGGGCCGCTTCTAGCAGGGCGCTGAAGGCGGCCGAGGCATCGCGCCGGCTGTGACGGTCGCGCGCCTCCGCCTGTTCACCGGCCCAGGACAGCAGCGCGAGATCGCGAAACAGGTCCGCGCCTGAACGATAAACCTCGCGCCGCGCCTCCGCGGCGCTCATGTCCGGGGCGACGGATGCGCCGCGCCGCACCAGCCGGTCGAGCCTTTCGCGGTCGGCGCGCGACAGCTTCAGGCGTGCCGCCGTCTCTGCAGCGGCGTCCGCATCGGCGCGCAGCACGGCCGCGAGACGGCGCACGGCATCGGGCGTATCGGCGAGGCCTTCCGCCGCCTCGACCTCGGCAAGTGCCGCAAGCCGCGTCACGCCCGCGCCTTCGGTACGACGATAGGGCAGGACATGGGCCAGCACGCCGGCACCTTCCATCAGCGCCAGTGCCGCCGCGGGATCGGGCGCGCAAAGGATGCGCTGCAACTCGGCCCAGACGCGCTCGCCCGACAGGTCGGGCACAAGCGCCGCCGCCGCTGATGCCGCTGCCAGCGCCTCACCATCGGGCGCGCCCTTGCCGTAATGGGCATGGAAGCGGAAGAAACGCAGGATGCGCAGCACATCCTCGCGCACGCGCGCCGAAGCCTCGCCGACGAAGCGCACGCGGCCCGCGGCAAGATCGGCTTCGCCGCCGAAATAATCAAACAGCTCCCCCGCCGCCGTAAGCGACATCGCGTTCATGGTGAAGTCGCGCCGGGACGCATCCTCGCGCCAGTCGTCGGTGAAGGCGACTTCGGCATGGCGGCCGAAGGTGCGCACGTCACGCCGCAAGGTAGTGATCTCGAAATGTGCATCGCCAAGGACGGCCGTAATGGTGCCGTGCTCGATGCCGGTGGGAATGGCGCGGATGTTCGCCGCCGCCAGCAGTTCCATCGCCCGTTCCGGCGGCGACGGTGTGGCAATATCGACATCGCCGATGCGCTTGCGCCCGGCCAGCGCATCGCGCACGGACCCGCCGACGAAGCGCGCCTCTCCGCCCGGCGCAAGCGCCGCCATCACCGCGCGCGTCGGCTCTGCGATCATCCAGGGCTGCGGCGCGAGGGTCGGGCGGCGAGCCATGATCAGCGCGTTTCGGCGGGAACCAGCTTGCCGTTTTCCATGTGCGGCGGGAAGTACACCTTGCCCGGCTCCGCACCACTGCTGAACAGTGCCAGCGCCAGCAGCGTGACGATCAGCAGCGACATCCCCGCACCCGCCAGCATGAACCATGGCATTTCGGCGAAAGTCGGGGTCGGCTCCTCACGCTTGCCCGTGGCCACGCGGCGCACCTGGATCGTATGCCAGATCAGGTAGATCACCGCCGGCGCGATCAACGGCAGGACGAAGGTAAAGAAAATTCTGAACATCTATTCCTCAGCTTCCCAGAACGCTGGTGTCGGGATTGTAAGCATCCCCCCACCAGAGCTCGCTCAACTGTACCAGAATGCGCGCGGTAAAACCGAAGATGAAGTGCTCCTCGTAGCGGATTGCATACATGCGCCGCGCCCTGCCGTCTGCCGGCGACACGCGCAGGCCCTCGTGATTGGCGGGATCGAGGACGAAATCAAGCGGCGCCTCGAAGATCCGGGCGACCTCGCCTTCCTGGGCCAGGGCCGCAAAGGGCGCCAGAACGCCGACCACCGGGGTCACGCGGTAGTTCGATATGGTGCCCCGCATCTCCAGCGCGCCGACGATGCGCACGCCGTGGCCGGAGGGCAGGCCTACTTCTTCCTCGGTCTCGCGCAACGCGCAGGCGACGGGACCAGAATCCCCCTCTTCCAGCCGCCCGCCCGGAAAACTGATCTGCCCGGCGTGATCGGGCAGGTGTGCGCAACGCTCGGTCAGCAGCACCGTGGCGCCTTCGGGCCGGTCGATCACCGGCACCAGCACTGCGGCGGGGCGGAAACGATGGCCCACCTCGGCGACGTCGAGGAACTTCTCGTCGGCGCCGAAGCCGATGCGAAAGCGCGGCGCCGCATGGGCGGCATCGGGCGCCAGCAGGCGCGGGCGGATGCGGTCGGCAAAATCGGCGGCAGCAATCGAACTCACGACAAGGTTTCCTCTCGGCCCGGGGCGAGCGGGAAAAAGACGCCGCCGCTCCACACGCCGGGCTCTCCCGAAGGCCCCGGCTGGGCGCGTGCGGCAAGCTCATAATAGACGCTGCGCGCCACCAGCGCTTCGAGCCCGTCGCCGAGCGCCACATAAGGCCGCGGGCTGTCCGCCGTGCCGCGCAGGATCAGGGGATGGCCCGCCCCCAGGATCACCCGGTCGCCAATATTGGTGTCCAGCCGGATTTCGCTGCCGGCACCTTCGCCCGCAGCCTCCATCGCCACCGCGACGAAAGGCGCGTCATCGACCGTGACGGGGACCTTTTCGGCGGGAGTAACGAGGAAATACCGGCCGCTCGCCTCGCGCCGCAAAACGGAGGCGAACAGGCGCACCAGTTCGGCGCGCGCGATGGCGCGGCCGTCATGCAGCCAGGTGCCGTCGGCACGGATGCGAAATGCGCCGGATATGCAGATTTCCGGGGGTGCCGCCACAATTTGAGCCTATTTGCCCGATATGGATAACGAAGCGATTCGTCATATACTTTCGCCCATAGTCTGCGTCGCGTTCCATTGCGTCAACCGTAGCCCGATACGCGGCCGCCCGGGACTGTCCGACCCGCCGGCACTGCCGCCCCAAAGGAACCGTCCATGAGCGCCACCGACATCCCCGCCGCCGAAGCCGAAAAACTCGCCGCTGATATCGAAGCCCTCGGCCAGCGCCTGCAACAAATCCGCGCCGCCATCGGCGAAGTGATCTTCGGCCAGAAGCAGGTCGTGGATGAAACCCTGATCACCCTGCTTGCGGGCGGCCACGGCCTTTTGATCGGCGTGCCCGGCCTGGCGAAGACGCGCCTCGTGCAGACGCTGGGCACAGTGCTCGGCCTCGACGACAAGCGCATCCAGTTCACCCCCGACCTGATGCCCGCCGACATCCTCGGCTCCGAAGTGCTCGAGGAATCGGAAACCGGTGCCCGCAGCTTCCGTTTCATCAAGGGTCCGGTGTTCTGCCAGCTACTGATGGCCGACGAAATCAACCGCGCCTCGCCGCGCACCCAGTCGGCGCTGCTGCAGGCGATGCAGGAACGCGCCGTGTCGGTCGCGGGACAGACCCACGACCTGCCCCGGCCCTTCCACGTTCTTGCCACTCAGAACCCGCTCGAGCAGGAAGGCACCTACCCGTTGCCCGAAGCCCAGCTCGACCGCTTCCTCTTGCAGATCGACGTGCGTTATCCCGACAAGGAGGCCGAGCGCACCATGCTGCTGGCCACCACCGGTGCCGCCGAAGCGACGGCGCGCGCGGTGATGACGGCGGACGAGTTGATGGCGGCGCAACAGCTTGTGCGCCGTGTGCCGGTCGGCGATTCGGTGGTCGAGGCGATCCTTGCTCTCGTGCGCGCCGGTCGGCCGGGCGAAGGCGACGCCGACATCGACGCCACCGTCGCCTGGGGCCCCGGCCCGCGCGCCAGCCAGGCGCTGATGCTGGCGGCACGCGCGCGTGCCGTCCTGGAAGGACGCCTTGCGCCGTCGGTCGACGACATCGTGGCGCTGGCCGGCCCCATCCTGCGTCACCGCATGGCGCTGACTTTTGCCGCCCGCGCAGACGGCGTGACCATGGACCAGGTGATCGGCCGTCTGGTCGAACCGCTGGCCTGAGCCCGGCCCCGACAATGACAGACCCCGCGGGCGCACCGAGCAACGATCTTGCCCTTTCCCGCCTGCAAAAGGCGGAAGCCGCGGGCGCGCAACTGCCGCCGCTGCTGGTTCGCGCCCAGCGCATCGCCGCCACGGTGATGCAGGGTGTGCACGGACGCCGCCGCATGGGCCCGGGGGAAACCTTCTGGCAGTTCCGCCACTACCAGCCGGGGGATCCGGCCACCCGCATCGACTGGCGCCAGTCGGCCAAGGCGGGCAGCGTCTTCATCCGCGAACACGAATGGGTGGCGTCCCAGTCCATATGGCTGTGGTGCGACGGCTCCGCCTCGATGGACTACGCATCGTCGCGCCGCCTTGAACCCAAGGGCGACCGCGCCCGCACCCTGACGCTGGCCCTTGCAGCGCTTTTGATGCGCGCGGGCGAACACGTGGCCCTTTCAGGCGAAGGCCGCCCGCCCGCCGCCGGGCGCGGCGCGCTGATCCGCATGGCGACCGCCCTGTCGCGCACGATCAAGGCCGCGAACGTGCCGCCGCTCGAGCCGCTGCCGCGCTATGCCCATCTCGTCATGGTGTCGGACTTCCTCGGCCCCATCGATGAAATCACCGCCGCCGTCGGCACCTATGCGGCGCGCGGCATCCGCGGCCACCTCGTCCAGGTGCTCGACCCGGCCGAGGAATCCCTGCCCTTCGCCGGACGCATCCGCTTTCAGGGATTCGAAAACGAAGGCGACACCCTGATCAACCGTGCCGAAAACGTGCGCGCGCGCTATCACGACCGGCTGGAGGCGCGCCGCGCCGAGCTGCGCCAGATTGCGCGGCGCAACGGCTGGTCGTTTACCCTGCACCATACCGACCGTCCGGCGCAGGAAGCGCTGCTCTCGCTCTACATGGCGCTGTCGACGCCCGCGCCCTCGGCGGGCGCACGGCCATGGTAGGGGGGCGGCAAGCATGCTGAGCCTCGGCGCGCTCTCCTTCATTTCGCCGTGGTTGCTGACCGCGCTGGCCGGGCTGCCGGTGCTGTGGTGGCTGTTGCGGGTGACGCCGCCAGCACCGCGCCTTCTGCGTTTCCCCGCCATCCGCCTGCTGTTCGGCCTGAACGAGGACGAACAGACCCCCTCGCGTACGCCGTGGTGGCTGATCCTGCTGCGCATCATCGTCGCGGCACTTGTGATCCTGGCGCTTGCCCATCCTTTGTGGAACGCGGGCGACCGCTTCGCCGTGCGCGGGCCGCTTGTGATCGTCGTCGATGACGGCTTTGCCGCCGCGCGCGGCTGGCGCGAGCGCCAGCGCGCCGCCGAGACGCTGATCGCACGTGCCGAACGCGCCCAGCGCGCCGTGGTTCTTATGGCAACCGCGCGGCCTGCCGACGGCGGCCCCATCGCGGCTTCGAGCCTGCTGACGCCGTCCGCCGCGCGCAGCGCGTTGCAGGCCCTGCAACCAAAATCCTGGCCCGTCGACCGCGCCGCCGCGATGGAAGCCTTCCGCACCGCCCGCTTCGAGGAACCGGCCAATATCGTCTGGCTGTCGGACGGGCTCGACGACGGCAAGGCCGAGGACTTCGCCCGCGCCCTGCTGCGCCGCGGCACGGTCACGATGATGCGCGACGCACAAGGTGCCGGCGTCGTCGCGCTGGTGCCGCCGCCCGCGGGCGAGCCGCGCCTAACCCTCAAGCTGTTGCGCGCCGAAAAGGACCCTGCCGCCCAGCACTGGGTCAAAGGACTGGACGAACGCGGACGCATCGTCATGCGCGAGCGCGTCGGCTTCGCCGACGGCGCCACCGTAGCCGAGTTGCAGGTCAACCTGCCGACCGAGTTGCGCAATCGCCTCGCCCGACTCGAAGTCGAGGACGTGCGAAGTGCCGCCGCCGTGGCGCTGGTCGATGAACGCCACCGCCGCCGTCCCGTCGGCCTCGTCAGCGACCGAACCGGGCGCACGGAAACCCAGCCGCTCCTGTCGGAACTGTTCTACCTGGAGCGCGCGCTCACCCCTTACGCCGAAGTGCGCAAGGGCTCCGTCGCCGAATTGCTGGCCCGCCCGCTCGCCGTGCTCATCGTGCCCGATGCGGCGGGACTCGGAGAACCGGCGCGCAATGCCATCAAGGCCTGGATGGAAAAGGGCGGCACCGTGCTGCGTTTCGCCGGGCCGCATATCGGCCAGTCGGCCGACGACCTCTTGCCGGTGCAACTGCGGCGCGGCGACCGCACGCTCGGCGGCGCCATGTCGTGGTCGCAACCGGCGAAGCTGGCGCCCTTCGACGACGCATCACCCTTCGCCGGACTGCAACTGCCGGGTGACGTCCTGATCAACCGGCAGGTGCTGGCGCAACCTGCCCTCGACCTGCCCAACCGCACATGGGCACGGCTCGGCGACGGCACGCCACTGGTGACAGCCGCCGACCGCGGGCGCGGGCGCACCATCCTCGTGCACACCACCGCCAATCCCGACTGGTCGAACCTTGCGCTGTCGGGGCTTTACGTCGAAATGCTGCGCCGCGTCGTGGCGCTGAGCCAGGGCGTGTCAGGCGCCCGCGCGGCGGCGCTGCCGCCCGTCTCCGTCCTCGACGGCTTCGGCCGCATGGGTGATCCGCCGCCCTCCGCCCAGCCCCTTGCCGATGTCGCCGCCAATGCCGCACCCGCCATCAGCGCCCAGAACCCGCCGGGCTTTTACGGCAACGAAAGTGCCCGCGTCGCCGTCAACCTCGGCACCGGGATGACGGCGCTCATTGCCATCAGCGAATTGCCGGGCGGCGTCACCGAACTGTCGCTCGCCGAACCCGGCGAGTTCGATTTCAAGCCGTGGCTGCTGTTGGCCGCCCTCGTGCTCCTGATCGCCGACATGTGGATCGGACTCGTGCTGCGCGGCCTTGCCCCCGCCCACTGGCCGTTCCGCGCGATGACGAGTGCGGCGGCCATTCTGATCGCCGTTCTGATTGCCGCCAGCCCCGCAAGCGCGCAGCAAACACCTTCCGCTTTCGATTCCCGGCGCGCGAGCGAGGCAACCTTCGATACGCGGCTCGCTTACGTCGTCACCGGCGATGCCCAGATCGATCGCGTCAGCCGCGCGGGGCTTTCAGGCCTGTCGCTGATGCTGCGCACGCGCACCTCGGTCGAGCCGGGCGAACCGCTCGCCGTCGATATCGAGCGCGACGAGATCGCCGTCTATCCCTTCCTCTACTGGCCGATCGCAGCGACCCAGCCCGCGCCCAGCGCCGCCGCGCGCGAGCGCATCGCGCGCTACCTTGCGACCGGCGGCATGATCCTGTTCGACACCCGCGACCAGGCCCCCGGCAATTTCGCCGAACCGGCGGCGGGCGGCGGCTCGGCCAAGCTGCGCGACATCATGCGCGGCCTCGCGGTGCCCGCGCTGGTGCCGGTGCCGAAGGACCACATCCTGACCAAGGCGTTTTATCTCCTGAACGAGTTCCCGGGCCGCTGGACCGGCGGCACGGTCTGGGTCGAACGGCTTTCGGGCATCGCCAATGACGGCGTGTCGTCCATCGTCATCGGCGCCAACGACTTCGCTGCCGCCTGGGCGACCGACGCGGCGGGCCAGCCCGCCTACCCGGTGGTGCCCGGCGGCGCGCGCCAGCGCGAGATGGCCTACCGCTTCGGCATTAACGTCGTCATGTACGCGCTGACCGGTAACTACAAGGCCGATCAGGTGCACGTGCCCGCCATTCTCGAAAGGCTCGGCCAGTGACCGGCGCGGCCAGCATCGTCTTCGCGCCGCTGGTACCCTTGTGGCTGCTGGGCGCTGTGGGTGCGCTGGCGCTCGGCGTCGTGGCGCTCGCCGCGTGGAAGCGGGCGCGCGGCACCGTGCTGCGCGCCGCCGCCCTTGCGGTGCTGGCGGGCTTGCTCGCCAACCCGGCGCTTAAGGAAGAACTGCGCGAGCCGCTCAAGGACATCGCCGTGATCGTCGTGGACGAAAGCCCGTCCCAGGACATCGCGCCGCGCCCGGCCCAGACGGAGGCGGCGCTCAAGTCGCTCACCGCGCGTCTTGCACGCGAAGACGACCTCGAAGTGCGCATCCTGCGCGCGGGCAAGCCGCCCGCCGCGTCCCAGGCGGCGGCGACCGACCTCAACGCACCGCGCGACCGCGGCACCCGCCTGTTCGAGGCCCTGTCGCGCGTCCAGGGCGACATCCCGCCCCAACGTTTCGCCGGCGCCATCCTGCTGACCGACGGGCAGGTACATGACACGCCCAAGGACGCGCGCGAGATCGCCCTGCCCGGGCCGCTCCACGCCATCCTGACGGGAACGCGCAACCTGCGCGACCGCAGGCTGGTGATCGAACAGGCCGCCAGCTACGGCATCGTCGGCGAAACCGCGACGCTGACGCTGCGCATTCAGGAAACGGGCGGCGGAACGGGGCGCGCGCGCGTCACCGTGACCCGCGACGGCGCCGACAAGCGCACCACGGAACTTGCCACCGACTTCAGCCATTCCATCGACGTCGATGTCGCCCACGGCGGGCCCAACGTGTTCGAGATCGAGGTCGAGCCGGCGGAAGGCGAACTGACCCTTGCCAACAACCGCGCCGCCATCGTCGTCAACGGCGTGCGCGACCGGTTGCGCGTGCTGCTGGTTTCGGGCGTGCCGCATGCGGGCGAGCGCGTCTGGCGCAACCTGTTGAAGGCCGACCCGGCGGTCGACCTCGTCCATTTCACGATCCTGCGCCCGCCCGAGAAACAGGACGGCACGCCGGTGAACGAGTTGTCGCTGATCGCCTTCCCGACGCGCGAGCTATTCGAGGAAAAGCTGAGCGATTTCGACCTCATCATCTTCGACCGCTATCACCGGCGCGGCGTGCTGCCGGTCAACTACCTGAACAACATCGTCAAGTACGTGCAGGACGGCGGCGCCATCCTTGAGGCGGGCGGGCCCGCGCTGGCGACGCCGCTCGGCCTGTTCCGCACGCCGCTCGGCGAAATCCTGCCGATGCGCCCGACCGGCCGCATGATCGAGCAGCCCTTCCGCGCCGCCGTCACCGACGCGGGCCGCCGCCACCCGGTGACCGCGCGCCTGCCCGGCGCGCCTGCGACGGCGGACGGCGCCGCCGACTGGGGCCGCTGGCTGCGCCTCGTCGATTCGGAAGCGCGGCGCGGCATCGTTGTTATGAAGGGTGCCGACGATCGCCCGGTGCTGGCGCTCGACCGCGTCGGCAAGGGCCGCATCGCGCAATTGCTGTCGGACCAGATCTGGCTGTGGGCGCGCGGTTTCGACGGCGGCGGACCGCAGGCGGAACTGCTGCGGCGCACCGCGCACTGGCTGATGAAGGAACCGGACCTCGAAGAAGACGACCTGCGCGCCGAGATCCAGGGCACCCGCCTTGCCGTGACGCGCCAGAGCCTCGAAAAGGACGAACGCCCGGTGCGCGTCGAAACGCCGTCGGGCAAGACGCAGGACCTGCCGCTTGTCGATCGCGGCGACGGACGGGCCACCGGCGCGCTGACGATCAGCGAGCCCGGCCTTTACCGCATCACCGACGAACAGAAGAAGCGCACGGTCTTTGCCGCGGCGGGTGCGCTCAACCCCGTCGAATTCGCCGACGTGACGACGTCGGACAGGATCCTCGCGCCGATGGCGCGCGCCACCGGCGGCGGCCTCGTCTGGTACGCCGACGGCATGCCCGACATCCGCCGCCCGCAGCCCGGCCGCGCCACGGCGGGCCGCGGCTGGCTCGGCCTCAAGGCCAACGGCGATTACATCGTGCGCGGCATCAACGAAACCTCGTTGCTGCCCGCACTCCTCGCCATGCTTCTGGCGCTCGGCCTGCTGATCTGGGCCTGGCGCCGGGAAGGCGCCTGAATAAAGAACGGCCGGGAAGGCGCCTAAAGGTCGAACACCGCGACCACCGGCGCGTGGTAGGACACCGGCGACGGATTGATCGCCACCTGCCCGGTCAGTTCGTCGGCCAATGCTTCGTTGTGAATTTCTGATGCGCGGAAGCCGCCCATCAGGCGGCGGGACGCCATGATGTGGTCGAGCATCTGGCGGCGGCCCTGGTGGATGACCGTGTAGCAGCGGTCGGCGGCCAGCGCGTGTTCGACCGGCACCATGACGCGCCCGGCGAGCGCGCCGTTGCCCGTATTGTCGTCCTCGCCACGCAGGATTTCGATGGGCGTGTGGTGTTCCTCGGCATTGAAGTCGCCGGCGATGCAGATCAGCGCCTCGGGCTCTGCGTCGAAGATCTGGTCGATGGCAAGGCGCAGCTCGAACGCCTGCCCCGCGCGCTTGATTTCAGAAAGGTAATAGCCTTCCGCCCAGCCGGCGATGGATTTCCACGCGAAGGTATCGGCCTTCTGGCCCGGTACCGCGCAGGCGAGCGGCGCGCGCAGGTGCACGTTGAACAGGTGCAGCGCCTTTTTGCGCGCGACCTCGATGCGCGTGTAGAGGACCGGCCGCTCCCAGGCAAGCGGAACGGCGTCCTTCACCGCCGGATCGGCGGTCACGAAAGCATGGGTGGGTTCGGGCACGAGGTCGTGCCAGAGCTGTTCGGTCTCGGCGATGGGGCGGCGCGACAGGGTCACCAGGTTGTGGTGATCGGTGAGCCCGCCGCCGCCGCGCTTGGACGACACGGCGAGGCGGTAGCCGCGAAGGCTTGTCGCTTCCAGCAGGCGTTCGAGGGCGGCGAGCTTGCGTTCCTTCGCACCCGGCAGCCGCTGGCTGTTGACTTCCTGCAGGCACAGGATGTCGGCATCGAGGCGGTCCAGCATCGGCGCCAGCACGGGAATGCGTTCGGCCAAGGGCGGGCGGATGTCCGGGCCGTCGTCGAGGTTTTCGAGGTTGAAGGTGGCGATGCGCATGATCGCAGTATAGTCCGGGGCTAAGAAAAAAGGGGCGCGGCGGTGATCCCGGCGCGCCCCCTGCGGTTTCCTTTTCCTGCGCTCAGCGCGGGCTGGTGCGCACGTCGAGCACCGCGACGGCGCCCTGATCCACTTCGGCAATCGCCCGCTTGAGGGCATTGGCGAAATCGTCCGGGTCCGTGACCGGGCCTTCGGACCAGGCGCCGTAACCCTTCGCCAGCGTGGCGAGATCGGCTTCGGGGTCGCGGGTCGTCGTCGCGATCCATGCATTTTCGGCGGGGCGCTTGCGCATGTGCGCGACTTCGTTCTGGTGCTGCTCGTCGTTGTACCAGGAGGTGTTGTTGTTGATGACGCAGAGCAGCGGGATGCGCATGTGCACCGCCGTCCACAGCGCCTGGGACTGCATCAGGAAGTCGCCGTCGCCGAGGATGGCAACGGGGAAGCGGCCCTGATCGCGCGCGGCGAGCGAGGCACCGACCATGGCGCCCGGCCCGTAACCGACACCGCCGCCGCCCGACACGCCGATGTTTTCGCCCGAGCCGGAGAACTGCCAGATGCCGTGCGGCCAGGCGCGGTGGCCGCGCACGGTCAGCATCCACGGCCGCGACCGCACCGCGTTGTAGATTTCATAGACGAAGCGGTGCGGCGACAGCGGCACATCGCCCCAGCGCTTCTTCAGGGTTTCCTGCTGGCGGGCGGTCATCGCCTCGTGGGTCTTGCTGATCTTCTTGCGCCGCGCCTCGATGGCGCTCGACCCCTTGGCACGGCCGAGGCGGGACTTCACCGCCTCGATGATCTGGCGCAGGCCCACCACAGGGTCGGCCAGAAGCTGGATCTCGGTCGGCGCAACCTTGCCGCCCAGCCGCGTCCATGAGCGGATCGCGTAATCGTTCTGGGACAGGTCGATGACCTTGGTGCCCTTGCCGCCGGCACCCAGTTCTCCGCGCACGCGCGACGAATAGGAATCGACGACGACGTTGACGTCAGGCGAATCGACGGCGAGCAGAACGTCGGCGGCCTCCACCACGCCCTTTTCGCCGGTCAGGTTCTGCGGATGGGCGGTCGGGAAGCAGGTGCAGTTGCGGTCTTCCACATAGGCCGCGCCGGTCAGTTCGACCAGTTCGACCAGAAGCTTCGTCGCTTCGCGCCGGTACATGACTCGCCCGCCGGTGATCACCGGGTTCTTGGCCTTCAGCAACAAATCGGCCGTGGCCTCGACGGCGTCGGGATTGGCGGCGGGCGGCGGGGCCGGCAGGTTGGCGGGGGCCTTCATGTCGGGGATGGCAATGGCGCCCGAGAGCTTGCTTTCCTGGATGCCGGAATCGAGGGAGACATAGGTCGGCCCCTTCGGCCCGGTATTGGCGATCTTCCACGCGCGGGCGATTGATTCGCACACGCCTTCGGGGGTGGTTGCCTCGTCGTCCCACTTGACCCAGGGGCGCACCAGCTCGCCCTGCACGTTGGCCGAATGTTCGTAGTCGATGCCGCGGCGCAGCTTCGGGTCCGACGGGCCCGAGCCGCCCAGCACCACGACCGGCTGCTGGTCGGCGAAGGCGTTGTAGATCGCCATGGAGCCGTGCATCAGCCCGACCAGGTCGTGGAGGATGGCAAGCGCCGGAAGGCCCGAGGCCTTGGCATAGGCCTGCGCCGCGTGCACGCAGACGTCTTCATGGGCGCAAAGGACGGCCTGCGGGTCCTTGTTGCCGAGGTAGTTGACCATGCTGTCGTGCAGGCCGCGATAGCTCGACCCCGGATTGATGAAGGCATAGCGGAAGCCGATGGCGCGCAGCGTATCGGCCATGGCGTCGGAGGCGTATTCGGGCCGGTTGGTGGCCTTGAGCTTCACCGGCCGGTCGACCGTCGAAGCGGGGGCGGCAGCTTTGCGCGATGTGGTCATTGCAATATCCCTTTGAGTGGTTGCAGGCGGCATGGCCATGGCCGCGCCGAAAGGGCGCGGGGCGGCGGAAATCTTCTGGAATTTGCGACGTCTCCCTGAAGAACATCGTCTTGTTGCTTGTCGGTTTTGGTACACCCGCGGCCTGCGGGCGTCAATTGAAGGGGATTTTGGCGAGGGGGATTTTGGGTTTCGGCACCGCCCGTGATCGTCTAAAGTCGGGCCATCGCGCGCGGCCAGCTCCGGCAGCGCGCGATGCGGTTAAGAAATGGCGCCCACCACGAGGCCGCGCCCGCGGCCCAGAGAAGCGTCGCCCCGGGAGGCGTCCGCAAAACCATAACGGAGAGTTCATGCTTGATTCCATTCTGAGCATGGCGAACGCGCTCGGCACCGCGTCCCTGCATTTCCTGGCCTTCAAACCCATGCTGTACCTGGTGGCGGGGACCTGCATCGGCCTGCTGTTCGGCGCCATCCCCGGCCTCGGCGGCACCACGGCGCTGGCGCTGCTGATCCCGCTGACTTACGGCATGGACAAGCCCGACGCGATCATGCTGATGGGCGGCTCGATGGCGGCGACCTCCACGGGCGGCTCGGTTTCGGCGATCTTGCTGAATACGCCCGGCATCGCGCCCAACGCGGCCACGACATTCGACGGCTTCCCCCTCGCCTCCCAGGGGCGCGCGGGCGAAGCGATCGGCGCGGCGGCGACGGCATCCGCCATGGGTGGGCTGATCGGCGTGATCTCGCTGCTGGTGGTCATTCCCATTGCCAAGGAAATCGTGCTGCTGTTCTCCCCGCCCGAGTTTTTCCTGCTGGCGGTTTTCGGCCTTTGCGCCATCGCGGTCTCCACCGGTACGCGGCTGCTGCAAGGATTGATCGCGGCGATCTTCGGCTTCATCTGCGCCTTCGTCGGCTTCGACTATGTCAGCGGCATCGTGCGCTACACCTACGGCGTCGATGCGCTGTGGGACGGCATCAAGCTGGTGCCGGCCCTGATCGGCCTGTTTGCCATTTCGCAGATGATCGACCTGGCGGTGAAGGGGGGCTCGATCTCCGACGACGCGTTGCAGGTCAAGATCCAGAAAGTCACCGACGGCATCCGCCAGGTCTTCCGCAACTGGTCAACCATGCTGGTGGGGTCGGGCATCGGCACCTTCATCGGCGCGGTGCCCGGTGTCGGCGGGACGGTCGCGGCCTTCCTCAGCTATTCGACGCAGGTCCAGCGCGACCCCAATCCCGATGTCCCTTACGGAAAGGGCAACATCCGCGGCGTGATCGCGCCGGAGTCGGCGAACAACGCCAAGGACGGCGGCTCGCTGATCCCGACGCTCGCCTTCGGCATCCCGGGCAGTGCGGAAACCGCCGTGTTCCTCGGCGCCATGGTGCTGCACGGGCTGGAACCGGGACCGCGCCTTCTGTTCGAGCATGAAGACGTCGTCTTCACGCTGGTCCTGACCCTGACCATCGCCTGCGTCGTCGCCACCCTGATCGTGCTGGCACTGGCCAAGCCGATGGCCTACCTGACGCTGGTGGACGCGCATATCCTGGCGCCCACGGTGACCGTGGTGGCGCTGGTCGGCGCCTATGCCCTGCAAGGCGAGTTCGGCGACGTGGTCATTGCCATGGTATTTGCCGTCATCGGGTATTTGATGATCCGCTTCGACTATCCGCGCATCACCTTCACCATCGCGCTGGTGCTGGGCGAGATCACCGAGCGCAGCTTCTTCCAGGCCATGGGCATTTCCGATGGCAGCCTCGGCATCTTCCTGACTCGCACGGTGTCGCTGATCCTGATCGTGCTGTGCATCGCCACCCTCCTGATCCCGTCCTTCAGGAGTTTCATGCGCAAAAGAAAAGCGGCGGAAGCCGCGGGAGGTGCCCGATGAACGGCGCACCGATCACCATGCCGACCAAGCTCGGCGCAGGAGTCTTCGCACTGGCGCTCGCTGCTTTCGCGATGCTGCACCTGCAGGCGGTTCACCAGACGATCCTTGCCGTACCTGCCGCGATCGGCTGGGCGGCAGCGCTTTATGCGGTGCGGCCGATGGTGCAGAAGGAGAAACATTCGTCGCTCTACTTCGCCTTCGGCGTCATGGCTTTCCTGATCTTCTTCCTGCATGAAACCTATGAATTCACGGGCAAGGTCCGTTACTTCCCGCTGATCGTCGGCTGGACCGGGGTTGCGCTGTCGGTGCTCGACATCCTCAGCCTGACCGAGACGCGCATCGGCCATGCGATCCACACCGTCTTCGGCGGCAAGCTGGAAGAAGCCCCCGGCGAGGGCCGCAAACCCATGCGCGAAATCGCCTGCTTCGTCGCCATGGCGATGAGCGTGGTGCTGATCTGGCTGCTGGGTTTCCTGATTGCCTCGCCGCTGTTCGTCTTCCTGTGGATGCGGATGTGGGGCGGCAAGACCCTGCGCAGTTCGCTCTATGGCGGCGTCTTTACGCTAGCCTTCATCTGGGTCCTGTTCGAATGGCTTTTGCAGTACGAGCTCTACCGGGGTGAACTGGTGCTATGGCTGATGGACATGATCCAGCCGTAACGGCGGCGATGACGGATTTCGTTGCGGGGATGCGCGCCATCCTCGCGGCGGAACAAGACTTCGGCAAAGCCTTCGAGGCGGCACGGCCGCTTCTTTCGCGCCTTCTTGCGGAACCCGCGCTGGCGCGCGCCGCCGCCCGCTGGCCCGTCTGCAACCGCGAGAACTGGCTGCTGTTCGAGGACCCCGACTACGGCTTCGTCCTCGACGGCCTGGTCAAGGCGCCGGGCCAGAAGACCTCGATCCACGACCACGGGCCGATCTGGGTGCTCTACGGACTGCTGTCGGGGGGCGAGGACATCTGCCATTTCGAACGCAGCGACGGCGGGCACGGCGAAGGCCCGGCCCGGATCGCGGAAACCGGGCGCAGCACCGTCGCGCCCGGCGTGCTCGATCTGGTTGCCCCCTACACCATCCATTCGGAAGAGGCCGGCGCGAAAGGCTCCGTCGCGGTCATCCTGCGCTCCGCCCGGCCCGACCGGGTCGCCACCGGCCGCTTCGATGCCGATAGCGGTTATTGGCGCGAAAGTCCCGGAATCCGCCAGGTTCCGATGCATTTGCTGTAAGGCCAGCGGCCCTAAAGGGTTGATTTTCCATAATCATGGCTTTACCCTTGGGGCCTCAAGAGGAAACGCTCCCCGAATAACCACGCCCGTTCACAGAAGCGGTCAGCCGCCACGAATAAGGGCCCGACTGGGAGACAGTTATGAAACCAGCCTATCGACTGGGTGCGGCCCTTATCGCGGGTGCCACCCTTGCCGTTGCCGCGCCTGCGTGGGCGGCCGGCTTCCCTGAAAAAGACATCACCTTCATCATTCCCTATGGCCCGGGCGGCGGCTTCGACACCTACGTGCGCAAGATCGCGCCCGTGATGCAGAAGCACCTGCCCAACAAGGTCAACGTCGTACCGAAGAACATCGCCGGGGCCGGCGGCAACAAGGCAGCGGCCCAGCTCTACCGGGCCAAGCCCGACGGCTACCAGATCGCCATCTTCAACATGCCAGGCATGCTGCTCGACAAGATTCTCGGCCGCAAGGTCGCCTTCGACGTCGACAAGTTCGAATGGCTGGGCCGCATCGCCCAGTCCAAATACGTGCTGGCGGTCGGCACCAAGGGCAAGCACCAGTCGGTGCAGGACCTGATGAAGGCCAAGAAGGCGACGTTCAAGTACGCCATTACCAGCCCGGCCTCGACCTCCTACGTCGCGGGCAAGATCATGGGCGACATCCTCGGCATGAACATCAACTTCCTTGCCGGTTACAAGTCCTCGGCCAAGATCTCCCTGTCGCTGGTGCGCGGCGATACAGACCTGTCGCTGTTCAACACGCGTTCGCTCGCCAAGTGGATGAAGTCCGGCGAATTGAAGCCCGTTCTTTCCTTCGAGAAGAAGAGCCCCTTCAAGGGCGTACCGACGGCGGCCGAAATCGGCCATCCGGAACTGGAACTGCTGACCATCGAACGCGTCGTCGGCACCACGCCGGGCGTATCCGACAAGATCCAGAAAGTCCTGTCGGATGCGCTGTTCGCCGCGCTCAACGATCCGGAAATCCAGGGCTGGCACAAGAAGACCAAGCGGCCGATCGACCCGCTTTCAGGCGAGGAAACCAAGAAGATGCTGCAGGCGTCCAAGGTCTTCTATTCCAAGTACAAGGACACCCTTAAAACCGGCAAATAATAAAGCCGGAGCGTGCGAAAAATTAAGGGCGCCCCGCGGGGCGCCCTTCTTTTATGCCGCTTCGGAAATCGTGTAGCGGCGCAGGAGACGGACCTCGTCGGGCGAAAAATCGGTGCGCGCGTGATTGACGCAGCGGTTGTCCCAGATCAGGAAATCGCCCGGCGTCCACTTGTGGGCATGGATAAGCTCGGGCCGTTCGCTGTGATCGACGAGTTCGGCGACCAGCGCCTCGCCCTCGGCACGGTCCATGCCTTCGATCCAGCGGCTCATCAGGCGGTTGACGTAAAGCGCCTTGCGCCCGGTTTCCGGATGCACGCGCACCAGCGGATGGACGGCATGGCGCATGCCCGGCGCATCGGGATCGAATTCGTCTTTCTCGGTGGCATCCAGCAGGTAGACGTTGTGCACGCGCAGGCCTTCTATCCGCGCCTTCATGGCATCGGGCAGGGTTTCGTAAGCCGTGCAGAGATTGGCAAAGACCGTGTCGCCGCCGACGCTCGGCACGCGAATGCCGTAAAGGGTCGTCGCCAGGTAGGGGCTGTCGCGGTGCGCCCCGTCGGAATGGAACTGCATGTCGCCGTCGGGCAGGTTGCCGATGGGCACCCCGTCCTTGCGGACGTTGGTCACCAGCATGACGCCCTTGCGGTAATCGGCCTTGGTGCGCTCGTCCACCGGCAGGATCGAAGCGGGTGCCTTGTAGTCGGAATCGGCACGCCCGAAATAGCCGCAGAAACGGATCTGGTCGTCGGCCGAAAGCTTCTGACCCGGGAAGCACAGCATCTGGTGGGCGAGGAACGCCTCGCGCACGGCGGCAAAGGTCGGCCCATCGAGGGGCTGGCGCAGGTCGAGGCCTTCCACCCGTGCGCCCAGGGCGGACGAGAGCGGGATCACGGTCAGGGTGGCATCAGTGGCGGACATGTCTGAAAATCTCCGTTTTTCGGGGTGGCGCAGTCTATCCCCCCGCCCCCCGCTCGCCAAGGCCCGCCCCTTGATCACCGCCGCCGGAGGGGATACCTTGAGCGCCCCTTTCAGCGGGCGCAAATAATGCCGCCCACCCACCTTTTCCCGATGGGAGTTTCCGTGGCCACCTCAGAGCTTTCCCCGATCAGCGAAATCATCGAGGACGCCCGCAACGGGCGCATCTTCATCCTTGTCGATGACGAGGGACGCGAGAACGAAGGCGACCTCGTCATCCCGGCCGAGAAGGCCAATGCCGATGCGGTCAACTTCATGGCCAAGCACGGCCGCGGGCTGATCTGCCTGTCGGTGACCCAGGAACGGGCAGAACACCTTGGCCTGCAACTGATGGCGTCCAAAAACCAGTCGCGCCACCAGACGGCCTTCACCATTTCCATCGAAGCGCGCGAAGGCGTCACCACCGGCATCTCCGCCGCCGACCGCGCCCAGACCATCGCCGTCGCGATCAATTCCAACCGCGGCCCCCAGGACATCGTCACCCCGGGCCATGTCTTCCCGCTGATTGCCCAGAACGGCGGCGTGCTGGTGCGCGCCGGTCACACGGAAGCCGCCGTCGATGTGGCGCGCCTCGCGGGCCTCAACCCGTCGGGCGTGATCTGCGAAATCATGAACGATGACGGCACCATGGCGCGCCTGCCGGACCTGCTGGTCTTCGCCAAGAAGCACGGGCTCAAGGTCGCCTCGATCGCCGACCTGATCGCCTTCCGCCGCCGCACCGAGAAAATCATCCGCAAGGTGGCCGAAACCACCATCAATTCCCGCTTCGGCGGCGAGTTCCGCCTGCATGTCTTCGCCAACCAGATCAACTACGCCGAACATGTGGCGCTGACCTGCGGCGATGTCTCGGGCGAGGAACCGGTCCTGGTGCGCATGCACGCGCTGAACCTGATTGCCGACGTACTGGGCGACATGAAGGAATCGGAATTCGCCGCGGGCGAATCGCGGGCGCGGGCGACCGAACTTCATGCCTCGATGAAGATGATCGCGGAAAAGGGCCGCGGCGCCATCGTCATCATCCGCGAACCGACGCCCACGGCCCTGTCGCGATTCGTTCTCGAACGCGAGGGCAAGCCGATGACCAAGCCCATTTCCGAACTTCGCCAGTATGGTATTGGCGCGCAGATCCTGACCGAGCTCGGCGTTCGCAACATGATCCTGCTGACCAATACCAAGCGTTCCATAGTCGGGCTCAACGGCTATGGCATCAATCTTGTCGCGCAGCAGCCGATCCCCGGCTAAAGCCCCCTCTAAACCGTCGGAAATAGGTTGATTTACAGGCCTTTTTTTGGTGGCGCCGCTGCTTGTCGGATGCCCCCCGGCGGAGTAATTTCTAAGCATACGAAGAAACGGCGCGCCCGCGCCCATAAAGGGAGAACAAAAGCACATGGCTGTCGCAAAACAACGCGCCGCCCGCGTCAAATCCTTCGGCATGAATCTCGAGGTCATTCGCCGCGGCAAGGGCAAGAAGCCCCTCGTGATTTTTTACGATGAAGAAGCGCTGACGCTGGAAAGCCCGGTCCTCGACGCCCTCGATGGCGGCTTCCAGAGCACCATTCTCTCCCCGCCGGGCTTCGGCAAGTCCGACCGCCCCGACTGGATCGAAACCATCG
This sequence comes from Alphaproteobacteria bacterium, assembly GCA_030831315.1. GTDB lineage: Bacteria > Pseudomonadota > Alphaproteobacteria > SMXQ01 > SMXQ01 > WHSO01. The sequence goes on from JAURLI010000060.1 coordinate 87,386, forward strand.
ACGACTGCGCCTACATCTGCATGGACGCGCTCGATGCGCTGAAGGTCAAGGGCGCCACGGTCATCGGCTTCGGCCTCGGCGGCTGGCTGGCGGCGGAAATCGCCGTCAAGTCGACCCACAACATGGCGCGTCTCGTCCTAGTCGATCCGTTCGGCATCAAGGTGGGCGGACCCTTCGACCGCGACATCCAGGACATCTGGTGCCTGTCGCCCCAGCAGGTGTTGGCGGCCAAGTACGCCGACATCGAAAAGGGCAAGATCGACTATACCGTCATGCCCGAGAGCAAGCTTGAGATCGTCGCGCGCAACAAGGAATCCTATGCGCGCTTCTGCTGGTTCCCCTACATGCACAACACGAAGCTGAAGGGCCGCCTGCATCGCATCAACGTGCCGACCATGGTGGTCTGGGGCGCCAAGGACGGCATCATCACCCCGGCCTACGGCCGCGCCTTCGCCAAGGAAATCCCCGGCGCCAAGTTCGTGACCGTGGCCAACGCCGGCCACTTCCCGCACATCGAGCAGCCGGAAGCCTTCCTCAAGGCGGTGGGCGGCTTCATCGGCCTTTCCAAGGGCGCTTCGGCCAAGAAGAAGCCGGCCAAGAAGAAAGCCGCCAAGGCCAAATCCGCGAAAAAGAAACCGGCCAAGAAGAAAGCCGCGGCGAAGAAATCCGGGCGCAAGGCCGCCCGCGGCCGCCGTCGCTAGGCAAGAGATAGAGAGGGAGAACGAAAATGCGTTGCTGGCACTTCACCGAAATGCCCTACCCCTTCCTGCCCGATCTCGACACCGTCGATTCGATCCGGGTCAACCTGCCCAACAAGCACTATGACCCGAAGGTGGGCGCGGACCTCTACCAGCGCTACCTCGACGAGCACGTCATGGCCGACGAGCTCGGCCTCGACATCATGCTGAACGAGCATCACCAGACGGCCACCTGCACCAACGTGGCGGCGCCGCTGTCGGCGGCGATCCTCGCCCGCCAAACCAAGAATGCGCGCATCTGCATTCTGGGCAACCCGATGGCCAACCGCGCCGATCCCATCCGCGTCGCCGAGGAAATGGCGATGATCGACGTCATCTCGCGCGGGCGGCTCGACTGCGGCTTCGTGCGCGGCGTCCCCTACGAGGTCTACGCGGCCAACACCAACCCGACCCAGACGCTGGAGCGCCTGTGGGAAGGCATCGACCTCGCGGTCAAGGCCTGGACCTCCCATGACGCCCCCTTCAACTTCGAAGGCAAGTTCTGGCACAAGCGCCAGGTCAACATCTGGCCGCGCCCGTTCCAGCAGCCGCACCCGCCGGTCTGGATCACCGGGTCGTCGGACAAGGAAAACATCAAGGAAGTTGCGCGCCGCGGCTTCACCTTCGCCATGTTCCTGCAGCCGCACGAAAAGGTGAAGGAGATGTTCGACGCCTACCGCTCATGCTCGATATATTCGGATCCCGAGGAAGTACGCCGGCACATCGCCTTCATGCCGCTGGTCGCCACCGGCGAAACCGAGGAAGAGGCGGCAAAGCTGGCCGAGAAGCTGTCGTGGTACCTGCAGGCCAAGACCGCCGTGCAGTTCCGCAACCCGCCGGGCTACGTGCCGGTGTCGTTCAACGTGCAGGCGCTGAAGGGCAAGTACACCGGCCGCACCGACGCGGTACGCGCCGGCGGCTTCGAATACCTCAAGGAACAGGGCGTGCTGATTTCCGGCACTCCCGATTCGGTGTTCGAGCAGATCAAGCGCTTCTATCACCGGGTCGGCGGCTTCGGCCAGCTGCTGATGATGCAGCAGGCAGGCTTCGTCACCCACGAGGAAACGGTCAAGAGCATGACGCTCTTCGCCAAGGAAGTGTATCCGCGGGTTAAGGAAGAGTTCGCCTTCCGTCCCGCCAAGGGCGCCGCCGCCGAGTAAGGCGGGGCGCAGCAGGGAGAGGTCGGGCACGGCCATGAAGGCGTATCACTTCACGGAAATGCCCTACCCTCACCTGCCGCCGGCGGAAACCTACGAGTCCGACCGCGTCAGCCTGCCCAGCTGCCATTTCGATCCCGCTGTCGGCGCCGGTCTGTACCAGCGCTATCTCGACGAATACGTGATCGCCGACGAGCTTGGCCTCGACCTGATGCTGAACGAGCATCACCAGACGCCAACCTGTCTCGATACGGCGGTCCCGCTGACGGCAGCGATCCTAGCCCGCATCACCCGCAATGCCCGCATCCTGGTGCTGGGCAACCCTGTCGCCAACCGCGAGGACCCGATCCGCATCGCTGAGGAAATGGCGATGGTCGACGTCATCTCGCGCGGGCGGCTCGACTGCGGTTTCGTGCGCGGTGTGCCTTACGAAATCTTCTGTTCCAATTCCAACCCGACCCAGACCGGCGAGCGCCTGTGGGAAGGGATCGAACTGATCCGCCGCGCCTGGACCAGCCATGACGGCCCCTTCAACTTCGAGGGCAAGCACTGGCACAAGCGCCAGGTCAACATCTGGCCGCGCCCCTTCCAGTCGCCCCATCCGCCGATCTGGACCACGGGTTCAACCGTCAGCCCGGCGGTCGCCGATATCGCCCGCAAGGGCTACCATTTCGCGAGTTTCCTGCAGCCCCACGACGTCGTGCGCCGCCTGTTTGACGTCTATCGTTCGGGCTGCGCCGAAGGGCCGGCCGTCGCCAATTCACGCCTTGCCTTCATGCCGCTGGTCTTTGTCGCCGAAAGCGACGCGGCCGCCCGCGAGGGCGCCGAAAAGTTGTCGTGGTTCATCAAGTCGAAAACGCCGCCGCAATTCCGCAACCCGCCGGGCTATGTTTCCATCGGCATGAACGTGCGCGCCCTCAAGGGCGAATTTTCCGGCCGTACCGCGGCCATCCGCCAGCGCGGCATGGATTACCTGATCGATTCGGGCGTCGTCATGGCGGGCACGCCCGACGATGTCGTGGCCCAGATCATCCGCTTCCATGATCGTGTGGGCGGATTCGGGCATCTTTTGTGCATGCTGCAGGCGGGCTTCCTCAGCCACGAGGAAACCATCCGCAACATGACCCTGTTCGCGCGCGAGGTTTACCCGCGCATCCGTCACCTCGGCAATCCGCCGGCAGAGGAAAAGGACCGCAAGAGCGCATGAAGACCAAGGGCCGCTTTATCTCCGTCGACGGCATCAACACCCATTACTTCGAGGCGGGCGCGCGCGGGCGCGGCCCCAGCGTGCTGCTGCTGCATTCGGCGGAATTCGGCGGCGCGGCGGAACTGTCGTGGGAGTTCAACCTCGATGCCATCGCCGAACATTTCCACGTCGTCGCCCCCGATCATCTGGGCTTCGGTCGCACCGACAAGGTCTTCGATTTCTGCGGCCAGTTCGACAAGCGCATCTGGCACATCCGGCGCTTCCTCGAGGTCATGAAGATCGATGAGGTCTACGTCATCGGCTCCTCCATGTCGGGCGGGCTGTCGCTGACCGTGGCCGCGCGCGAAAAGCCCGACTGGCCGATCCGCAAGGTCGCGACCTGCTCGGGCGGCGGCTTCGCGCCCGCGAACGAGGCGCGCAACGTTCTCAACTCCTACGACGGCACGGCCGATCACATGCGCCGCATCGTCGAGGTGATGTTCATCGACCAGAAATGGGCGAAGGACCAGGGCTATATCGCCCGCCGCCAGGAGCTTGCCACCCTGCCCGGCGCATGGGAGGCCACCGCCGCCGCCCGCTTCAAGGCGCCCTTTCGCGCCAAGTCGGGCCCGAGCGAGCGCGAGGCGCTGGATTATGCGCGCATCACCATGCCCTGCCTGGTCATGGCCGGCGCCAAGGATCCCCTGCGCCTGCCCGGCTACGCGCCGGAACTGGCGGCGCAGATTCCGGGCGCCAAACTTCATGTCTTCCAAAACGCCGCGCACATGCCCAATATCGAGTGTGCGGAAGAGTTCAACCGCGAAATCATCAAGTTCCTGAAGGAGGCTCCGTGAGCACGCCCGCAGATAAAGCCCGTCCCGTCGAATCCCTCCAGTTGCGGACCTTCGCCGGGCATTTCGCCACCGGCGTCACGATCCTCACCACCCGCGACAAGGCGGGCAAGCGCTACGGGCTCACCATGAATGCGGTCAGTTGCGTCTGCCTTGAGCCGCCCCTGTTTCTCGCCTGCGTGGACAAGCGCTCCAACACGCTGGCGCCGCTGCGCGAAAGCGGTGCCTTTGCGCTGAACATTCTCGCCCTCGACCAGGACAAGGTTTCCAATACCTTCGCCGGCAAGAGCGAGGACAAGTTCGCCGCCGTTCCCGCCGATGAAGGCGTGCTGGGCATGCCGTTGATTTCGGGCGCGCTCGCTTCCGCCGAGTTTCGGCTGACGCAGGAAGTCGAAGCGGGGGACCACGTCATCGTCATCGGCGAAGCGGTTTCCACGGCGACGCGCGACACCGCGCCGCTTCTTTATTTCCGGGGCAAGTACGGCGAACTGAAATCGTGAGCCGTGCGCCCCTGCGGCCAACCGCCGCAAGGAGGCGACATGAGCGAGAACGGAAACGGGCTTCCCGCAACGTCGGGAACCGACACACGGGGCGGCGAGTTGCGTCCGCGCCGGCGTACCGCGCCGGGGAGTGCGCCCGGCACCCTGGTTTCCGACCCCAACGCCCCGCGCCCCAAAATCAGGCTGATGTCATTCGGACCCGGGCACTTCGCCGAGGATGAGATCATCGGCGTCGAGTCCCTGCCCGGGCGCATCGGCAAGGACGGCATCAACTGGATCGATATTTCCGGCCTGGGGGACGCGGGGATCATCACCCGGCTGGGCGAAATGTTCGGCCTGCACCGGCTGGCCCTCGAGGACGTTCTGCATGTCCACCAGCGCCCGAAGGTCGAGGAATACGGCGACCAGCTCTTCGTCGTCTTCCGCATGCTCGATCCCGAAGGGAAAGACCCATCCGAGCAGGTGTCCCTTTTCCTGCGCCCGGGTCTCGTCATCACTTTCCAGGAAAAATCCGGGGACTGCTTCGATAACCTTCGCAATCGCATCCGCCACGGGCGTGGCCAGATCCGGGCCATGGGCGCCGATTACCTGACCTATGCGCTGCTCGATGCCGTGATCGACCACTATTTCCCGGTGCTGGAAGCATACGACAGCCGGCTCGACGACATGACGGAGACGGTATTGCGCCGGCCGCGCGAGACGATCGTGCGGGAGTTGCACCTGATCAAGCGCGAACTGTTCAACCTGCGCCGGATCATCTGGGCCAGCCGCGAGATGATCAACAACTTGATGCGAGCCGACGTTCCGGTGCTCAAGAGCACGACGATGCCCTATCTCCGCGACTGTTACGACCACTGCGTCCAGTTGATGGACATGCTCGAAATGCAACGCGAGGTGGCGGCGAGCCTGTTCGACATCTACCTGTCGAGCCTGTCGAACCGGCTGAACGAGATCATGAAGGTGTTGACAATGATCGCCACCATCTTCATCCCGCTCAGCTTCATCGCCAGCCTTTACGGCATGAATTTCGATACCAAGGCGTCGCCGTGGAACATGCCGGAATTGCGATGGGCATTCGGCTATCCGTTTTCGCTGGCCCTCATGGCCTTGACCGCAGGCGGCCTGATCTGGTGGTTCAGAAAGCGCGGCTGGATCGGGAACGGGCGCCGGCGCGCCCCCCGCCACATCAAACGGGCTGTTCGCCGAGAACCGTGAGCCGGCGCATCAGCCGGTCCTCGGTGGGATCGAAGTCGCGGCGCGCATGGGCCGTGCAGCGATTGTCCCACATCAGGAGATCGCCGAGCTTCCAGTGGTGCTCGTAGACGAAATCCGGGTTCTCGATATGGTCGAACAGGCGGCCAAGAAGCCGGTCGCTCTCGGCCCTGTCCATGCCGACGATTTCGCGTGACATCAGGCGGTTGACGTAGAGGCTCTTGCGCCCGGTCACCGGATGGGTCCGCACCAGCGGATGGACGTAACGCGGCGCATCGTCGGCGACGGTCGCCGCCGTATGGGTTGCGCCCGCGTCGTAGTCGTAGACATGCAGGACCTTGAGGCCGGCGATGAACTCCTTGGTCTTTTCATCGAGCGTGTCATAGGCGCGCTGCAGGTCGCAGAACAGCGTGTTGCCGCCCGCCTTCGGAATCTTGATGGAATAGAGGATCGTCGCCTTGGCCGGGCGCTGCTGGTAGCACTGGTCGATATGGAACATCATCTCGCCGACCGGCAGGGCATGAACGTATTCGCCGTTCTCCTTGACGTTGGAGATGTACATGATCGCCGGGTCTTCACCCTTGAACTCGGGCGTGTGAATGACCGACAGGTCGCCGACACGGCGGCCGAAGCGAAGCTGGTCCTCGGCGGTGATGTCCTGGTTGCGGAAACAGATCACGAGGCTTTCGTGCCAGATGTCCATGACCGCCTGGAAGGTGCCGTCGGCCGTCGGCTGGGCGAGATCGACGTTGAGAATTTCCGCGCCGCACGGATCGTGACGCAGGATCTGCACGCCCTTGTAGGTTTCGGGCTTGCCCGGCCCCTTGGTGACTTCAGGAAAATCGGCGAGCTGGATGGTCATGGTCGTTTCACACTCTCGATCCAAATCATACGAATTCTAAGGAATATAAGGAAGGCCGGGCGGTGCCGTCAACTGCCGTGCTTTCCCTGCCTTTTCAGGCCATTGGCTAGTGCATCGAGCGGCCGCCATCGACGTTGATGCACTGGCCGGTGATGTAATTCGACGCGTCCGACAACAGGAACATCAGCGCGCCGACGAGGTCGTCGGGCACCTGCCCGCGCGCGAAGCACTTGTCGGCATCGGCCTGCATCGACATGTGGGAATTGCTGGAGTTGGCGATCTGGGTTTCGGACAGGGTGAAGCCCGGCGAGATCGAATTGACGCAGATGTTGTCGTCGCCCACCTCGCGCGCAAGCGCGCGCGTAAACACCAGCACGGCGCCCTTGGATGCCGAATAATGCAGCCGCCACTTGCCGCCTTCCCACACGCGCGAAGACGCGATGTTGACGATCTTTCCGCCGCCTTGCGCCTTCATGTAGGGATAGACCGCGAGCGCGCAGAGAAACGGCCCCTTGGTATTGACCTGCATGACACGGTCCCATTCGGCCGCCGGAATCTCCGTCCATGGCTTGCGCCCGAGCACCGACATAAGCGACGCGTTGTTGACCAGCCCGTCGATGCGGCCCCACTTGTCGGCCGTGGCCTTGGCCAGGTCCTCGGTCATCTTCTGGTCGGCGACATCGGTAGTCTTTGCCAGCGCCTGCAGGCCGCGCCCGGTCAGTTCCTTTGCCAGCGCCTGGTTGGCCTCATCGACGATGTCGGCAATCACGACACGTGCTCCCGCTTCGGCAAGGCGCGTCGAATAAATCTTGCCGATGCCGGTGGCGCCCCCGGTAACGATGACAACGCGGTCGGTCAGGTCGAGGGTGTGACGGGTCGGCGAAGTTTCGGCCATGGTGGTCTCCGTGATGAAAGCAAGATGAAAGTCTGGAAAGAGGCGTCAGGCTGCGAGCGGGCCGCCCGCCACCGTGAAGCGGCGCAGGTGACGCTCGGCGTTGGGATCAAAGTCGGCGCGTGCATGAACCGTGCACTGGTTGTCCCACAGCAGCAGGTCGCCCTTGCGCCATTTGTGGCGATAGACGAAGCGCGGCTCCTCCTGGTGATCGAACAGGCGGGCCAGGATGGCGTCACTTGCCGCCTTGTCCATGCCCTCGATCGACCAGGTCATCAGGCGATTGACGTAAAGCGCCTTGCGGCCCGTGACGGCGTGGCGCACGACCATGGGCTGGACGAATTCCCGCCGCTTCGACGGATCGCCGACCTGATCGCGCTGGGTGGAATCGTAGGTAAAGACATTGAGCGCCCGGTGGCTGTCGACGACTGCCCGCAGATCGGCGGGCAGCGCGTCATAGGCCGCGCACAGGTTGCCGAACAGCGTGTCGCCACCCACCTCGGGCACGACGATGGCATAAAGGCAGGTCGCGCGCGCAGGCCGTTCCACATAGCACTGGTCGATGTGGAACATCATTTCGCCCTCGGGCAGGGTGTAGACGTACTTGCCGTCCACCCGGCGGTTGGAGACGAACATCACCTCCGCCGGCTCATTACCCTTTTCGTGGCGCGAATCGGCGGGGCGCGAGCGCTTGCCCAGCGGGCCGAAGAACTCGCAGAAGCGCACATGGGCTTCCGGCGACAGGTCCTTCTGGTCGCGCACCACCAGCACGAGGTTCTCGGCGAAGGCGCGCTTGAGCGCCTCCACCGTCGCCGGATTATGGGGCTGGTTGAGGTCTATTCCCGTGACTTCCGCGCCGAGCGCGTCAGAAAGCTTGCCGATCTGCATGGCTGTGTCCGCCTCAGGTTGCCTCTGCGTTCGGGTTGACCGAACCCCAGATCTGCTCGTTCCAGTCTTTCGGCAAGGTGCCGTCGTCGAAGCCCATGCCGACGTAGTGGCTCCACAGCTTGAAGCAATGCTGTTCGCGGTTGTTGTTGACGGACGCGATCAGGTCCAGCTCCTCACGGGTCAGCGGCTTGACCTTGCCGATGGTCGCCGCCTGGTAATGGGCCTTGGCGTTTTCCTCGAAATGAACGGCATCGACCAGCAGCGCGGGCAGGCTTTCGGCCACCAGCACGCCGCCGTGCGCGCGCATCAGCGCGCCGTTGTGCTTGCCGAGCGTCCTGGCCAGGTCCTTGCCCTGCTGGGAGGACTTGATATGGGTGGGATCGGCATGGGTCGGAATGCCCGAGGCCCAGCGCTGGGCGTGGCTCTTCATCAGCGCCAGCTCGATGCCCTCCAGCATGGTGAACATCGCCGCCAGTTCCGAATGGGTATGAACCACGCAATCGATGTCGCGGCGTGCGCGCAGCACTTCGGAATGGATGAACGCTTCGAGCGGCGGGCGATAGCCGGCGGGTCCCTCGATCACCTTGCAGTCGAGATCGCAGATCACCAGACCTTCGGGGCTGAGCCCGGCGCGGCTGTCGTTGATCGACTGGATCATGAAGGCATCGCGGCCAGGAATGCGCACGCTGGCGTGGCCCGAATAGGTGAGGATGCCTTCCTTGTGCAGAAGCCGGGTCAGCGCCGCAAGCTGGATGCGCAGGCTGGTAATCGAGGCGGCGGAATTTGAACCCGCAGAAGCGGTCGCCATTGTCGTTTCTCCCTGGGTTGACGTCGGAACCGGTGCCTTACGGCGCAAGCTCCGCAAGATTGCGCTTCATGGCGTGAAGCGTGCGACGCAGCGCTTCGACGTCTTCGGCGGAAACCCCGGCCACGGCGCGAATATTCACGTCGATGGCATGGGGCAAAAGAATGTTGCGCAGCGCGCGGCCGCGATCGGTCAGGTAGATATTCACCTTGCGCTTGTCGTCGGCATTGCGCACGCGCTTGACGTAGCCGCGTTTCTCCATGCCGTTCAAGGCCGTCACCGTGGTCGGCTCCATCATGCCGACGCGCTGGCTCAACTCGCGCTGGGTCAGGCCGTCCTCGTCCCACAACACGCGCAGGAAATACCACTGGCCGATAGTGACGCCTTCGGTGCTGATGCGCGACTGCAGCAGCTTGGTAAAGGCACGATAGGTGTCTCGCAGCAGGTAACCGACCGAAGTTTCCGAATGGAACTCGACATCCTTGCCGTGCTTGGCAGCCTCGGCGGCGGCCTGCGCCTCTGGCACCAGTTGGATCTGCTCGGCCATGGTCTCGCCTTCATCCTGTCCGGCCCCGGCCGGTCGGACGGAGCTTTTTCTTAGCTTACGAATAATTCTAAATGGGAATGATTAGAAATCCAAGGTTCCCCGCCGCCCCGCCTTGCGCCGCCAGCGGGAGCGGATAAGGTAGCCCAACCAGGGAACACCGCGGAAATCATGGACGCGAACGAGATCAAGGCCGCCATCAGGGACCGGGCCGGGGCTGAAGGCTTCGACGCGGTCGGCTTTGCCGCCGCACGCGCGGTGCCCGACGGCGGGCCGGCGCTTGCCGAATACCTCGGCGCCGGGCATCACGGCGGCATGGACTGGATGGCCCGGCGGGTGGCCGAGCGGGCGAACCCGCAGGGCCTGTGGCCCGAAACCCGCAGCGTCATCGTGCTCGCCACCAGCTACGCCCCGCCCGGCGACCCGCTTGCCCTGCTCAAGCGGCCCGAGCGCGGCTCCATCGCCACCTATGCCCGCAACAAGGACTACCACGACGTGGTCAAGCCGCGCCTCAAGCGCATCGCCCGCTGGCTCGCGGAAGACTTCGATGCCGGGGTCAAGGTCTTCGTCGATACCGCGCCGGTGATGGAAAAGCCCGCAGCGCAGGCCGCCGGTCTCGGCTGGCAGGGCAAACACACGAACCTGGTGTCGAGGCGCCACGGCTCGTGGCTGCTGCTGGGCGAGATTTTCACCACCCTCGACCTGCCCCCCGACGAGGCCGAGAGTGATCACTGCGGTACCTGCCGCGCCTGCCTCGACGCCTGCCCGACCGATGCCTTTCCCGCACCCGGCAAGCTCGATGCGAGGCGCTGCATCAGCTACCTCACCATCGAGCACAAGGACCACATCGGCGCCGAATTTCGCGCCGCCATCGGCAACCGCATCTACGGCTGCGACGATTGCCTTGCCGCCTGCCCGTGGAACAAGTACGCGACGACGACGCGCGAAATGGCCTTCCTGCCCCGCATCGAACTGACGGCGCCGAAGCTCAATGATCTCGTGCAGCTCGACGAAGCCGCCTTCCGCCAGGTCTTTTCCGGATCACCTATCAAGCGGATCGGCCGCGACCGTTTCATCCGCAACGTCCTCATCGCCATCGGCAACTCGGGCGAGGCAATGCTCGCCCCGCGCGCCGAAGCCCTGCTCGCCGACCCCTCGGCGCTCGTGCGCGCCATGGCGGTATGGGCGCTC
>JAURLI010000008.1 GCA_030831315.1 Alphaproteobacteria bacterium
AGCGACCAGTTCTTCGCACAGGAGCTTGACGCGCACGGGCGGGCAGTCGGGCTTCGGCAGCTGGTCGGAAAACAGCGCCGGCACCCAGTAGCGCCGCATCAGCTCGCCCATCGGCGTGCCGGCGCCGACCCGGGTCAAACGTTCATTGTCTTGAGGCGTGAGCATCGTGATGTCCTCCCGTGAAACCGCGGGGTGATTTATCCCCGTTCTTTTGTTTTTTCGTTGCCCGGGCGCGTCCGGCGACCGTATCGGGCCACCGCAGATCTATGTCTATATTCGGCGGTGACTTCGCGCCCGCATAAGTCCATAAATTAAATAACGAAGCACCCTGTCCCACAAGGCTTTTCCCGTGCCTGAAACCACCGAAAAACAGATAATCGTCAGCTGGAGCACCGGCAAGGACAGCGCCTGGATGCTCCATCGCCTGCGGCTGGCGCCGATGGGCAGGCTGATCGGGTTGATGAGCACCACGGTCGGCGACGAAGACCTGCAACGGGTCGCCATGCATGGCATCCGCATGCCGGCCCTGCAGGCCCAGGCAGCGGCGGCGGGCCTGCCGGTGATCGACGTCCGGCTGCCCGATCCCTGCTCCAATGCCGATTATGAAAAGGCCATGAACGCCTTCGTTACCCGCGCCAAGGCCGACGGCGTAACCCATATCGCCTTCGGCGACCTGTTTCTGGAAGACGTGCGCCGCTACCGCGAAGACCGCATGGCCGGCACCGGGATTGAGCCTTTGTTTCCCCTCTGGGGTGCGGACACGCGGGCGCTATCGCGCGAAATGGTCGACAGCGGTCTCAAGGCCCGCATCGTCAGCGTGGACCTGACGCAGCTTGGCGCCGAATTCGCGGGCCGCGATTTCGATCATGATTTTCTCGATGCCCTGCCCGCATCCTGCGACCCTTGCGGCGAAAAGGGCGAGTTTCACAGCTTTGCTTATGCGGGTCCGATGTTCGCCTCGCCCCTGCGGCTCGCCATGGGCGAAACGCGGCGCGGCGAGCGCTTCGTTCATATCGAACCGCTGGTCGCGAGAGGAGATGTCATGGCCGACTGGATAGATACCGCCCGCATGGTCGTTTTCCCCGCCCATTGCGATCACCTTGGGCACATGAACGTGCGCTGGTATGCCCATGTGTTCGATGACGGCAGCTTCCAGATATGGCCGCTGATCGGCATCACCAACCAGTTGATGAAGGAACAGGGCGTCGTCACCGTTGTCGCCCGCACGGCGACCGACTTCCTGCGCGAAGCGCGCGCGGGCGACATGCTCAAGGTCGAAACCGCTTTCGTGAAGCTCGGCAACAAGTCCGTCACCCACCGCCAGCGGCTGGTGAATGTCGAAACGGGAACCGTGCACGCCCGTCAGGAAGTGACCGAGGTGTGCTTCGACCTCAAGACGCGCCAGTCGGTCGCCATGCCCGATACCTTCCGCCGCCTGATCGAGGCGGCGGTCGTCGAAGGCGCCTGAACGGCTTCAGACGCCCTGCTCGATCGGGTTGTGCAGGCGGCCGATCTCCTGGATTTCGATCAACAGGTCGTCGCCCGGCTTCAGGTAGATGCCGCGCGGCCGGCCGTTGCCCGACGGTGAACCGGTGGCGATGACGTCGCCCGGGCGCAGGGTGAACTGCACCGAAAGTGCCTCGATCTGCTCGGCAATCGTGAAGTGCATGTAGCTGGTGTCGGAATCCTGCATCAGCTCGCCCGCGATCCACTGCTTCATGTCGAGCTTGTAGATGTCCTTGATCTGCCCCTTGGGCACGATCCACGGACCCATCGGCGCGCCGGTGTCGAAGCTCTTCCCCATCAGGAAGTCATGGCGCACGTTCCAGTCCTTGCGCGTGCCGCGATCGCGCAGGCTGAGGTCGTTGATGATCGTGTAGCCGGCGACGTAGTCCATGGCGTCCTTTGCCTTGACGTTGCGCGCAGGCTTGCCGATGACGACGGCGAGTTCGGCCTCCCAGTCCACTTCCTTCGATGCGGCGGGCAGCCGGACGGTTTCTTCCGGCCCGATCACGCAGTGCGCGCCCAGCTTGACGAAATGCAACGGCTTCACGGTCGCCTTGTCGGGCGGCGAACGGTCGGACATTTCCTTCATGTGATCGGTGAAATTGGCGAAGGCGCAGAAGATCGCATCGGGATAGAGGATCGGCGCCATCAGCTTGACCGAGGCAAGCGGCTTCGCCAATCCCTTGACCGCAGCGTCACCGGCCTTGGCTGCAAGCGCACCGAGGGCTGCTTCCGCCTCGCCCCAGTTCCACAGGACATCCTTGGTCGAACGGCTCCACGCGGCTGCCTTGCCGATGGCGGCGAGGCCGTCTGCAACGGGGATCACCTGATCACCCACGTTGATCCCGGCGACCGGGTTGCCCTTGGCGTCGGCGAAATTGAGAAGCTTGAAATCGGTCATGTGACGGCCCTCCCCGGCCTGACTGGGACATTATTTTGGCGGGACTCTAGCACCGGTCCCCGTTTGGCGCTGCGAATTTTCGGGCATGCCCCCGACGAAAAACCCCCGGCACCTGGCCGGGGGCTCTTCGCGGAAGATATGCTGGTTCAGGACTTGGTGCTGTTCACGATCTTCTTGACCAGGTCCTTCGGCAGGGAAAACAACTCGCCGACCAGACTGCGGATTTCCTCGCCGCTGATCGGTTCCACGTCGAGGTTGAGCTTGTCGGCCCCAACGCGGAACTCCTTGCTCTTCCAGGTTTCCTGGATCGCCTTGGCCATGATCGCGACGGCGTCCTTCGGGCTTCCCGGCGGCATCGCATAAGGCCGGCCGAATTCATGCTGCTTCAGGAAGAACTCGACGATCTTGCGCTTCTCCGGATCCTTGATGAAATCCTGAAGCATCGGCGCGCCGAGCTTGGTCATCTCGCCGTGGCGCGACAGGTTGGTCTGCACCAGCACGTTGATGAACTTGCCTTCGGCCCATTCTGGCTTGGCTTTCTTCAGGCTCGACCAGGCGTAGCCGCACAGGCCCTGAGTCTCGCCCCGCTCGATGGAGAGCAGGATGCCCTTCGAACCCTTGTAGCCCGAGATCACCTTGAACTTGGTGCCGAGGACGTTGTTCATCATGATCGCGTAATCGCGCGTCGAGCCGCCGCGCGCGGTGGCGCCGATGGCAAGTTCATGCTTGAACAGGTCCTCGAACTTCTGGACCTTGGCATCCTTGCGCGCGATGCACTGGCGCGCGGTCTTGTTGACCGAGCCAAGGAAGTTCAGCTTCATCACGTCGTATTTTGACCGCTTGGGCCGGATCAACGGATCAACCAGGGCGGACGGATAGAACGCGCCGAACACGGTGCCATCCGTCGGCGCGCCGTCGAAGAACCAGTTCAGTGCCTTCCGCGATCCGGCACCGGGCCGATTGCGGGGAATGATCGTCGGGTTGCCCGGAACATGGCTTGCGATAAAGCGCGCCGTCAGTCGGGCGTAGGAATCGTAACCGCCGCCGGGATTGGCCCCGATGGTGAGTTCGACCTGTTTGTCCTTGTAGAAGTCCTCGGCCGTGGCCGGAGCGGCGGAAAATCCGATGCAGGCGGCAACAGCTGCGGCAACGGAAGCAGAAGCGATACGTGTGACCATGAAGCCCTCTCCTGTTCTTGTTGTGGATAGGGGCGAAACCTCAGTTTTCCTGATTATTTTCACGATCCGGCAAGCCTGATCGCTCGTTTCAATGGCCATGGTACTTGCCCAAGGCAGTGGGGGCAACCCCGCGGACCCCGCGTTGACGATATGCCGTCGATGATGGAAAGTTGATTCAAAGACGAATAAGGCGCAATTCGCGCCGTAGGGAGGCGACGATGGCGGTCGAATTCATCGATTTACTGGAAGAACCCGAGCTCGCGCTCGGTCATTCGAAGAAAGTCCTTTTCGGATCCGATCACTTCCATACCTGGGTGCATGGCGATTATCCCGGCACCAAGGGGCCGATGCACAAGCACACGGCGGACCAGTTCTTCTACTGCGTGCAGGGACAATGCACCTTCCATTTTCCCGACGGTACCAGCAAGGCGATCGATCCCGGCCAGTTGATGGTGATCCCCAAGGAGCATCTCTACCAGCTCGACAACACCGGCGATGTCTACATGATCCTGCTCGGCGCGCGGGCGGAACCGGCCGGCAAGCCGCGCCATGACGGCAAGGGCAAGGAAGTCGGCGACAACACCTTCGTCTTCGATCATCCCGATCAGGTCAAGATTCCGGCGGGCAAGGCCTGACGATGGCAAAGACAACGGGCCGCAAGCCCAATTTCATCCTGTTCATCACTGACCAGCAGCGCGCCGATCATCTCGGCTGTTACGGCAGTTCGATCCCTACCCCGGCAATCGATTCGATCGCCGCCCGCGGGACGCGCTATTCGCGTTTCTACGTGGCAACGCCCATCTGCATGCCCAACCGCGCCACCCTGATGACCGGGCGCATGCCGTCCCTGCATGGCGCGCGCCACAACGGTATTCCGCTGTCGCTGTCGGCGACGACCTTCGTCGATATCCTCGCCGCGGCGGGATGGAAGACGGCGCTGATCGGCAAATGCCACCTGCAAAGCATGTCGCCGCGCAAGCCGACGCTGGGGATGCCCGAGGTCGATCCTGCCCTCGTCCTGCCGCCCGAAGAACTGCGCGAGGCCGACAAGACGATCCTCGGCCAGGGCCGTTACGACCAGGAACTGCGTCCGAAATGGGTGACCGGTACGTCGTCGGAACTCGACCTGCCCTATTACGGCTTCCGCCACGTCGATCTTTGCGTCGGACACGGCGACACGGTCGTGGGCCATTACGCGCGTTGGCGCGAAGAGCGCCACCCCGGCGCCCATAACCTGGTGGGGCCTGAAAACCAGCTTCCCGGCAACGACTACGCCTGTCCGCAGGCCTGGCGCACGGCCCTGCCCGAGGAGCTTTACCCGACCCACTACGTCGCCGAAAAGACCTGTGAATTTCTTGAATCGCACGCGCGCGCGGGCGGCGACGAGCCTTTCTTCATCCAGTGCTCGTTTCCCGATCCCCACCATCCGTTCACCCCGCCCGGCAAGTACTGGGACATGTTCGATCCGACCGACATGGAACTGCCCGCAAGTTTCCACCAGTCCGATGCGGATGCGCCCGCGCATCTTCGCGCCATTCGCGCGGGCCGCGACGCGGACAAGCAGAACCGCGACGGCCAGCGCGTCATTGCAATTACCGAACGCGAGGCGCGCGAGGCTCAGGCCCTGACGCGCGGAATGCTCGCCAATGTCGATGACCGGATTGCGATGGTGCTGGCGAAACTGAAGGCGCTCGGCCTCGACCGCGATACGGTGGTGATCTTCACCGCCGATCATGCCGACTTCATGGGCGATCACCAGCTTTTGCTGAAGGGCGCCTTGCATTACCAGGGGCTGGTGCGCGTGCCCTTCCTCTGGGCCGATCCGCAGGCACCGTGCAACGGCGCCGTGCGCGAAGACCTTGCCGGGACCCTCGACATCGCCGCGAGCGTGCTGGCGCGCGCAGGTGTGGCCCCCCATAACGGTATCCAGGGCCGCGATCTTGGCACAGGCGCCGACATGGACCGCACCATGGTGATCGAAGAACACCAGCGCTACGGCTACATGGGCTTCAACCACGGCTTCCGCGTTCGAACCCTGATGGGACGGCGCTGGCGTTTATCTCTCTATGACGACGGCCGCGCCTTCGGCGAGCTTTACGATCTCGAAAGCGATCCCAACGAAATGACGAACCGCTACGACGATCCGGCAATGAAACCGGTGCGGGCGGAACTGACCGAGGAACTTCTGCGGCGGGTCATTCGGCTTGGCGAGACGAGTCCCCTCGCCACCCATCACGGGCCCTAGGCGCGTCTTTCGGTAAACAGCCAGCGCGCAAATACGACAGCCAGAATCGCGCCGGCAAGCTCCGCGATGATGAAGCCGCCGACATCCGACAGGCGAATGCCCGTGAAGGTATTGGTGAGCGCGCGCGCCAGCGTCACGGCCGGATTGGCGAAGGACGTGGACGAAGTAAACCAGTAGCCCGCCGTGATGTAGAGACCGACCGCAAAGGGCACGGTTTCGGCGCGAAAGCGCAGGCAGCCCAGAATGGTCATGACGAGCCCGAAGGTGGCGATCACTTCGCCGAGCCACTGGCCTGCCCCCGTTCGCGCCTTGCCCTCCATGACCACAAGCGGCAGGTCGAACATGGCATGGGCCGCGATCACGCCGATGACGGCGCCGAGCACCTGGGCCGCGATGTAAAGCGCGGCAAGGCGCCCCTCCATCTCGCCACGACCGAGAAAGGCGAGGCTGACGGCAGGATTGATGTGGCAGCCCGAAACCGGGCCGAAAATCAGGATCAGGACGACGAGCCCCGCGCCGGTCGCAATCGCGTTGCCGAGCAGGGCAACCGCGACGTTCCCGCCGGCAAGGCGTTCGGCCATGATGCCGGAACCGACGACGACTGCCAGAAGAAGGGCAGTGCCGATGAATTCGGCGGCGATGCGGCGCGAGGTTGAAAAGACGGGCGTGCTCATTTGCCGGCGAAAGTGCCGACTTCGCCGATCCGGTGCAACTGTTTTTGCAGTTCCGCCGGGGTCAGATCATCGAACGATACCGCGAGAAACGCAGCGATGCGGGCTTCGAGTGCCCGATAGGCCTCGACGAAGCGGTAAGCCGTCGCTTTTTCCTCGCCGCGGAAGGCAGCCGGGTCGGGAATACCCCAGTGTGCCGAGATCGGCTGCCCCGGCCAGATCGAGCAGACCTCGCCCGCAGCGTTGTCGCAGACCGTGAAGATGAAATCGAGCGCGGGGGAATCCGCTTGTGCGAATTCATCCCAGCTTTTGGAGCGCAGCGTCTCGGTCGGGTGTCCTTTGCTGCGCAGAAGATCGAGGGCAAAGCGGTTGACCGCGCCCACCGGGTGGCTGCCGGCACTGAAGGCGATGAAGCGCCCCTGTCCCTTCGTGTTGAGGATGGCCTCGGCAAGGATCGAGCGCGCCGAATTGCCGGTACAGAGAAAAAGGACGTTGCGTTTTTGTGTTTTCATGGCCCCGACTTAATACAGTTTCTTGACAAGCGCATGACAAAAAAAGCGGGGGCAATGGCCCCCGCTCCAATGGCAGCCCGCGAATGCGGACCGCCGCTCTGCAACCGGTGTTATTTCTCGAACATCCAGCCGAAGGTTTCCCACGCTTTCTTGGTGGTTTCGGGCTTGGGCTGGTTGACGATCGGATACTGGTCCTTCCAGTGGTACGGGCGGCACGCGTCGATGATGGCGCGGCTGTTGGTGTAATTGCCCTTTTCCTTGTCCCACGGCGAAATGCAGGGATCGAGCGGCGTCGACCACGCATTCTGGATGAAGTCGATGGACTTCACGGGGTCGGAACGCGAGCACACGGCCCACATCAGGTCCTCGAGATTGGCGACGTCGATATCGTCATCGACAACGACGACGTACTTGCCTGCGTAGGCGACCGAGCGGCACATCGCCGCCATGTGGCCGACCTGGCGCGCGTGGCCCGGGTAGCGCTGCTTGATGGAAACAGCGGTGAGCTGGCGCGAGCCGCCCGCTTCGTGACACCAGGTGGCGACGACGTCGGGTACGCCGGATTTGGACAACTCGTCCTTCAGCAGGGCCGACCGCATCACGGCGCGGTAGCGGGCCTGTTCCTCGGGCGGGCGCTGCGGCGGGCAGCCGAGGATGATCGGGTCGTTGCGGTGGTAGATCGCCTTGATGGTGAGGACCGGCTCGGCGCGCATCTTGGAGCCGTAGTAGCCCGTCCATTCGCCGAAGGGGCCTTCCGGCGCCTTGTGGCCCGGCTCGACGAAACCCTCGATGACGATTTCAGCATTGGCCGGGAACGGCAGGCCCGTGTGCTTGCCGCGCACGACTTTCATCGGACGGCCGCGATAGGCGCCGGCGATTTCGAATTCGCACACGCCATAGGGAATTTCCGTGCAGCCCATCAGGAAGGTCAGCGGGTCGCCGCCGACAACGATGCAGACCGGCATGCGTTCGCCGCGCGCTTCGTACTTGTCGCGGTGAATGCGGCCATGCTTGCCCGGCGAGATGTAGAAAGCGACGTGGTTCTTGTCCTGGATCATCACGCGGTAGGTGCCGACGTTGACCCAGCCTTCGTCGGGATCGACGGTGACGTTGAAGGAACCCGTGCCGATGTAACGGCGGCCTTCGTCCTGGTCGTGCCAGACGGGCGTCGGGAACTTCGTGATGTCGATGTCGTCGCCTTCCATGATGTTTTCGGTGACGGGGCCCTTCTCGACCACTTCATAGGGCAGCGGCTTCTTCGAGATCTCGCGGAAATGACGCAGGAAGGCCTCCGACAGCTGGACCTTGCTGAGATCGGTCGGGAAGCCCAGCGTCATGTTCTTGCGCTTGGCAGCAAAGAAATTGGTGAGCACCCGCGCACCCTTGGGGTAGCCGGGAATTTCGTCGAAAAGCGCCACCGGCGCGGTTTCGTCGTGCTGGAGAATTTCGGCCGCCCAGCCGATCTGTTCTTCCCAACTGTAGCCGTTGGCGCGCTTGAGCTCGCCGAGCTTGTCGGCTTCCTCGATCCAGCCACGCAGGTCGTCGAAAGGAACGTTGACTTCGTTACGGCCGCCGCCATCCGCCATGTGAGCACTCCGGGGTTACTTGTTTCGAGAAAGGCGGGATTATAGCCGCCGCCCCGTCCGGCGCATCACTTTTCCCGGCCCGGGGCGCCGTCTTAATCCCCAATTTCCGTGGCGATTTCAAGCTTTCCCGTCAATGTCCTGTGAACAGGGCATTTATCGGCGATTTCGAGCAGCCTGGCGCGCTGTTCCGCGTCCACCGGCCCGGCAATTGCGATGCGGCGACTGATCCGCGTTCCCGCCTTGGGATCCGCCTTGTCGACGGGGCCTATCTTCAGCGCCACGCTGATGCGCCCGATATTCCAGCCCTTGCGGCCGGCATACATGCGCAGCGTCATCGAGGTGCAGGCCCCCAGCGCCGACAGCAGGAAATCATGAGGTTTAGGGCCCAGGTCATTGCCGCCGACACTGGCGGGCTCGTCCGCCACAAGCGCATGGCCGTGGGCGCGGATGCGCTGGGTCAGGGCGCCCTCGCCGCTTTCGGCAACGAAGACCGAAAAGCCCTCGGGAATGGAGTCGGTATCGGCGTTTTCAATAATGCTGTCTGCCATCTGTGTTCCCTTGTAGCCGCTCGCGGAGCGTTTGCATCGGCCCTAACCCCGCCCTATAAGGAACCGTTTCCCGGTGTAAAAAACCATCGAAAAAGAACGCCGGCCGTCACCCGAAGCGGCCCATCGAAGGGTATCAAGCCATGAGCGGCAAGCTGTCCTTTGCCGACACCCGCAATATGTTGTCGGATCCGCAGTTTGCCGCCTACACGGTCGGCAACCTGCTGTCCCACGTGGGCGACTGGGCGCAGCGGCTGGCGGTTGGCTGGCTGACCTGGGAACTGACGCATTCGCCCGGCTGGCTCGGCGTCATCCTGTTTTCCGATCTGGCCCCCACCTTGCTGGTATCGCCGATCGGCGGCGCCTTCGCCGACCGCATGGACAGGCTGAAGCTCGCGCGGGTGACGGTCGGCCTCTGCATGGTGCAGCCCTTCGTTCTTGCCGTGCTTTATTTCACGGGCCTGCTGAATATCTGGTTCCTACTTGCCGCAACGATCTATCTCGGCGTCGTCAATGCGCTTGGACAGACGACGCGCCTTGCCCTGGTGCCGATGCTGGTGGCCGAACGCGATATTCCCCGCGCGGCACCGATCAGTTCCATCAGCTTCAACCTCGCGCGGTTCGCCGGCCCCGCCCTTTTCGGCGTGATCGTCAGCCTGGCCAACCCGGGTTACGCGATGGTCGCCAATATTTTCGCCTATGGCGTCTTCGTTTTCGTCCTCCTTCGTCTCCGCCCCCGTTACGAGGCCCCCAACCGGAAGCAAGGCAGCGGCCTTTTCTCCGACATCGGCGAAGGCATTCGCTATGCCCTGACCCATGCCGCCGTCGGGCCGCTTTTGATCGTGCTGGTGGTCAGCTCCCTTGGTACACGCGCCTTCATCGACTTGCTGCCGGGGTTTGTCGGGGGCGTATTCGGGCGCGGCCCGGAGGCACTCGCCACGATGACCAGCGCCGTCGCCCTCGGCGCGCTGTCGGGTGCCATCTACCTGATGCTGCGAAGCTCCGTCCTCGGGCTAGCGGCGGTTTCGATGTTTGCCTCCATGTGGGTCGGCGCCTGCCTCATCGCGTTTTCCTTTCAGACCACGTTCTGGCCGGCGGTGATCAACCTCTATTTCGTCGGCTGCGGCCTTTCCATTTCGGCGGTCGGCGTATTGTCCATCGTACAGACCGTCGTGCGCGGCGAAATGCGCGGCCGGGTGCTTTCGATCTATGGCATCATCTTTCGCGGCGGCCCTGCGCTCGGCGGGCTGATCATGGGCCAGGTTGCGGAATTCACCGGCCTGCGCTGGCCGGTGGCGGCAGGCGGGCTGATCTGCATCCTCGCCTGGTTCTGGATCACGGGCCGCCTGCGCACGGTCAACGCCAATATCAACCGCACCGTCGAATTCGGTGAAAAGACATGAGCAAGGATCGCAAGGTCGAAATCGTCAGCCGGCAGACCGTCTTTCAGGGCTATTTCCGGGTCGATGCCTACCAGTTGCGCCACACCCTGCACCGCGGCGACATGAGCGGCGAATTCCGGCGCGAGGTATTCGAACGCGGCCATGCGGTCGCCGTGCTTCCCTACGATCCCGTGCGGCGAGAGGTCGTGCTTCTGGAACAGTTCCGCATCGGCGCCTATACGGCCGGCCTTGATCCGTGGTTGACCGAGATCGTTGCCGGCATCATCGGCGAGGGCGAGAGCACTGAGCAGGTGGCACGGCGCGAAGTGGCGGAAGAAACCGGCCTTGTCGCGAGCGATCTGCTGTTTGCGCTGGAATACCTGGCGAGCCCCGGCGGCTCGTCGGAAACGGTGACCTTCTACATCGGGCGGGTCGATACGTCGAAGGCGGGCGGGATCTTCGGTCTCGACCACGAGGACGAGGACATCAAGACCACGGTGTTCCCGGCCGAACATGTTTACGGCCTCGTCGATGGCGGCAAGCTCAACAACTCGCAGGCGCTGATCGCGCTGCAGTGGTTCGTGCTGAACGAGAACAAGGTCCGCACCGCCTGGGGATTCCCCCCGGTTTGAGGCATTTTGCCCGCCCTTGCTTGTAATTCATGCTCCCGCTACCATCTGGAAATCCTCAGGGGTTCTCTTGAACTCCGAATAACCACAAATATTTTTCGTAAATAAAGGCGTCGGTTCAGGACAATGACCTTCTCGATGGATATTCGCGACGGATTCGTCGACGCGATCGGCCGCACCCCCCTCATCCGCCTGCGTCAGGCTTCGGAGTTGACCGGCTGCGACATTCTCGGCAAGGCCGAGTTCCTGAACCCCGGCGGATCGGTCAAGGACCGCGCTGCGCTTTCGATCATTCAGGATGCGGAGAGCCGCGGCGAACTGGAGCCGGGCGGCGTTATTGTAGAGGGCACCGCAGGCAACACCGGGATCGGGCTGGCGCTGGTCGGCAACGCGCGCGGCTACCGCTCCGTCATCGTCATACCCGAGACCCAGTCCGAAGAAAAGAAACAGATGCTGCGGCTGTGCGGGGCCGAACTGGTCGAGGTTCCGGCGGTCCCCTATGCCGATCCGAACAACTACGTGAAGGTTTCCGCGCGCCTCGCCAAGGATCTGAACGAAAAGGAAGCCCATGGCGCCGTCTGGGCGAACCAGTTCGACAACGTCGCCAACCGCAAGGCCCATATCGACACCACCGGCCCGGAAATCTGGGAGCAGACGGGCGGCAAGGTCGACGGCTTCATCTGCGCGGTCGGCACCGGCGGCACCCTTGCGGGCGTCGGCATGGCGCTGAAAAGCCGCAACAAGGACGTTGTTGTCGCCTGCGCCGATCCGGGTGGCGCTGCCATCTACAACTGGGTCAAGTCGGGCGAGTTGAAGGCCGAGGGTACCTCGATCACGGAGGGGATCGGCCAGGGGCGCGTGACCAAGAACCTCGAAGGCGCGCACATCGACGATGCCTTCCGCATTCCCGACGAGGAAGCGCTGCCGGTGATCTACGACCTGCTCAAGCATGAAGGCCTGTGCATGGGTGGTTCAACCGGCATCAACGTCGCCGGTGCCATCCGGCTTGCCAAGCAGATGGGACCGGGGCATACGATCGTCACGATCCTGTGCGACTATGGGCAGCGCTATCAGTCGAAACTCTTTAATCCGGATTTCCTGCGCGCCCGTAATCTCCCTGTCCCCGAATGGATGGACAGAAAATAAATCAGTTACTTAGAGGGCGTATTTAATGTCTTACGCAAATACCCAGTCGCTCACCGATGTCGCCTGGCTGGCGGCGCGCTACCGCATGACCAACGTCAAGGTCCTCGACGCCTCGTGGTACACGCCCGACAGCGGCCGCAGTGCCCGCAAGGAGTTCCTCGCTGAACGCATTCCGGGCGCCCAGTTCATCGATATCGACCTGGTCTCGGACCCGGCCTCGCCCTACCCGCACACCATCGTCGACCCGATGGTCTTTTCCGACGAGGTGACGGCGCTCGGCATCGAGCGCAATGACCAGGTCGTGGTCTATGACGGCATGGGCCTGTTTTCGGCGGCACGCATCTGGTGGATGTTCCGCATTTACGGCTACGACAAGGTTTCCATCCTGAACGGCGGTTTTCCTCGCTGGAAGGCCGATGGCGAGCCGGTCGAAACCGAATCGCCCGAGATGCCGGTCCCGTCCATGCCCTTCGAAGTCGGCTTCCGCCCGAAGATGATGCGCATCCTGCCGCAGATAAGGGAAAACCTGACGACCGGGCGCGAACTGGTGCTCGATGCCCGCAGTCCCGGCCGGTTCACGGCTGCCGAGCCCGAACCCCGCGCGGGCGTGCGCGGCGGCCATATCCCGGGAAGCCGCAACGTTCATTACGCAAGCCTCCTCGACCCGGCGACGGGCCTGATGAAGGAAGCCGACGAACTCAAGGCCCTGTTTGCAGCGGCCGGTGTCACCGACGACAAGGGCGTGGTCTGTACCTGCGGATCGGGCGTTACCGCCTGTGCGCTCGCCTTCGCTTTGCACCTGATCGGGCGCGAGGACGTCGCCGTTTATGACGGTTCGTGGTCGGAATGGGGCTCCCAGCCGGATACGCCCGTCGAAACCGGTCCCTGACATGGCGCCGCGTGGTCCCCGCAAGCCGCCCCGGCGCGGACGCGCCAAAGCCACCGAGGTGACCGAAGCCGGCCGCGATCCCTTCGCCAATTTCGGCATCGTCAATCCGCCCGTCTATCACGCCTCCACCGTGCTTTACCCGACGCTTGCCGAAATGGAACGCATCGGCCGCGCGCCCTTCGATCACGTCTATTATGGACGCCAGGGCACGCCGACGACTTTTGCCTTCGAGAAGGCCGTGGCGAAGCTCGCAGGCGGCTACCGCGCCATTGCCTCGGGATCGGGGCTTGCCGCCATTGGCGCCGCGCTGATGGCGTTCCTGCGCGCGGGCGATCATCTGTTGATGGTCGACAGCGCCTACAGTCCGACGCGCAAGCTCTGCGACGGGTTGCTCAAGGGCTTCGGGGTCGAAACCACCTACTACGATCCGTGCATCGGGGCCGGGATCAAGAAACTGATGCGGCCCAATACACGCGTCGTCTTCTGCGAAAGCCCGGGGTCGCTTACCTTCGAGGTGCAGGATATTCCGGCAATTGCCAAGGCGGCCCATGCGGCGGGTGCGGTGGTGCTGCTCGACAACAGCTGGGCGACGTCGCTCTACTTCAGTCCCTTCGAACATGGCGTCGATGTTTCCATCGAGGCCGCGACGAAGTACCTCGTCGGCCATTCGGACGCGATGCTCGGCGTCATCGTCACGACCGAGGCCCACTACCGGCGCGTCAAGACGGCGGCGTCGATCCTTGGCGCGGTTCCGGGGCCCGATGATTGTTACCTGGGCCTGCGCGGCATCCGCACCCTTGCCGTACGGCTCGAACGCCACCAGCAGAACGCCCTGAAGATTGCCCGCTGGCTCAAGGGTCGCAAGGACGTCGCCCGCGTGCTGCACCCGGCCTTCGCCGACTGCCCGGGACATCGCATCTGGAAGCGTGATTTTACCGGATCGAGCGGACTCTTTTCCTTCGTGCTGGCGAAGGACTGCACGAAGGATGCCCTCGCGCGCATGCTCGATCACATGGAGATTTTCCGCATGGGGTATTCCTGGGGCGGCTACGAGAGCCTGATCCTGCCCGCCGACCCCGCCCCCTATCGCAGCGCCGTTCCCTGGAAGGCGCCGGGAACGCTCATCCGGCTTCATGCGGGACTGGAAGACGCGGACGACCTGATCGCCGACCTCGACGCGGGTTTCAGGCGCCTTTCCGGCCGCTGACGGCGGTGCGCGCCGGCAAGGCGAGCGCCAGCAGGAAAATCACGGCCGCGATGCAGACGATGGCGGCGCCCGCCGGAAGATCCCAGGCGACCGATGCCCCGATCCCGCCAAGTACCGAAATGGCACCGATGATGGCGGCGAAGACAGCCATGCTTTCGGGCGTCGCGGAAAGGCGCCGGGCCGCGGCTGCGGGTGTCACCAGAAGTGCGGTCACCAGCAGCACGCCGACGATCTTGAGCGCGACGGCGACGACGACGGCCAGCAGCACCATGAAACCGATACGTACGGCAACGACCGGCACGCCCTCGACCGCGGCCATTTCTTCATGCACGGCGATGCGGATCAGAGGGCGCCACAACACCCCAAGGGCGGCAAGTCCCGCTGCCGAAACGGCGACGATGACGCCCACGTCGCCCATTGAAACCGCGAGAATATCGCCGAACAGATAGCCCATCAGGTCCACGCGCACGCCCTTGACGAACACCAGCGCGATCAGCCCGGCGGCCAAGCCCGCATGGGCGAGGATCGAGAGAAGCGTATCGGTGGTAATGCCGCGCCGCCCTTCGGCGACAACCAGCAGCATGGCGATGGCGGCGCAGACGGCGATCAGGCCGACGGTCAGGTTGATGTTGAGGGCAAGACCCAGCGCAAGGCCGAGTAATGCAGAATGAGCGAGCGTCGCGCCGAAGAAGGCCATGCGGCGCCACACGACGAGACAACCGAGCGGCCCGGCCAGAATGGCGACGGCCAAGCCTGCGACGGCGGCCCTGATCAGGAAATCATCCATGATGGTGGTGGCCTGCGTGATGGTCATGGCCGCAGTCCTCGCCCGACAGCGGAACGACATGGCCCGCCTCGTCATGACGGTGGTCGTGATCATGGGCATAGACAGCGACGGCGGCGCCGAACAGCTGGGCATAGGCCGGATCGCGACTGACCGCTTCGGGGTGTCCCGCGCAACAGACATGGTGGTTGAGGCAGATGACGCGGTCGGTTTCCGCCATCACCAGGTGCAGGTCGTGTGAAACCATCAGGACGCCCGCGTTGTAGCGCCGGCGCAGGGTGCCGATCAGCTCGTAAAGATCCGCCTGCCCCGCGACATCGACGCCCGCGAGCGGCTCATCGAGGACCAGCAGGTCCGGCTTGCGCAGGATGGCGCGCGCAAGGCACACGCGCCTGAATTCGCCACCCGAAAGCGCCTGCACGGGCTTGTCGGCGCAGGCTTCGGCGCCGACCTCGGCCAACGCATGGGCAATGCGCTCGCCTTCGCCGCAGGCGAGCGACAGGAAACGCCGCACGGTCAGTGGCAGGGCATGATCGATTTCCATGCGCTGGGGTACGTAGCCGATGACGAGGCCGCGCTTGCGCCTGACGCTGCCGCTATCTGGCGAAGCGACACCCATCAGGATGCGCAGCAGCGTCGATTTGCCGGCGCCATTGGGGCCGATCACGGTGACCACCTCGCCGCGATGCACCGCTAGGCTGACGCCGGTCAGCACATCGTCGCCGCCGATTGCCTTGCGCAGGTTTTCGGCGCTGACCAGAACGTCCCCGCTTTGCGGCTTGGAATCGTTCATGCTGCGTCCACCCCGGTTCCGGCGCAGGCGGGGCACAGGCCTACCGCTTCGGTCAGAACGCTTTCAATGGCGAATCCGTGACCGTGCGCGGTGCGCCCTAGCTCGGTGGCGAGGCCGGTGTCGGTCAGTTCGGCGACGGTGCCGCAGTTGCGGCAGATCAGGTATTGGCCGTCACGATGGGCGCCAGGCGCGCTGCAGCCGATGAAGGCATTGAGCGAGGGAATGCGGTGGGCGAGCCCATGGGCCAGCAGGAAGTCGAGAGCCCGGTAGACCGTCGGCGGCATCGGGCGACGGCCTTCGGCCGCAAGGATATCGAGAACCGCGTAGGCCCCGAGCGGCTTGTGGGATTGCCAGAGGATCTCCAGCACCCGCCGGCGCATGGGCGTCAACCGCGCGCCCTGGGTGCGGCAGAGTTCCGAGGCCGCAGCGAGGGCATCCTCGATGCAGCGCTCGTGGTCGTGGGCCCTTAGGGCGGCTGGCTTGCGGGCGGTGGGCATGGGCTTCTCCGGAGATGGCTCGGGCGCAGTGTAAAAGAATTGTTATAATGTTGCAATTTATGCTGGAACCCGTTGACACTGCGGGCTTCCGGCTGGTCTAACCAACCCGTGAACCGGGCGGATACGGCCCGGACGGAAGGAACTTTGGTCATGGCCCAAGACAGCACGAACCAGACGACGACCGATGCCGCGATCAAGGCCGCTCTGGCGGAAATCCGCTTCGATGAGCGCGGGCTGGTCCCGGCCATCGCGCAGGAAGCCGATACGGGCGAGGTGCTGATGCTCGCCTGGATGAACCGCGAAGCGGTCACCGCGACACTTGCCACCGGCGAGGCGCATTACTGGTCGCGCTCACGGGGCAAACTCTGGAAGAAGGGCGAGAGCTCAGGTCAGATCCAAAAGCTGCGCGATTTCCGCATCGATTGCGACGGCGACACCGTTCTGCTGACGGTGGACCAGACCGGCGTTGCCTGTCACACGGGGCGCCACACCTGCTTCTTTCGAGCGCCGCGTGCAGATGCCCTTGCCGATATCGTTCCCGTCGGCGTGTCTCCGGAAACCCTTTACGGTGCCGGGAATGGCAAGAAGGCCTGATCGGCGGCCTTTCGCTTTTGGCGCGGCTCTGCTTGCCGCGGCCTTTCTTGCATCTGCGTTCTCGCCTGCGCGCGCCAACATGGCGCCGGTGGTGACCGAGCGCCTTGTCGTGGCGGCGGCCGCTTCGACGCTTGGCGCGCTTGATGAGGCCATTCGCGCCTATGGCGCGGGCATGAACGCCCTGCCCTCGCTGCGGCGGCTCAACATCGTTCCGGTTTACGCATCGTCCGGCGCGCTCGCGCGCCAGATCAACGAGGGCGGTCCCGCCCGGATCTTCATTTCCGCCAATACGAAATGGATGGATAGTGTCGCCGGTGCTGGTCGCCTGCGCCCCGACACCCGCAAGGTGTTCGTCGCGAATGCCTTGGTGCTGGCGGCGCGGACGGGCAGCGAATTGAAAATCGAGCTGGCCCCCGGCGTCGATCTCGCGGCGAAGCTCGGCACGTGGCGCCTCGTCACCGCCGATCCTCAGCACGCACCCCTTGGCCAGTATGCCGAGGCGGCCCTCAAATCACTTGGTGCATGGAAAGGGGTCGAGGCGCGCCTTCTGCGCGTAGCCGATGCGGCGCAGGCCCGCGTTCTGGTCGAGCGCGGCGCCGCTGCAGGGATCCTTTACGCGACCGATGTCGCTGGGAATCGCCGCCTTGAGACCGTCGCGGCCTTCCCGCAAGGAAGCCATCCGCCCGCAATTTACGAAATCGCCATCGTCGGCCTGCCCGAGCCCGCCGCCGATTACACGGACGCCCGCGCCTTCGCCGCATGGCTGATGGGGCCGGTCGCGCAGGGAATCTTCAGAAGCCACGGCTTCCTTCCCGCGGCGGAGGTGCGCTGAGATGGATTTTCTCGCGTTGACGCCGCTTGAAATCGAAGCGCTGAACCTCTCCCTGCGCGTTGCCGCATGGTGTGTGGCGATCAGCCTGCCCTTCGGCATTGCCTGTGCCTGGGCGCTTGCGCGCCTCGATTTTCCGGGCAAGAGCATTCTCGACGGCATCGTTCACCTGCCCCTCGTGCTGCCGCCCGTGGTCGTCGGCTACGCGCTCTTGATCCTGTTCGCGCGCGACGGCGCGCTCGGCCGGGTGCTTGCCTCTCTCGGCGTCGAAATTGCCTTCACCTGGAAGGGCGCGGTGGTGGCCTCCGCCGTCATGGCCTTCCCGTTGATGGTCCGTGCCATCCGTCTTTCCATCGAAGCGGTCGATCCGGGGCTGGAAGTCGCGGCCCGCACCCTTGGCGCGGGGCGGATGGGCGTGCTGTTCAGCATTACCCTGCCGCTTGCATGGCCGGGCATCCTGACCGGAATGGTTCTGGCCTTTGCGCGTTCGCTCGGCGAGTTCGGGGCGACGATCACTTTCGTGTCCAACATTCCCGGTGAAACCCGCACCCTGCCGCTGGCGCTGTTCGGCCTCACGCAGGCGCCCGGAAGCGAAGCGGCGGCGCTTCGCCTCGTCATCATTTCGACCATTCTCGCCTTCTCCGCCCTGATTGCCTCGGAAATTCTCGCGGCACGTATCCGCAAGCGACTGGCGCACTGACCATGCTGGATACGCGGATAGAACATAGCTTCCCGAGCGGCTTTCGCATCGATGCGGCCTTTCGCACCGGCGCGGGCCGGGTGACGGCGCTGTTCGGCCCTTCGGGTGCCGGGAAATCTTCCATCGCCAATGCCATCGCCGGCCTGTTCGCCCCTGCAAACGGGAAGATAACCCTCGACGGCGAAACGCTGTTTGATTCAGCATCGGCGCGTAACCTTCCGCCCGAACGGCGGCGCATCGGATACGTGTTTCAGGATGCGCGCCTGTTTCCCCACCTGACCGTCGCCGGAAATCTCGATTACGGCATGAAGCGTACGCGCGCAAACTTGCGTCGGGTTGCGCGCGATCAGGTCATTGAACTGCTCGCCATTGGCCCGCTGATGGGGCGCCGTCCCGCAAGCCTGTCCGGCGGTGAAAAGAGCCGCGTCGCCTTCGGCCGCGCCGTTCTCACGAGTCCACGGCTGCTTGTTCTCGATGAACCGCTTGCCTCCCTCGATGCCGGCCGCAAGGCGGAAATCCTGCCCTTCATCGAACGCATGCGTGACGAGTTGGCGATCCCGATGATCTACGTTTCGCACGCCGTCGAGGAAATCGTTCGTCTCGCCGACGAGGTCGTCGTTCTCGACGCGGGCCGGGTCCTGCGCGCGGGACCGACGGTGGAGATACTCAACGCCGGGGCCATCGTTCACGCCGACATGGGCGATCCGGGGTCAGTGATCGAGGCGGAGATCGCGCGCGCCGACGCGGGCGACGGCCTGACCGCCCTTTCGGTGAACGGGGGAACGCTGTTCGTGCCGCATCTGCAGGGCGCGCGGGATGGCGCGGCTGTCCGCCTGCGCATTCGCGCCCGGGATGTCGCGATCGCGCGGGAAAGGCCGAAGGGGCTCAGTATTCTGAACGTAATGCCCGCCCGTGTGCGCGCAGTCGAGGATGCCTCGGCCGCCCAGGCGGATGTCATGCTCGACATCGGCGCGCCGCTCTGGGCCCGCATCACCCGTCGTTCCGCCCGCGAACTGGCGCTGGCACCCGGCGCCGAGGTCTATGCCCTGATCAAGTCCGTGGCGATAGACCGCGGCGCCTGAGAACCTCAGCTCGATTTTTTCTTCGACTTTTTCGGGCCCGCCTTTGGCATAGCGGCAATTGCCTTCGCTATCACGGCATCGGGGGCATTGACGGTTTCGTTCACGGTCTTTGCCAACGTTTCCGCCGGGATGGGATCGAGATCGAGTTTCAGGCGCGCGACTTCCGCCTTGAACCCCTTGTCCGCCATCGTCGCATCGAAGGCCTTGCGCAAGAGCGCGACGCGGTCGACAACGGTTTCTGGCGGCGCCAGATAGGGACGTCCCAGCAGGATCGGCGATGAAATGAGCTGCAGGGCCTGACGGTCCTCGTCATTGGTGGCGAGTTCGGACAGCAGCGGCACGTTGGGCAGGCCTTCGTCGCGTTTCGCCCCGACCTGAACGATGATGGAAATCTTCTTTTCCTTGATCCACTGGGGGCGCTTGCTGACCAGCGACGCGTAGCTGTTGCTGCGGGCCAGAACCTCGCCGCGCTCGAGCACGACGTCGATTTCGGACGAGCTCTTGTAACCGGTGACGATCTTGAACTTCGTGCCGAGCAGATTGTTCATGGCCGTCGGGAAAATGACGATGCTGGATGCGGGGCCGGTCCCGCCCAGGATCACTTCCTTGCGCCGCGCATCGTCGAGCGTCTTCACGCCGGTCGTATGCCAGGTAAAAACGACTTCGTTCGACGCGCCGGTGGAGCCGAGCCAGTTGAACTTGCGCGCATCGAAGCGCACGCCCTTGTTCTTCAGCGTCTGCTGCAGGGGCATGGCGTTGTTGATCGTCGCGATCACCGTGCCGTCCTTCGGCGCGATGTTGTACATGTAATTGGTGGCGAGCAAGTTGCCGCCGCCGGGCATGTTCTGGACGATCATGCCGGGCTTGCCCGGCAGGTGCGCTCCCATGCTGCGGGCAATGGCGCGGGCGATCAGGTCGTAGCCGCCCCCTGCCCCGGTCGAGGTGACGATGGTGACCGTCTTTCCCTTGTAGAAATCTTCGGCCCATGCCCCGGGCGCCAGAACGGTGACGGCAGCGGCAAGCGCCGCCCCGATAGTGAAACGTGAAGCCATTTTGGCTTTCCTCCCCAGTTCCCGACCTTATGGTCAGGCGTCGATGTGAACGCGTTGATGCACTTCGTCGAGAAACCTTGCGTCGGGCGGCGCCTTGTAGCGAGTCGAGCGCACCCTGAGCGAGCGCGGATCGAGACCCGGCGGCTCCTTGCCGGCGGCAATCTCGCGCAGCGTCTCCAGCATGATCCGGCGCAATTTCGCGACGCCCGCGTCGCCCGGCAGCAGGTGTTCCTTCCTGCGATCGACGATAGCGCCCATGGATTCCTGGATTGCCGCATCCTGCACCCCAAGGCCGCGCAGGCCCGTGTAGGACTTGCCGCTCGCCTGCAGCGCACGATCGATCAGGTAATCGTTGTCGCGGTTACAGACCGTGCGGTCGCTGCCGGGGATGGTTTCGGCATGTATCCAGTCGTATCCCTTGCAGACCTTGAGTTCTTCTTCGGTGAACGGACGATTCGGCTGGAAGTCGATGCTGTAGAGCATGGTGTTTTCGTCGTCGATCGGCATCCACATGTGGGCCGCCGCCGGCACCGACGAGATGATCTTGTGGAACGGCATCAGGAAAATGTTGATATTCCAGTGAATGTCGCCGTCGCCGAGGTCGCGCCCCGTGCCGATGGCAAAGCCGAAATCCATCGCCACGACTTCGTAGAACGACGGCACGACGCGGCGGCTGCTCTCGACGCTGCCCGCATGCAGGAAGGTCAGGTGCGGCGCGTCATAGCCGCCTTCAACACCCTGCAGCCAGTTGCATTCCTGGATGCGGCGGCTGGAAACACGTTGGGCATCGGGAACCCGTGTCCATTCAAGATCGGGGAAGCCGGGCTTCTTGTCGGGCGGGCCCATGTAGGTCCAGATCACGCCCCCCTTCTCCATGCAGGGATAGGACTTGGTCTTCATCTGGCGCTTGATCGCGCCCATCTGGTTTTCCGTCGTGGTGCCCGGCGCGATGCAGGGAACAT
>JAURLI010000061.1 GCA_030831315.1 Alphaproteobacteria bacterium
CCACCCGCGGCGTGCACAAGCCGGGAACGACGATGATAACGAGCCGCATGCTCGGCGGCTTCCGCACCGACCAGAAGACGCGCAGGGAATTCCTGTCCATGATCGGATCACCCGGGGCGACGCAGATCTTGAGCGCCTGACCTCCGGTTTTCTGTATCCGGTTCCGACGCCGCGTCACCGGTACGGATAACGGGGCGCTTGGACAGTCCAGGGACTGCACCGTATAGTCGGTGCCGCGTGTCGAATTCTCTCGCCCGGGGTCCATGCTCGACGTTCGTCCCATCTTTTTCATCATAGGAATCCTGCTGGTCACTCTTGCCGCGGGCATGGGCGTGCCGGCATTGACGGACCTGATCGCGGGACAGTCCGACTGGCGGGTATTCGCCGGATCGGCCGGCGCCTGCCTGTTCATTGGCGTCGGGCTGATCCTGACCATGCGGACCGAAACCATGCGTATCGGCGTCCGTCAGGCCTTTCTGCTGACCACGGTGTCATGGCTGGTCATCGCGCTGTTCGGGGCGCTACCCTTTGCCCTGGCCGACCTCAATCTCAGCTATACCGACGCCGTGTTCGAAGCAATGAGCGGTATCACGACGACGGGCGCCACGGTCATCAGCGGCCTCGAGCGCGCCCCGCCGGGAATTCTGATCTGGCGCGCGATCCTGCAATGGCTGGGCGGCATCGGTATCATCGTCATGGCCGTGTCGATCCTGCCGCTTCTGCAGGTCGGCGGCATGCAGTTGTTCCGCATGGAATCTTCGGAAAAGGGCGAGAAGGCCCTGCCGCGCGTCGCCCAGGTCGCCACTATCATCGGCCTGATCTATGCCGGACTGACGGCGCTCTGCGCCATCGGCTACTGGGTCGCCGGGATGCGCGGCTTCGATGCAATTGCCCACGCCATGACCACGGTCGCCACCGGCGGCTTTTCAACGGCAGATGCATCGGTCGGCTATTTCAACTCTCCCGCCATCGAATGGATCGCCGTTGTTTTCATGCTGGCGGGCTCGATGCCTTTCGTCCTCTACATACAGGCCGTGCGCGGCAATGCGGCGCCGCTGTTTCGCGACTCGCAAGTCCGCACTTTCCTTGCCATCGTCCTCGTGTGCATCGCGCTGCTGGTTGTGTGGAAAGTGGCGACAGGGCGCGAGGCGCTGGGTCCCGCGATCCGGCTCGTGACCTTCAACCTCGTATCGATCATGACGGGCACCGGTTATGCCACCAGCGACTTCAGCCAATGGGGCGAATTCGCGATGACGGTGTTCTTCTTCGCCATGTTCGTGGGCGGCTGCGCGGGGTCGACGACCTGCGGGCTGAAAGTGTTCCGGTTGCAGGTGCTTTATGCCTCGACCGTCGCCCAGGTGGGGAAGCTGCTCCAGCCGCACGGCGTCTTCGTGCCCCACTTCAACCGCAAGCCCATCCCCGAATCGGTTTCCGAATCGGTGCTGAGCTTTTTCTTCATCTACGTGATTTCGTTCGGCGCCCTGGCGGTCGGCCTGGGTGCGCTGGGCCTTGATTTCGTGACCGCCGTATCAGGCGCCGCCAGCGCCATCGCCAATGTGGGCCCCGGACTCGGCAACGTCATCGGCCCGGCGGGAACCTATGCATCCCTGCCCGATGCGGCAAAATGGCTGCTGTCCTTCGGCATGCTGCTCGGCCGGCTGGAACTGTTCACCGTACTGATCCTGCTGACGCCAGCATTCTGGCGCAACTGATCAATCGCGCTTCAGGTAAGTCCCGAAATAACTGGCGATGTTGCGTTCCAGCTGCTCGTTGAGCTGGCGCATCATGTCTTCGGTGATGGCAAACCAGACGCGCTCGCGCTCGGCGATGGTGGCGCCTTCGGGAACCGTCTGCGAGCGATCGGCACGCGCCGTCACATAGGCGCGCTGAAAGCCGCCCGCATCGATGACTTCAAGCATTACCGCCAGCTTGCCGTCATAACGCGCGGCCTGATCGCGGGTGAAGGCCCCCTTGATGCCACCGGTGACGGCAAGCGGCACCTCGATGATCGAGGCATCGAGAACGACAAGCCGCGCGCGCGCATCGCCGCCGCGTGTCTTGATGCGGTCGAAGCCCCACTGGCGGGCAGCGTTATACGGCTTCACCGGCGCGAGATGCTCGACGTTGGGCGCTTTGAGGGGCGGGATATAGCGGGTTTCCACATCAAAGCTGGAAACCGCGAGGTTGATCGGCGCGAGATGGCGGTAACTGAGATCCGCGAAATTCTGCTGCGCCGGCGGCGTGGCGCATCCGGCAAGGGCGAGCGGCAGCACGAGCGCGGCCACGGCGAAAAGAGAGGCAATGGTTCTGGACATGGTCTTCCATCTGGAACGTTGTTCCGAGGCTGCGCCATGGTGAACGCCAAATCAGGCGAATTCAAGACGGGATGGAACGAATTTTCCGAAATTCGCCAAGATGCCGTCAGGCGGCGAACAAGGCGTCGATGGCGGCACGATCAAAGGCATAGTCTGTGCCGCAAAATTCGCATTTCACACGCACGGCATCGTCTTCGATGAGCGCCACAACCTCTTCGCGGGGAAAGGACGAAAGGGTGCGTTCCACCCGGGCCCGCGAGCAGCGGCAGCCCGCGCGCAACGCAACGCTTTCATAGGCGCGCACACCCGGTGCGTGGAAAAGCCGGAACAGGAGGCGTTCCGGCGCAAGGGCGGGATCAGTCATTTCCTCGGCGCGGGCGCTGCCCATCAGGGCGACCGCCTCCCGCCAGGCCTCGTCGGCCTCTGCGCGCGTCAGTTCATCTGCGCGCGCCTCACCGGGCAGGCGCTGAATCATGATGGCGCCCGACCGCCACGGCATACCTTCCCCACCTTCGACGGCAACCTTGATCGCCGCGTCAAGCTGCTCGGACTGGCGGAAGTAATGGTGAATGCAGTCCGTCAGGGTATTGCCCTCGAGCGCGACGATGCCCTGATAGCGCTCCGTGTCGGCGCCCTGATCGACGGTAAAGGCGAGATGCCCCGTTCCCAGCAGTCCCGACACCGGCGAAAGCACCGGCCCGTCCGCCACCGCCGCAACCGCGTCGGCATCGAACTGGGCATAGGCGCGCAGGTCTCCGGTGCTGGTCATATCGGCAACAAGGATCGACACGGGCCCCTTGCCGCTGATCTGAAGGGTGAATACCCCTTCGTATTTCAGCGCGCTGGCAAGCGTCGCCGTCAGGGTGACAAGCTCCGCCAGCAGCAGCGACACCGGGCGCGGATAGGCATGGCGCGAAACGATTTCATCAAGCAACGGGCCAAGGCGTACGATCCGCCCGCGCAGGGCGGCGCGCTCGACCTGGAATGGAACGACAAAATCCGCGGAAAGCTCGGGGCCCGTTGCCATCGGCTCGTCAGGCGCCGGCGCCCGACAGGCACCAGTGCAGGATGCCCTTCTGGACATGCATGCGGTTTTCCGCCTCGTCCCAGACGACCGACTGCGGCCCGTCGATGACGGCGCCCGATACCTCGCGCTCGCGCGAAGCCGGCAGGCAATGCATGAAGATCGCGCCGGGCGCTGCCGCGTCCATCAGGTCCTCATCGACGCGATAGGGTTCGAGCTGGGCGATATGCGCCTTCAGCGCCGCGTCGGTGTTGACCCCGTGGCCCATGCTGAGCCAGGTATCGGTGACGATGCAATCGGCGCCCTTGACCCCTTCATAGGCATCGGTCAGCAGCACGAGATCGGCACCCGCCGCTCGCGCCCGTTCGACCATGCGGGCTTCGGGGGCAAGTGCGCGCGGCGTCGCCACGCGCATCTGGAAACCGAAATGCACCGCAGCATGAATCCATGATGCGCAGACGTTGTTGCCATCGCCCACCCAGGCCACGGTACGTCCCTTGATCGGCCCCTTCGCTTCCTCGAAGGTCATGATGTCAGCCATGATCTGGCAGGGGTGGCTCTTGTCGGTCAGGCCGTTGATCACCGGCACGCCGGCATGGGCGGCCATGTCGAGAAGGCTCGATTCACGCAGCGTGCGGAACATGATGACGTCGGCATAGCGCGACAGGACGCGCGTGGTATCGGCGATGGTCTCGCCGCGCCCCATCTGGGAGTCGGACTGGCTGATGATCGTCACCAGACCGCCCATTTGCTTCATCCCGACCTCGAAGGAAACGCGGGTCCGCGTCGAGGGCTTCTCGAAGACCATGGCCAGCGTCTTGCCGGCGCAGGGACGCTCCCCGCCCGGCGCCGCTTCGCCGCGCTTGTAGGCGACCGCAAGGTCGAGAATGCTGCGCAGCGTATCCGCAGGCAGCCGGTCGATATCGAGGAAGTGGCGCACGCCCCTGTCCTCCCGGCTGGCGACGGGACTGGGGCTGCGCCTGGGTGCCCGGGCGGTACTCATGCCTTGCCTTCCAGTTCCGTGCAGGTCGCGTCGATGATGGCGACCGCCTCGGAAATATGGGATTCATCAATGATCAACGGCGGCAGCAGGCGAACGACGTTGTTGCCCGCACCGACACTCAGCATCTTGTTGTCGCGCAGTTTCTGCACCAGCGTCTTG
Source organism: Alphaproteobacteria bacterium (assembly GCA_030831315.1). Taxonomy (GTDB): domain Bacteria; phylum Pseudomonadota; class Alphaproteobacteria; order SMXQ01; family SMXQ01; genus WHSO01. The sequence continues at coordinate 4,502 of JAURLI010000061.1, forward strand.
GGATCGTCCTGGCACATCAGGCCGACCATCAGGCCGCGCCCGCGCACGCCCTTGAGCGTCTTGGGATGCTTCGCGACGACGCCTTGCAGCTTGTCGACCAGGAGCGCGCCCATCTTCTGTACGCCTTCCATGAAGCCGGGTGCCAGCATGACGTCGAGAACGGCATTGGCCACCGCCATGGCGAGCGGATTGCCGCCATAGGTGGAGCCATGGGCGCCCACGACCATGCCCTTGGCGGCACGCTCCGTCGCCAGGCACGCACCGACCGGGAAGCCGCCGCCGATCCCCTTGGCCACCGCCATGATGTCGGGCGCAACGCCCGACCATTCATAGGCAAACAACTTGCCGGTACGGCCCATGCCGCACTGCACTTCGTCGAAGAACAGCAGCAGGCCGTATTCGTCGGCGATTTTGCGCAACCCGTTCAGGTAGTCTTCCTGCGCGGGCAGGATGCCGCCCTCGCCCTGCACGGGCTCGATCAGGATGGCCGCGGTCTTGTCGCTGATCTTCGCGCGCGTCTCGTTGAGGTTGCCGAAGCCGACATGATCGAAGCCCTCGACCGCGGGGGCAAAACCCTTGAGCAGCTTTTCCTGTCCGCCCGCCGCAATGGTGGCAAGCGTGCGGCCGTGAAAGCCGTTTTCGGCGCAGATGATCCGGTAGCGGTCGGGCTCGCCCGCCGCATCGAAATAGGCCCGCGCCGTCTTGATGCCGCATTCGACCGCCTCGGCGCCCGAATTGCAGAAGAAGGCCGTGTCGGCGAACGTATTGGCGACCAGCCGTTCGGCCAGCCGCTCCTGATCGGGAATGCGGAAGATGTTGGAGGTATGCCAGAGCTTTTTCGCCTGGGCACCGAGCGCCTCGACAAGATGCGGATGCGCGTGCCCGAGGCAATCGACCGCGATGCCCGCGCAGAAATCGAGGTAGCGCGTGCCGTCGGCGGTGAACAGATAAGCACCTTCGCCCCGTTCGAAAGCGAGGTCGGCCCGTACGTAGGTCGGCATTACTGCGGGAATCACGCTACCCTCCTGGCCCCGGTAAAACGGCATTTCGGCCCGCGAAGGGGCCGAATCCCGTGGGGGTCTGTGGAAAAAGCGGTGAGTATCCATGCCCCGGGCGGGGCTGTCAACGCCCAGCGGAAGGGCGGAACGTCCCAGAAACCCCTGTTTTCCGCGGTTTTTGTCAGGCCCGCAGCCGGTAGCCGGACCGGAACAGGGCCCAGGCCAGCAGCCCGAGGCCCAGGTTCCCCACCACCATGATGGCGTAGCCGATGATGAGCGGGGCATCCGAATGGCCGGTGAAGGCGTAGCGGAAGCCGTCGATCATGTAGAAAAACGGATCCATCCGCGCCGCCGTATTCCACATCCCCGGCAGCCGGTCGATGGAATAGAACGTCCCCGACAGGAACGCGAGCGGGGTGATGATGAAATTGGTCACCGCCGCGTTCTGTTCGTGCTTGTCGGCCCAGATGCCACCGACGACACCGAGCAGGCTGAGCATCAGGGATGCCATCGCCGCGAAGAACAGCGCATGGAACGGATGGACGATGGTAATCGGCACGAACAGCGACATGGCGAGCGCCACGCCGGCGCCGACCATCAGCCCGCGCACCATGCCACCCAGGCCATAGCCGATCGTGAGTTCGATGGGCGACAGCGGCGCCATGACGATATCGACGATATTGCCCTGCATCTTCGACGACACGATGGACGAGGACGAGTTGGCGAAGGAATTCTGGATCATGGACATCATGATCAGGCCGGGTGCCAGGAACTGCGTGAAGGGCACGCCGCCCACGACCTGAAGCGCGCGCCCGAGCGCCAGCGTGAATACCGCCAGAAACAGGAGCGTCGTCACCATCGGAGCGCCGACGGTCTGCACCCAGACCGTGAGAAAGCGCCGCACTTCCTTGCGCACGAGGGCGGCAAGGCCGATCCAGTTGATCCGCCCGATGGGACGGGGCGCCAGTTCCGGCTGCGGGGTTTGTTCGGGCATCGAGGACATGGCCATGTTCTAGGGCGGGATGACAGGCAATGGCAAGCCTGCCAATGTGGCCGCATGAAAAAGGAACCGGACACCGCGGATAAAAAAGCGCCGCCCCGGCGCAGGCGCGCCCCCCGCAAGCCCACGCGCCAGTCGCTCGAAAACGCAGCGCTCGCCTATCTCGGCCGCTTTGCCGCCTCCGCCAAGGGCCTTGAACGGGTCCTGATGCGCCGCGTCGATCGCGCGGCGCGTGCCGGGATCGGCGACCGGGAAGAAGGGGCCGCGTTGATCGCCGCCATCATCGCGCGCTACCGCGAGGCCGGATTGCTGAACGATGCCGCCTTCGCCGAGGCGCGCGCCCGTACCCTGTTCGAGCGCGGCCAGCCGCTTCGTGCGATCCGCATGAAGCTCGCCCAGAAAGGCGTGGGCACCGCCGAAATCGAACACGCCCTTGCGACGCTGGCGGCCAATGAGGGCAACGGCAATGCCCGCACCCTCGACCGCGACGCCGCGGAGCGGCTTGCACGGCGCCGACGCCTCGGTCCCTGGCGCGATGCTGCCCGCCGCAAGGACATGCGCGAGCGCGACCTGGCGGCGCTTGCCCGCGCCGGCTTCAGTTATGGAATTGCGCGCGACGTGATCGACGGCACGGACGAGGACGATTAATTCAGCTGCCCGACTTGCCCCCGGACGAGTCGGTGGGCGAAATCGCTACATGGACGGCTGGCGCGCGGCCCGAACGGTCCTCGCCGAAATAGATGGTCTGGTGCGGGAACGGAATCTCGATGCCTTCGGCATCGAAGCGGGCCTTCATGCGGCGGTTGAATTCGCGGCCTACCGTCCACTGCTTGCCGGGCGGCACGACCTTGATGCGTGCCTTGATGATCACCGCCGAGTCGGCAAACTTGTCGAGGCCCAAAATCTCGAGCGGTTCGGCGATCAGCGCGCCGAACTCGGCATCCTTCTGCAGATCGGCGCCGATCTCGCGCAGCACGCCGATGACGTGATCGACATTTTCGCGATAAGCGATGCCCACATCGAAAACGTAGAACGACCAGTCCTTGGTCTTGTTGACGACGGTCTTGACCTCTGAAAAAGGCAACACGTGCACGTTGCCCGCGACATCGCGCAGCCGCACGGTGCGGATGGAAAGGGCCTCCACCGTACCCGAGTGGTCGGCGTCGAACTGAACGACGTCGCCGACTTCCAGCGTATCCTCGACCAGGATGAACAGGCCGGTGATGACGTCCTGCACCAGCTTCTGCGACCCGAAGCCGATGGCAAGGCCCAGAACGCCCGCGCCGGCCAGCAGCGGCGCGATGTTGATGCCGATTTCCGAAAGGACGATCAGCGACACCAGCGTGATCAGCAGAACCAGAACCGTGGTGCGCACCAGCGGCAGCAGGGTCTTGATTCGCCCGGCCCCGGCGCCGCGGCTTTCGAGTTTCTCGATATGGCGGGCAAGGGCGATATTGACCGTCTCCCACGCCGCCATCGCAAGAAGGGCGATGATGACGATGGTGATGGTTTTCTCGATCAGCGCCTGGCCGTCGGCCGAACCGAGCCAGGCCAGCGTATCCAGCCCCCAGGCAAACAGCACCAGCAGGACCGTGAAAATGGCGATGGCCCAGCGGGCCAGCGCGCGCAGCACGGTCATGTAGCGGTTGGCGCGGGCTTCCAGTCCCGGCAGGCGTTCGCCCATATCGGCGCCGATACGCATGATCCGATCGAGCGCGCGGTCGATTCCGGCGAGCGCGAGGCGGGAGAGCACGAGGATCAGTACCGTCCATCCGGTGGCGATCATCAGGTATTCGAAGCCGCCCTTCACCTTGAACAGCCAGACCAGGTAAACGGCGGCGATATAGGCGAAGGCAGCGATATGCCACACCCCCGCGATGCGCGCCCGCGCCCCGCCCGCCAGTCCGCCCCCGCCCGCGCCGCGGATTGCATCGGCGACGGCGGCACGGTTCTGAAGGACAAAAACGATCAGGAACCCGACAAAGGCAAGGCCGACGAGATAGAGCAGCGAATCATGGGCCGGGGCCGGCAAGCCAACGAGGCGCACCGCCTCGAGCAGGAAAAATGCGTAAACGAAGATGCGCACGAGGCGGCGCACCCAGATGTAGAGATACTGCGCCGTCTCGTCGCTGAATGACCCCGGCCGCAATCCGGCGACGCCCGGCGACAGCAACACCCGCGCCGTGGCCAGGATCAGCTTCGCCACGAAGAAGGACGACACGCCCACCAGCAGCACCGGCGACGCCGGTCCTGTTATGGGCAGTGCCATGTAAGCCGCGTAAGCGCCGCCCGCATAGGCAAAGGCGTTGAAATAGAGCATCAGCATGCGACCGACGAACCGGAGAGCACGCGGCACCATGTTTTCTTCGGCAGGAACCTTTTCCAGGCTGTGGCGCACGCCATCGGTCAGTTTGCGGAAGGCAAACTGCGCCGCCATGCCGATACCGACGATGACGAGGAACCGCCACCCGAGACCGACGAGGCGGTCGCGCTTGGCGGGAACCATGACCTGACTTTCCAGCCAGGGCAGGAGACGCGGCGCCTCGCGCAGGACGGAAAGCACGGCGGTCATGCGGCCTGCAAGCGCGCCGACCCGCTCTGACACCGCCTGGGCGACACGGTCGCTCAACCCCGGACGGGAAGGCCGCGCAGGCACTTCGGCGGCACGCCGCGCGGCGATCAGGGCATCGAGGGATTTCAGGAATTCGGCCCGCTTCGCCTCGTCGCGCAGGGTCGCCGAAAGGGCTTCCAGTTCCGCAGAAGTCCCCTGGACCTGCGGCGGCGCGGAGCCCTGCGCCAGCACCGGACCGGCCAATGCCACGACAAGGACGAGCGCGCCGAGCACCCGACTGGCGCGGCGGCAGGAACCCAGCAAAAAATTGACGAGGATATCTGTCATAACAGAAACCAAGACTAGCGCGTTCGCTTGACCAAGTCACTTTTTGCCCGGACGACGAGCCACCGCTATAATTTCGAAAAATTTGCGTCCGCAAACGGAGAGGCCCGCACCATGGCAATCGTTTTTTATCACAATCCCCGCTGCGTCACCTCGCGCAAGGCGCTTGATCTCCTGCGCAAGAAAGGGGTGGAGCCGGAAATCGTCGAGTACCTCAAGACCCCGCCCGGCAAGGCGGAACTGAAGAAGATCGCGGAACTGATCGGCGTTCACCCCCGCGACCTCCTGCGCCGGCGCGAAAAGGCGGCACTGGCCAAGGCCAAGATCGACCCCAAGACGGCGAGCGCCACGGCCGCACTCGACGCCATGGCGAAGGAGCCGGTGCTGATCGAGCGCCCGATCATCGTAAACGGCAGGAAGGCCCGCCTGGGCCGCCCGCCGGAAGCCGTGCTGGAAGCGGTTTGATCTCCCTGTTCGCATAAAGGGTTCGTAAACCCGCGCCGGGGCACAATGGGGCCGCCCGGAATTCCAAGGACCCGTCGTGAGCGCCCCTGCCCGCCAGACCATTGACCAGATCGAAGCCGGCCTCGCCCATCATCGCGTCGGCGCGATCGCCAAGGCGGAGGCCTGCTACAAGCGCGCCCTTGCGGCCAGCCCCGGCGATCCGCGTGCGCTCCATCTTCTCGGCCTTGCCGCCTTCGACAAGGGCCGCCCCGAACGCGCCCTGCAACTGATTTCAAAAGCGCTGGCCCGCGATCCGGCAAACCCCGATTTCCTGCATTCGGCCGGCCATATCCTGCAATCCCTCGAACGTTACGACGAAGCCGCGTCGCACTATCACGATGCGCTGGAAAAGGACCCCGGCCGGGCGCTGACGCGCTCGAACCTCGGCAATACGCTGAAGCGGTCGGGACGTCTCGAGGAAGCGGCGGCGCAACTGGCCCAGGCGGTGGAGATTTCCCCCGACTTCGCCGAAGGCTGGTCGAACCTCGGCCTCGTTCACAAGGAACGCGGCGATTTCGACGCCGCGATCGATTGCCAGCGCCGCGCCGCCGGTTTGCGTCCGACCGCCGCCGTCTTTTCCTTCAATCTCGCCAACACGCTGGAAGCCGCCGGGCGGCGTGACGAAGCCATCGGCGCCTACCGGCGTGCGCTGACCCTTGACCCCGCCCACCGCGGCGCGCGCGTCAGCCTGGGCGCCACGCTCCGGCGCATGGGTCGTCTTGACGAATCGACCAACGAGCTTGAGCGCGCGCTCGCCCTCAATCCGGCCGATGCCGAGGCCCGCTGGAACATGGCCCTGGCCCAGTGCATGGCCGGTCATTGGGCATCGGGGCTCGAGAATTTCGAGGCGCGCCGGCGCATGCCCGGCATGATGGCCGGACCGGCCAGCGGCGCCGAGTGGGACGGTCGCCCGATTCCGGGCCGCACGCTGCTCGTTCAACACGAACAGGGCATGGGTGACGCCATCCAGTTCCTGCGCTTTGCAGCCGACGTGGAAAAGCTGGGCGCGCGGGTGATTTACCGTGGTCCCGAAAAGCTGCTGGCGCTTGCGCGCCGCATCAGCGGCGTCTCAGGCACGTCATCCCTCGATGCGCCCCTGCCGCGGTTCGACGTCTGGGCGCCGATGATGAGCCTGCCGCGTCTCGTCCATGCGGCCTCCGGCCAGCGTCTTGGGCGCAGCGGCTACCTCCTGCCCGAACCCGAACGCGTGGCGCGCTGGCACGAACGCCTTTCCTCCGTCGCGGGCCTGCGCATCGGCGTCGCCTGGCAGGGCAACCCCGATTATGCCGCCGATCGCGAACGATCCCTGCCGCTCGCCATGTTCGAGCGCCTTTCAGCGCTCCCGGGCGTTACTTTGATCGGCCTGCAGCAGGGCGCGGGGCGCGAACAGATCGCCGGATGGCCGAAAGTCCTGCCCTTCGTCGATCTCGCGCCCGAGCTCGATAGTGACGCCGCCTTCATGGATACGGCGGCGGTTTTGCCCGCGCTCGACCTCGTGATCAGTTCAGATACCGCGCTGGCCCACCTGGCCGGAGCGGTCGGCGTGCCCGCCTGGCTGGCCCTTGCCCACGTGCCCGACTGGCGCTGGGGGCTTGAGGGCGAGCGGTCCGTCTGGTATCCCACCGTGCATGTCTACCGCCAGCCGCGTCCCGGCGACTGGAAAGCGGTTTTCGCGGACATGACGGAGGCGCTCGGCGCGCGCATCGGAGCCCATGGCTGATTCAAACACGATTACGATCCGCATTTCGCCCGGCGAAGTGCTCGACCGCCTGACCATCCTCGAAATCAAGTGCGAACGTATCGCCGACGCTGCCAAGCTGGTGAACGTGAAACGCGAACGTGACGAGCTTGCCGCGGTGGTGGCCAAGCACATCCCCGCGCGCGACGACATCGCCCGCCTGCATGATGGCCTGAAGGCGGTGAACGAAAAACTGTGGGTGATCGAGGACGATATCCGCGACTGCGAACGCGCGCGCGACTTCGGGCCGAAGTTCGTCGAGCTGGCCCGCGCCGTCTATTTCACCAATGATGAGCGCGCGCGCCTCAAGCGCGAGATCAACGACGCGCTCGGCGCCGACATCATCGAGGAAAAGTCCTACGCGCCCTACTAGGCGCCGCGACTTCTCGCCGCCTCAGATTTTCTTGAGATTATCGGGATCGAGCCCTTCGCTCGCCAGTTCCGCGCCCGCGCCCGCCTCGCCGAGATCCTGGGCCAGGGTTTCGCGCAAATGCGCCGCTTCCTGCTGGCGCGCCCACATGGCGGCATATTGCCCGCCCTTTGCCAGAAGCCCCGCGTGGGTGCCGCGCTCGGTGATGCGCCCCTGATCGAGGACGATGATCTCGTCCGCGTCGATCCCGGTCGAAAGCCTGTGGGCGATGACCAGCGTCGTATGGTTTTCCGATACCTGGCGCAGCGCCGCCTGGATTTCCTTTTCGGTGTGGGAATCGAGCGCGCTGGTCGCTTCGTCGAAAATCAGGATATTCGGGTTCTTCAGCATGGTGCGGGCGATGGCGACGCGCTGCTTTTCGCCGCCCGAGAGCTTGAGCCCGCGCTCGCCCACCCGCGTGTTGTAGCCCTGCGGCGTCGAGACGATGAAATCGTGAATGGAGGCGAGCCTGGCGGCCTGCTCGATATCGGCCTCCGAGGCGCCCGGGCGACCATAGGCAATGTTGTAGAGGACCGTGTCGTTGAACAGCACCGTATCCTGCGGAACGATGCCGATGGCACCGCGCAGGGATTCCTGCGTGACCTCGCGCAGGTTCTGCCCGTCGATGGTGATGCGGCCGGAACTGACGTCGTAGAAGCGGAACAGGAGCCGCGAAATGGTCGATTTCCCAGCACCCGACGGCCCGACGATGGCGACCTTGCGCCCGGCGGGAACGCGGAAGCTGACGCCTTTCAGGATCGGCCGGTCGGCGTTGTAGCCGAAGCCCACATCCTCGAACACCACTTCGCCGCCCGCGACCGCCAGCGGCTTCGCCCCCGGACGGTCCTTGATTTCCGGCGATACGGCCAGCAGGTTGAACATCACCTCCATGTCGGTCAGCGACTGCTTGACCTCGCGGTAGACGTAACCAAGGAAATCAAGCGGCGTGTAGAGCTGGACGATGTATGTCATCACCAGCACGAAGTCGCCCACCGTCATGACGCCGGACTTCACGCCCCTCGCCGCCATGGTCATGACCGCGACCAGCCCCGCGGCAATGATCAGCGCCTGGCCGACGTTGAGCAGCGACAGCGATGTCTTGTTGCGCACGGCGGCCCGCTCGTAGCGCGACATGGCACGATCGTAGCGTTCGGCTTCGTGCCCCTCGTTGCCGAAATATTTCACCGTTTCGAAATTGAGCAGCGAATCGATCGCCCGCGTGCTGGCTTCCTGGTCGCGGGCGTTCATCTCGCGGCGGAAACGCAGCCGCCATTCCGTCACCGTCAGGGTGAAGAAGATGTAGGTCCCGATGGTGACGAAGGTGACGGAGGCGAACCAGAAATCGTAGAGCGTCCACAGGATCGCGCAGACCACGACGATTTCGAGAATCGTCGGGATGATTGAAAACAGCATGAAGGCCAGCGTGAATTCGATGCCGCGCATGCCGCGTTCGATGGCGCGGCTGAGCCCGCCCGTCTGGCGGTCGAGATGAAAGCGGAGCGACAGCACGTGCAGGTGCCGGAAGACCCGCGTCGCAACCTGACGCACGGCGCGCTGGGTGACCTTGGCGAAGATGGCATCACGGATTTCGGCCGAAGCGGCAGCCGTGAAGCGCAGCAGGCCGTAGGCGAAAATCAGGGCGAAGGGGATGACGATCAGCGCCGCATCCTTCAGCGTCAGGGCATCGACCGCGCCCTTGTAGAGGATCGGCACATAGACATTGGCGACGATGGCGATGCCCAGCAGCACCAGCGCAAAGACGACGCGCGCGCGCAGTTCGAAGGAATTTTCGCGCCACAGGAAAGGCAGCAGCAACCGCATGACACGCACGTCAAGGCGACCGGCAAAGGTCTTGAACTCGCTCGATTCGGGCGGCTGGGGCTGACGCGTACTCGCGTTTTCGGCAAGGCTCATGGGTTGGGGACCGCGGTCAGGCCGTGCGCGGAGCGGCACTGGCGCCGCCTGCGTTGGCGGCGATATAGGCTTCAGCTTCCGCCGTCGTCATGACGTCGCCGAAAGACAGGTAGAAATTGATCAGCGCCGACATGTGCGCCTCGTCGGTGCGCGCGGCGTTGCCGTCGGAAATCATCACCGTGCGGAAATTGCGCATCATGGCGTCGCGCGCTGTCGATTCGCAGCAGGTATTGGTGACCGTGCCGGTGACGAGCACGGTATCGATGCCCTCGCGCCGGAGCACCGCCTCGAGATCGCTCGATCCCTGGATGAAGGCCGAGTAGCGGGTCTTGTCCACGATCAGGTCGGCCGCGCCGACATCGAGGCCCGGCCAAAGATCATGTCCCGGCCCGCCAGCCTTCATGCCGTCGAAGCGGCGCGCGCGCTGGCCGGGTTGGGTCAACTCGTCGTAATAGACGGACCATTCGCGGGCGACCTTTTCGTTGGCGACCATGCGAATGAAGACGACGCGCCCGCCCGCCGCGCGCAGGGCGGCAGCAAGACGATTGACGTTGGGCACGATGTCGAGAGATTCGGGAACGAAGGAATGGGCAACGGCTTCGTCCATGAAGCCGCGCTGCAGGTCGACGACGAGCAGCGCCGTGCGCGCCGGATCCATGTCCGAAAACACGTGCAGGCGGCCACGGCGCGTCGTGACGTGATTTTTCACCCAGTCGGGAATTTCGACCTTGTGCATGAGACTACCGGCTGTCGGTTGCGGAATTTCGTCAGTATAGGGGCCGCCCGCCGCCGCGCCTATGGCCTTTCGCGGGGCGCCCTCAGGACGCGGCCGGCGGCTGTGGACCGAAACTGGCGGAATTGGAACGGATGTGCAGGTCACGCTGGGGATAGGGAATTTCGATCCCGGCAGCGTGGAACCTGTCCCAGACGCGCAGCAGCACCTCGCTTTTGACGTTGCTGATGCCGTTACGGGGATCGTTGATCCAGATGCGCGCCTCGAGATCGACAGAACTGTCGCCGAAGCCCTTCATCAGCACCACGGTCTTGGGCTCCTTGAGAACGCGGGAGACATCGCCCGCCGCCTCGATAATCAGGGCGATGGCCTTGCGCGGATCGCATTTGTAGGAAATGCCGATGGGAATCTTGAGCCGCACGAGGTCGTTCGAATACGACCAGTTCTCGACCGGCGTGGTCACCAGTGTCTCGTTCGGGATCAGGTGCTCGGTACCGTCGCGGGTGATGACCGAGACGTATCGCGCCCCCATGAAATTGATCCAGCCGTAGGTCTTGCCAACCCCGATCACGTCGCCCGGCTTGATCGAGTGATCCATCAGCAGAAGCACGCCGGAGAACAGGTTGGCGACGACCTTCTGCAGGCCGAGGCCGATGCCGACGCCGAGCGCGCCGGTGAACACCGCGAAAGCCGTCAGGTCCACGCCCACCGACGCCAGCGAGACGACGATCGCCACGCTGACGAAGATGATTTTTGACAACTGGCCGAACAGCACCTTGACCGAAGCCGACAGGCGTTCGGACGCACCGAGGCGGCGTTCAAGCGCGCGCGACGCCAGCAGCGCCGCCCACAGCAGCAGCGCAAACAGCGCCAGGCCCTTGAGCACCACCATGACCGACAGCCTGAAGCCGCCGATCTGCACGGCCGAGGAATCTAGGATACGCATGACCGGGGCGAGCAGGTCGACCACGTTCAGCGCCGCCACCGTCCATGCCAGCAGCGCTGCCGTACGGCGCAACGCCCTGTCGCGGATCAGGATGGAGGTGAACTGGATCACCACCCAGGCGGCCAGCAGGCTGACCGTCACCTCGATCAGGTCGCCGCCGAGCGGCGTGCCCGAGGCCAGCACGTACATCAACCATTGCAGCGCGAGCCAGGTAATGGCGAGGACGTTTTCCTCCACCTCCTGCAACGCACGAGCCACCCAGCCGCTGGCCCCGACGCGCTCGACGAGACGCGCGCAGATGCGCCGGAACGCGGGCGCGGCGACATAAGCCAGCGCCAGCGCCAGCACGACGCCGCCAAGCTGGATCAGGTTGGCCATGACGAAGATGTCTTGAACCAGCCAGTCGCGAATCCGCGCAAGCCATACTTCGAGCTTTTCGGGGCTGAACAGATTGGTCATGTGATCTCCGCACCGCTCCGGTTCATTAAATCACGCCTGAAGCTTAGCCGCTCGCGCCGCACCGCGCATCTGTTATGCTGGCGGCGAAACCGGTGCAAGCGAGGCATCAATGAGCGACGAAAACGGGGGCCTGATCTGTGCCGTCGCCTTCGACGGCAGCGGCCATGGACGCGAGGTTGGCTGGAACGAGATCACCGCGTGGAAACCCGGTGACGGCTATATGTGGGTGCACCTCGATTTCCGCGATCCCAATGCAGTGAACTGGGTCCGCGACAACGTGCCCGACGAACAGGCAGCGGCAACGCTGCTCGCCGACGAGACACGCCCACGCGCGGTGGCGATCGGCGACAGCCTTTTGGTCTGCCTCAGGGGCGTCAACCTCAATCCGGAATCCGATCCCGAAGACATGGTGTCGGTGCGCATCCTCGCGGGGCCGGAAAGAATCATCACGACCCGCCATCGGCGAATCATGGCGGTCAACGACGCGCGCGACGAGTTCGCCCGCGGAACCGGCCCGCGCAACATCGGCGATTTTCTCGCCTTCATCGCCGACCGCCTGATGCATCGCATGGGGCCGACCCTTGAACAGCTGGAAGATGCGGTCGACCGGCTGGAAGGCAGCATCCTCGAAGGCGAGGATGGCGAGAAGCCGCGCCTCGACAACAATCCCGAACTGCGCCGCGCGCTCGGCCGGGTGCGCCGCCAGGCGATCGAACTGCGCCGCTATCTGGCGCCGCAACGCGATGCCATGAACCGCCTGCAGATGGAACAGGCACCGTGGCTGACGCCGGGACACAAAGCGCGCCTGCGCGAGGTATCGGATCACATCACCCGTTTCGTCGAAGATCTGGATGCGCTGCGCGATCGCGGCGCCGTCGTGCAGGACGAACTGCGTAACCGCATCAGCGACGACATGAACCGCACCATCTACGTCTTGACGGTGATCTCGGCGGTGCTGCTGCCGCTCGGCTTTTTTACCGGGCTGCTCGGGATCAACGTCGACGGCATTCCCGGTTCCAAGGACATGCCGGTGGCCTTCTGGCTGGTGGTCGGCGGACTCGCGACCGTAGCCGCGGTCCAGCTCTGGCTGTTCCGGCGCCTGCGCTGGCTCTGACCCGCCTTCGGCCTAATGGACAAGCCCCGCGGGCTCGGATTTAATGAGCCGGAAAACATACGGTAATGCGCGGCCAACGCGCAGAAATGGGCTTTGGCCCGGGGAGAACACATGAACAAGACCATGCTTTGCGCCGCGCTGGCGGCGGCCGCGCTCGCTTTCATCGGCCCCGCCAAGGCTGAAGTTTCCTACGCCGGCAAGTCGATCACGCTCTATGTCGGCTTCGGGCCGGGCGGCGGTTACGACGCCTATACCCGGCTGATGGGCCGGCACATCGGCAATCACATTCCGGGCAACCCGCGCGTCGTCGTGCAGAACAAGCCGGGCGGCGGATCGTCGGCGGCGGCTTCCTATATCTACGGGCCCGCCCGCCAGGACGGCACCGAGCTCGGCGTGTTCAATTCCCAGCTCGCGCTGAACAAGGTTCTGGGCGAAAAGGCCGCCTACGACGTCACGAACTTCAGCTACCTCGGGCGGCTGGTGCGTGCGCTCAACATCGCGCTGGTGCGCGCCGATGCGCCCGCGACCACGGTCGAAGCTGCAAAGAAGGCGGAAATCGTCATCGCCGCATCGGGGCCCAACAGCGCCACGACACGAATTCCCATGGCCTTCAACCGGATGCTCGGCACGAAGTTCAAAGTGCTGCGCGGCTACGAATCTTCTCCCAAGATGCTGCTGGCCATCGAGCAAGGCGAGGTTCACGCACTGGGCGGCACGTCGATGACCGTGGTCGAGCGCTCCATCAAGAAGCAGGTCGCCGAAGGCAAGATGAAGTACCTGTGGATCGTCGGCCTCGACCACCACCCCGGCTTGCCGGGCGTGCCGACGGCGCCGGAACTGCTGAGCGATCCCGAACAGCGCCAGATCATGGAACTGCTGTGCTCGTCGTCGTCCTTCGGCTACGCGCTGTGGGGGCCGCCGAAGCTTGCCGCGGACCGGCTGACGGCGCTGCGCGCCGCCTTCAACGCCATGGTCAAGGACCCGGCCTTCCTCGCCGACGCCAAGAAGCGCCGCCTCGACCTCGAGCCGGAAACGGGTCAGTACCTCGACGGCGTCATGCAGCGGCTGGCCAAGGCCCCTGCCGACATCGTCCGCAAGGCCGATGCGCTCAGCAAGCCGTAATCGGGAACACAAGATACAAACGACAGACAGGGATAACCGAACATGTATTCGCTTCTGACATATGCCGACAAGGCAGGAACCGCGCGTGCCGGCATCAGCGTCGGTGGCAAGGTCTTTGACGTACTCAAGGCCGCCGACAGCACCGGCAAGGAACTGCCGGGCTATCGCACCATCGACATGGTGCGCGACTGGGACAATGCGGAAAAGCTGCTTGAAGGCTTCGCCGAGGCGGCAGCGGCAGGCAAGCTGGGCGCGGCCGAGGTGGGCGCCCAGGACAAGCTGACGCTGAAAGCGCCGCTCCTTTATCCCAACACCCTGTTCATGGCGGGCTCGAACTACGGCGCCCATACCCGCGAAATGGCGGGCGGCGCGGGCTATGACAAGACCACGCGCAAGCCCTACTTCTTCATCAAGCTGGCGCGCCAGGGCGTCATCGGCACCAATGAGGCGATCAAGATCCCGCACACCTCGAAGCAGGTGGACTGGGAAGTGGAGCTTGCCGTCGTCATCGGCCTCCCCGCGCGCAACGTCAAGGCCAAGGATGCCTACAACTACATCGCCGGCTATACCATCTGCCACGACGTGTCGCTGCGCGACATCGGACATCGCAAGGACTGGCCGCAGTGGGACCGCGACTGGATCCAGCACAAGAGCTGCGATACCGGCGCGCCGATGGGCCCGGTCATGGTGCCGCACCGCTATATCGGCGACCCGCAGAAGCTCGACTTAAAGACCTGGGTGAACGAAACGCTGCAGCAGAATTCGAACACCGACGACATGACCTTCAAGATCGATGAACAGATCGAATACCTGTCGGAACTGTTCACCCTGCTGCCGGGCGACGTGATTTCCACCGGCACCCCTTCGGGCGTCGGGCGGCCGCGCGGCATCTTCCTCAAGCCGGGCGACACCGTGCGCATGGAGATCGAGAAGATCGGCACCATCGTGAACCCCGTGGTGCAGGGCGAATAGACCGCCCCCGGGCATTAAAAAAGGCGCGGCGCCAAAGCGGGGCCGCGCCTTTTTGGTATCCGCGCCGCGGCACGAATCAGACGGGATAATCGGCGGGCGTGACACCGCAGGTTTCAAGGAACTTGCGGATTTGCACGACCTCGTCCTTCGACAGGCTGTGGCCGGCATGATGAAAGGCCGCCGTATGCCCCTTGAGGGTGACGCCGATGCGGGCGCCGGAACGGTTGTCGATCGTGGCGCCGAGCTCTTCCAGCACGCTTTCGACCTGCTTGAAATCGATATTGGCGCTGAGCGGATGGTCGAACAGCGAGTGCAGAACCTTGCGATGGTGGTGGTTCATGAAGCGATTCCCCTGATGGTGGCTGTCGGTAAAAAAACCGGCGCGGGTCTCCGCCCCTGCACGCCTTCAATCTAGATAGTAATTCCTCTTCGCCCGAACAAGGCCACACAAACGAAAGGGGCGCCCGATGGGCGCCCCTTTCCGCGAAAACTCGCGAAACTACTGCTGCGTCGTGGGCGCGCTGCCGGGGGCCGCGGGCTCCTTGTGCGTCAGGACGACGGCGAAGAAGCCGACAACGATACCGGCAAGGATGAGCATCATCAGCTTGCCCGGGCGGGACGCATGAGTGGGACCGACGCGAAACGAATCCGGGGTGGTGGCCATGTGTGTCTCTAGCCAAAAAGGTTGTGCCGTCAGGATGCGGCCGGGATCGGACATCCGTAATCCCGGCGCGGACTGTCGGGCCAATCGGGTACAAATACAAGCGGGATTTTTATCTAAGTCACTGAAAACACAGGAAAGGTGTCAGAACTGTGGCATTACTTTCCATAATTCAGGAAACGCGCCACTACCGACGCAAGGCCACCGGCCCCGACAGTTCCTCGAGGCTGGATACAAGGTCGCTGAAACGTTCTCCCTGGACGAGGACATGTTCCCGGCACAACTGGTTCGCCCGCGTCGCATCATGGGCGGCCAGGGCGGCGATGATCGCCTCGTGTTCGGCCAGCGAGGTGCGCAATCGACCGCCGACACGCAGCTGCAGGCGTCGGTAGACGCGCAGGCGCCGGTGCAGGGCATGGGCCTCGTCGGCGAGATAGGAATTCCGCGAGGCCTGGTAGATCACATCATGGAATTCGCCGTTCACGGCGTAATAGGTATCGGGGTCGTTTTCAGCGACGGCCGCAGCGCATTCCTGATGCAGCTCGCGCAGGCGCGCCAGTTCGTCGTCCTCGATCCGGCGCGCGGCAAGGCGCCCGCACATGCCTTCAAGCTCGGCCATGACCTCGAAAATTTCGACCATCTCGCGAGGGCCGACCATGGCGACGTAGGCGCCGCGGTGCGGGCGCATTTCCAGAAGGCCGGTTTCGGCAAGCTGGATGATCGCTTCACGAATCGGCGTGCGCGACACGCCGAAACGTTTGGCGAGCGACACCTCGTCCAGACGTTCGCCGGGCCGGTAACGGCCCATCACGATGTCGTCTTCGAGCTGTTCCCTCAACCCCTGCTTCTGGACCATGTTCATCCTCATGTGATCGGCCGCCTTGGGCGGCCGATTCTGTATACAATTACGGTTGACGCGCATTCAGGAAAGCGGGTTTGATGCGTTCCTGAGAGGGGGTCATTCTGCCGTCCGGCAAGAAAATCCTCAATCACCACAATGACCGATTTGCCGTCTGCCCGCCAGCGGCGACCGTCAAAACAAAACAGGCAGGGAGTTTGCCATGACCTTTACATCACTTATCAAACGCTTGGCGCTCACAATCGCTGCGATCGGCATGGCCGGCGGCACGGCCGGGGCGGCCGATCTCGTCCTCAAGGCGTCGCACCAGTTCCCGGGCGGCAAGGGCGACGTGCGCGACGAAATGGTGCAGATTCTCGCGCGCGAGGTGAAAAAGGCCAACGTCGGCCTCGAAATCAAGGTTTACCCGGGCCAATCCCTCTACAAGGCCAAGGAGCAGTGGGGCGCGCTGACCAAGGGCCAGCTCGACATCACCTCGCTGCCGCTCGATTACGCTTCGGGCCGCCATCCGCAGTTCTCCGCAACGCTGATGCCGGGCCTTGTGCGCAACCACGACCGCGCGCTGCGCCTGAACTCTTCGCCGTTCATGAAGGACATCAAGGCGATCATCGACAAGGGCGGCGCTGTCGTCATTGCCGACGCCTGGCTGTCGGGCGCGTTTGCGTCCAAGAAGACCTGCATCACCGACCCCGCCTCGATCAAGGGGCAGGTGACGCGCGCCGCGGGCCCGGCCTTCGAACAGATGCTGGTCGGCGCCGGCGCGTCGATCTCGTCGATGGCGTCGTCGGAAATCTACAACGGCATGCAGACCGGCGTGCTGGATGCGACCAACACCTCGTCGGGGTCGTTCGTATCCTTCCGCCTCTATGAGCAGACCAAGTGCCTGACGGCGCCCGGCGCCAACGCGCTGTGGTTCATGTACGAGCCGATCCTCGTATCCAAGCGCACCTGGGGCAAGCTGAACGCCAAGCAGAAGTCGGCCCTGCAGGCGGCCGCGAAGAAGGCCGAGCAGTACTTCGTCGGCGAATCGAAGAAGCTCGACGACAAGATGATCGCCGCCTTCAAGAAGGCAGGAGTCAAGGTCGTCGAAATGTCGGGTGCCGATTACGATGCCTGGCTCGCCATCGCCAAGAAGACCTCCTACAAGATCTTCTCGGACAAGGTGCCGGGCGGCAAGGAACTGATCGAAAAGGCTCTCGCCGTAAAGTAACCGCATGCATCACGCGCCCCGGAGCCGTCCCGGGGCGCGTTTTCGCGCCGAAGGTTTTCGCCTCATGTCACAATACGTGCGGATCGTTTCCGCCCTGTCCCGGATTGCCGGATGGTTTGCCATCGGGCTGATGATCGCCGCCGCGCTGGTCGTCACCGAGATGGTGGTGATTCGCTACGCGCTGCGCGCCTCCACCGTATGGCAGACGGAATTCGTCACCTTCGCGCTGGTGGCCGCGACCTTTCTGGGTTCGCCCTACGTCCTTCTTGAAAAGGGCCATGTCGCGGTCGATGTGCTGCCGCTCGCCGCGGGCCCGCGCGGACGCGCGATCATGGCGGTCATCGCCGGGCTGATCGGCATCAGCTTCTGCGCGCTGCTGGCATGGTCAGCCTCCCATTACTTCATGGAAGCCTGGTCCAACGGCTGGCGCACGGAAACCGTGTGGGCGCTGCCGCTGTGGATTCCCATCCTGCCGATGCCGCTCGGCGTCGGCCTCCTCGTGCTGCAATACGTCGCCGAAATCTGGCAGTCGGTCAGGGGGAATGCATGACGCCGCTGCTGACGGGCCTCCTGATCGTCGCCGCGCTGATCGGCGTTCTCGCCGTCGGCACGCCGATCGCCTTTGCGCTCGGCTTCATCTCGGTGGCGGCACTGCTGATCGCCGAAGGGGCCGGCAGCCTCAGCATCCTGCCCGAGGTGTTCTTCGGCGGCCTCAATTCCTTCAGCATCGTTTCCATCCCGATGTTCATCCTGATGGGTGCCGCGGTCGCATCCTCGCCCGCGGGGCGCGATCTTTACGATGCGCTCGACCGCTGGCTCAACCGCGTGCCCGGCGGCCTCGTGCTGTCGAGCATCGGTGCGTGCTCGATCTTCGCTGCACTTTCCGGTTCTTCCCCCGCGACCTGTGCCGCCATCGGCAAGATGGGCATCCCGGAAATGACCAAGCGCGGCTGCCCCAAGGAAATCGCCGCAGGGTCGATCGCCGCGGGCGGCACGCTCGGCATCCTCATTCCGCCGTCCGTCACCATGATCGTTTACGGCATTTCCACGGAAACCTCGATCGGGCGCCTGTTCATCGCGGGCATCCTGCCCGGGCTGATGCTGACGGGGCTGTTCATCGCCTGGACCATGATCGACTTCCGCCGCCGCGGCCTAACGCTCGGCGACATGACCCGGCACTTCACCATGCGCGAGAGGATTGCCGCGCTGCCCAAGGTGCTGCCCTTCCTTGCCGTCATCGTCGCCATCCTGTTCGTCCTTTACGGCGGCGTGGCAACACCGTCGGAAGCGGCAGGCGTCGGCGCGGTGTTCTGCCTGCTGCTGGCCATCGTCATCTATCGCATCTGGACGGCGCCCGCGCTGTCGCGGGTGTTCCGCGACACGCTCAAGGAAAGCGTGATGATCATGATGATCATCGGCGCCTCGGAGATATTCTCCTTCGCCCTGTCGTCGCTGTTCATTACCCAGTCGGTGGCACAGTGGATCGCGGGGCTGGCCATCAACAAATGGGCGCTGCTGGCGCTGATCAACCTGTTCCTGCTGGTGGCGGGTTTCTTCCTGCCGCCGGTGGCGATCATCCTGATGACCGCGCCGATCCTGCTGCCCATCGTCACCCAGGCGGGATTCGATCCCTACTGGTTCGCCGTCGTACTGACCATCAACATGGAAATCGGCCTGATCACCCCGCCCGTGGGGCTCAATCTTTACGTCATCAACGGCATCGCGCCGGACATATCGCTGCGCCAGATCCTGCTGGGCTCCCTGCCCTATGTCGGCTGCATGGTGCTGGGTATCGTGCTGCTGTGCATCTTCCCGGAGATCGCGACCTGGCTGCCGAACCTAATGATGGGACGCGGCTGAGAGGGAGGAGGCATTGACCGCACGCAATCACCTGTTTGACCTGTTCGCCGCCGCCGTCCCCGACCCGGCCAAGCCGTTCATCGTCATCCCCGGAGGCGAGACGGTCAGCTACGGTTCGCTTTACGCGCTGTCGGGCCGGATCGCCAACGTGCTGGCCGCGCGCGGTCTGAAGCCGGGCGACCGCGTCGCAGTGCAGACCGAGAAATCCTGGGTAACGCTCGCCCTCTATCTTGCGACG
>JAURLI010000062.1 GCA_030831315.1 Alphaproteobacteria bacterium
AATGCGGCGCCGGCGGCAATGGCCTCGGCGGTGAAGGCGGTCAGGGTTGCCGCACCGTCGGCCGCCGACAGGCCTGCGATCTCGGGGGCAAAGGCCAGCCGATCGAGGGACTTGGGCGGCAGGCGGCGAAAATAGGGATGGTCGAGGAGCCGGCCGAGCGCCGCGGCGTCTTCCTGTCCTGCGGCGGCAAGCTTGCCGTCGACGTCGCAAGGCTTGCCCGTATGGGCCAGCGCCCAATCGTCGAGCAGCGCATTACCTGGCCCGGTATCGAAGGCAAGCAGCCGCGGCACGCCGTCGGCGCCGGGGGCGCCGATCCAGGTCACGTTGGCGACACCGCCGAGATTGAGCACCGCCAGCGGCAACTCCAGCTTCGATGCCAGCGCAAGGGCGCGATGGTAGACCGGCACCAGCGGCGCCCCTTCGCCGCCCGCCGCCATGTCGGCGGTACGAAAATCGTTCACCACGGGAGCCGCCGAAAGCCGCGCCAGCAATGCGCCGTCGCCGATCTGGCGGGTGCGGTGCTCCTCGGGGCGATGCCATATGGTGTGGCCGTGAAAACCGATGACGCGGATCGAGCGCGGATCTCCCGTCCAGCGGCGGACCAGCGACCCGATCGCCATCCAGTGGCTTTCGGTCAGTTGCGCCTCGACCAGGGCAACGGCGGCATCGTCGCCTTCACCCCTGATGACGCCGCGCAGGCGGGCGCGGAAGGCATCGTCGTAGGCCAGCGTCAGGGCCGGGCCGACCTCGGCGACGGTTTCGCCATCGGTACGCACAAGGGCTACGTCCACCCCATCCATGGAGGTCCCGCTCATGGTGCCGATGGCCCAGACCGCACGGCCGGGGCCGATGCCCGGCAGCATGCCTTCGCCGTTCAATTTGTACCGTCCTTCCGATCGTGCTAAAGAGCGCCACAAAGCAGCGGCGCCCGCCGAAACCAAGCAGACTCTACGATATGGCCACGGTCAAGAGCGAATTCCTGAACACCCTGATCGAACGCGGCTTCGTTCATCAGTGCACCGACATGGACGCCCTGGACGCGCGACTCGGCAAAGGTGTCGCCGCCGGCTACATCGGTTTCGACTGTACCGCCAACAGCCTGCACGTCGGTTCGCTGGTACCGATCATGCTGCTGCGTCACCTGCAAAAGAGCGGCCACAAGCCCATCGTCCTGATGGGCGGCGGCACCACCAAGGTGGGCGATCCGTCGGGCAAGGACGAGAGCCGCCAGCTTCTGTCCGAATCGGTGATCGCCGACAACAAGGCAGGCATCCAGAAAATCTTCGACCGCTTCCTTTCCTTCGGCAGCGGTGCCGCCGACGCCATCATGCTCGACAACGCGGAGTGGCTGGACCAGCTCAACTACATTTCCTTCCTGCGCGATTACGGCCGGCATTTCTCGGTCAACCGCATGCTGGGATTCGATTCGGTGAAGCTCAGGCTTGAGCGCGAACAGCCGCTCAGCTTCCTCGAATTCAACTACATGATCCTCCAGGCCTATGACTTCCTCGAACTGGCGCGCCGCCACGACTGCTGCCTGCAGATGGGCGGTTCCGACCAGTGGGGCAACATCGTCAACGGCGTCGAGCTTACCCGCCGCGTCATCGAGCGCGAGGTATTCGGCCTGACCAGCCCGCTGATCACCACGGCATCGGGCGAAAAGATGGGCAAGACCGCGCGGGGAGCCGTCTGGCTTTCGGAAGACCGGCTGGCGCCTTACGACTACTGGCAGTTCTGGCGAAATACCCAGGACGCCGACGCCGGCCGTTTCTTGCGTCTGTTCACCGAATTGCCGCTGGCCGAGATCGCCCGCCTCGAAAAGCTCGCTGGCGCCGAGATCAACGAGGCCAAGAAGGTTCTCGCCCTGGAGGCGACCACCCTCGTCCATGGCAAGACCGCCGCCGAAGCCGCTGCCGATACGGCGCGCAAGACCTTCGAGGAAGGCGCGCTCGGCGAGGACCTGCCCGTCGTCACCATTGATGGCCCAGAGGGCCTGCCGGTGATCGTGTCGATAACCGATGCCGGATTCGCCAAATCGCGCAGCGAGGCCCGTCGCCTGATCGAAGGCGGCGCGGTGCAATTGAACGGCGAAAAAATTACCGACGTGAATTTTGTCATTCGCCCGCAGAAAGACGAGGGGCGGCTCACGGTCGGTAAGAAGAAAATCGCCCGGATCGTAACGAAGTAGTTCAGCGCGCAGGCGTGGGCGGAGCGGCAGGCGCCCCGGCCGGCGGCGCGGCCTTGGGCGCTGCGTCCTTCTTTTCCGGCTTCTTTTCCGGCGCATCGAAAATGTTGAACAATCCGCGCAGGAAGCCCGGCGTCAGCGTCGCCAGCGGATTGACCGTCACATCCGGATTATCGATGGCCCCGCGCATGGAATAGGTCGCGGCGAAAAGCCCCGATCCCTTTTCCGGGACGAGAATGCGCCCGATCAAGGGCACGTCGGCAAAAACCGAATTCAGCGAATAGGCCGGCACGACCGTGCCGGTGATGTTCATCGTATCCTTGTCGAGATCAAGCCGGCCGTTGGCGGTGAAGCCGACGGCATTGCCGTGCGCGCGCGCGTCCTTGATCTCGATGTCGTCGCCGGTCTTGACGAAGGGCACGTCGGCACGGTCGAAGGCGATGCCCTTTCCCGAGAGCGCATCGAGCAGTCCGGTCAGGGATGCGACGGCCAGCAGCTTGGCAAGGAACGGCGCCTTTTCCATGTGGTAGTTGCGAACCGCGAAATGCCCGGTCAGGGGGCGGCCGGGCTTGGTGTCGTCATATGACCCCTCGATCTTGAGGGTGCCGCCGACCATGTTGTCGGCGATGTCGAAAGCCTTGAGGGCGGCGCCCGCATCCGCGGAAGCGACATTCAGCTTGCGCACCCCGCCCAGCCTGGCAATCGACATGACAAGCGAGGTTCCGGCGGCACCGACCTTGCCGCCGATTTCGAGCGCCTGCCAGTCGGCGCTGTCACGGCGCAGCAGACCGGCAACCGACGAAATTACCGAATTGGGCGAGGCACGCACGCCGTCGAGTTTGACCCGGATATCGAGCGGGCGCTTGGGCTTGCCGTCCTCTTTCTGCTTCAGGAAGAACCGGATGTCGGCCATCTTCCCCGATATGTCGAGCGACAGCGTGCCGTCGTCGCGGTAGGCGCCGCGCGCCGCGTAATCGTTTCCGGTAAAGACGATCTCGCCGAAATCGAATGCGGAAATCGACTTGCCGTCGGCCCCGAGGCTTATCGACCCCGCGGCCTTCATGTCGCCTGCACGAATGGTCAATTCCTCGATCTTCTTGACCTTTTCGTCCTCGATATCGAGGCGCACGCGGGCGAAACCCGGAACGCCGGCGGCCTTCGTCCAGCCCAGTTCGGCAAAGGACAGCTTTGCATCCTTCACGTCGATGGACGCCGCCAGCGCCATGCGCCGCTTGTCGAATTTCGTGACGATCAGATCGGCGCCCACGGCTCCCGCCGCATAAGGCGCCAGGAAATCGAGGCCGAATTTCGCCCGCGTCGCGTCGTCAACCACGCCCTTGACGACGTAGCTCGATGTGAAGCGCGCGCCCGAATAAAAGTTCTCGGTCCAGGTCACACTCGCGGGCACGCCCGCAAGTTTCGCCGTTCCGGTCACATCCATGCCCCGCTTGTCGAGGCGCAGCGTCATGTCGCCGTCGGTCAGGTCATTGCCCAGCGCAACGCCCGGCAGCGCAACCTGGCGCAGGTTGGACGCCGCCGCGATCTGCATATGATCGAACTTGAGATCCTTGCGCAGGGGAAACTTGAGTACCAGCCGGGTCGCCGCGGCGCCCTTGATCGCATCGGCCTTGAGGCCGAGCCCCTTGAGCAGATCGAGGCGCGGATGTTCCAGAAGCCGCACCACCTCCGTGATCGGGCCCGAGGCGACAAGTTCCAGGTCCAGCAACTCGATATCGGAATGCAGATCGAAGGTACGGAACTTGCCTTCGGTCACCTGCAGTTCGCCGAGCCTGCCGCCGGTGGTGACGAATTCGATGGCCGTCGGGCTCAGGATCGCGCGGCCCTCCACCTGGGTAACAGGCGGCATCGGCCGCAGGTAATGGATATCGAGACCGGAAAAATCGAACGACCCGTCGAGCTTGCCGATGGCGACGTTCGTAAACTTCCCCGTCGCATCCTCGCGCGCGGAAATACCGGCGACAAGGCGCAATTCCTTCACGCCGCCCTTGTCGATGTTCGTCACCACCCAGTCGCGCGCGTTGGGAGCAACGTCCTTGGGCCAAAGGTTGCGCAGATCCGCAGTCGCAACGGAGCGCGCGCCGACCTCGATCGAAGAGTCAATGCGCCCATCCTTGCGCGTAGCCTTGCCCGACAGGGCAATGCGCGGGCCATTGAAATCCGCGGTGAAGCCTTCGAGCACGAAGCGCGTCAGCCCTTCGGTCGCCTGCGCCTTGAACGTTGCGCGGCGCAGGGGGACCGGCTTGTCGAATTGCGCGGCTGTCCGGATTTCCCCCGCCCCGGCGTCGAGGTCGACAGAAAGGCCGGTCAGTTTACCATCCAGCGTCATTCGTCCCTGCACCCGTCCCCGCACCGGGAAGGCCGCCATGCCGAGCGGCTCGAGCACCGGAGCAAGGGTCGAGAACTCGGCGGGCGTGAGCCCGCTGAAGCGCGCTTCGGCGTCGATGACCTTGTCCGCTGCGTTATAGCCGCCCGCGATATTGATGACTGCGCTCTTGTCCCCGGCGACGATGTTAAGACGTGCATTGCCGCCGATGCCGCTGCGATCACGCGTCAGAACGATATCGCTGCCCGGGGCCAGCAACAGCACATTGGCGCGCCGGTCGTCGTAGACGAATTCGGCGTTGAGCAGGCTGACCGTGTGCAGATAGCCGAGCGGTCCCTTGCGGTCGGGCGGCCCGACCAGGTGGCCGATGACTTCCTGTGTGAGCGCGCCCTGAAGGCGCGACTCTTCCGTGACCGCCGTCGCGGGCTGCTGGCCCTGGGGTGTCTGCGACGGCTGGATATTCGAATCGCCGAAAGCAAAGGAGCCGTCGGCACGACGCACTACGGTCAGGCGCGGCCCGTCGAGAGACAGCCGCGTCGGCGCGATGCGGCCATCGAGCAGCGCGCGGAGCGAAAAACTGATCGCAAGTTCGGGGATATAGGCCTGTTCCACGCCGTCGGCGCCCGTCGCCGTCACGTCGGAGACCTGAATATCGAGGGTGCGCGTCCATCCGGCCCAGCTCAGCGCCGTTTCGCCGATGCCGACCTTGATGGAACCGTCGTCCGCCGACAGGCCTTTTTCGATGTAAGGTGTCAGGAAGTCGAGCGGCACGGGGCCATAGCTCAGCCGCACGGCAGCAAGCAGAAGCAGGACCGTGAATCCGGCGACGACCACGCCGACGAATTCGAGAGTAAATTTGACACTACGCTTGATCACGCGGCTCTCTCGCCCCTGCCCTTGACCCCTCGGTCGAGTTCAAGCAGTGTGCGGCAAAACTCTACCACAGGAAAGGCGACAGGTGACGTTTTTACCCGACCGAGAACGCCTGCCCCGCCCAGGGGACGCCGAAGCGGCGCGAAATGCCTTTGGCCGCTGGGCCGAGGCGACCGGCCGCGCCCCCAGCGATCCGGCCATAGCCCGGGCCCGGGCATTCGGCGATGAACCCGCCGGGCACGCCATCCTTGAGAGCGTTTTCGGCAATAGTCCTTTCCTCACCGACCTGATTTTACAGGACCCCGCAACCCTCGGCGCCATAGCGGCCGAAGGGCCAGAGGCCGTTTTCGAGCAGGCACTGGCCGAGGCCGCCCCCTCGCGCGAACGCGACGAGGCGGAAACCATGGCCGCGCTCCGCCGGACACGGCGCAAAGTGGCGCTTGCCGTAGCCCTTGCCGATATCGCCGGGGAATGGGAAGTCCTCAAGGTCACGGGCGCGCTGTCGCGCTTTGCCGATACGGCACTGGCATCTGCGCTCTCCACGCTTCTGTGGCGGGCAGCGGCACAGAATGAAATCAGGCTCGCCGACGAAAACGATCCTGCCGCCCATGCCGGGCTTTTCGTCCTCGCACTCGGCAAGCTCGGCGCGTTCGAGCTCAATTACTCGAGCGATATCGACCTGATCACTTTTTACGACGCCGAAAGGCTCGACTACATCGGCCGCCAGTCGCCGCCCCAGTTTTACGTTCGCACCGTGCAGGGCATCGTCAAGATGCTGGAAAGCCGCACCCGCGACGGCTACGTGTTCCGCACCGACTTGCGCCTGCGCCCCGATCCGGGCTCCACCCCCGTCGCCATTTCCGTGCGGGCCGCCGAAACCTATTACGAAAGCACCGGACAGAACTGGGAACGCGCGGCCATGATCAAGGCCCGCGTCGCCGCGGGCGACCGGGACGCAGGCGCCGCTTTCCTGAAAGCGCTGCGACCCTTCCTGTGGCGCAAGAACCTCGACTTCGCCGCCATCGAGGACATTCATTCGATCAAGCGCCAGATCAACGCGCACCGCGGCGGCGGCACCATCGCGGTGGCCGGACATAATCTGAAGCTTGGACGCGGCGGCATCCGCGAGGTGGAATTCTTCGGCCAGACCCAACAGCTCATCTGGGGCGGACGCGTGCCGGAACTGCGTACGGCGGCGACCTGCGACACTTTGGCCGCTCTCGCCCGCGAAGAGCGCATCAACGAAAAGACCGCCGCTGAACTGACCGAATCGTATCTCTACCTGCGCCGCGCCGAACATCGCTTGCAGATGACCGAAGACCGCCAGACCCACAGCGTGCCCGAAGACGCCGAAGCCGTCGCGCGCTTCGCGGCATTCCTGGGCTACCCCGACACCGACACCTTCGCCTCGGAACTGACCGCGCATCTTGGCCGCGTCGAGGGCCACTACGCCCAATTGTTCGAGGAATCGGCGACGCTCGCCACCACCGGAAACCTGGTGTTCACCGGCGGCGAGGACGATCCCGAAACCCTCAAGACGCTCTCGGGCATGGGTTTTACCGACGTTTCCATGATCGCCGACCGCGTGCGCAACTGGCATCGCGGGCGCTTCCGGGCGACGCGCAGCGCGCGTGCGCGCGAATTGCTGACCGAGTTGATGCCCGGTCTGCTCGCCGCCTTGGCCAAGACCGCAAATCCCGACGCGGCCTTCCGTTATTTCGACCAGTTCCTGGCCGGGCTGCCTGCAGGTGTGCAGATCTTTTCGCTGTTCCTCTCGAACCCGGCACTGATGACCCTGGTGGCCGAGATCATGGGCTCTGCGCCCAAACTGGCGATCCACCTCGCCGCCAATCCGTCCCTGCTCGACGGCGTGCTGACCGGTGATTTCTACGGCACCATCGACAGTCGTGAGCGGCTCGCCAAGCGCCTTGCCGCCGTGATCAAACGTGCGGACTTTTTCGAAGAAACCCTCGATCTCTCCCGTCGCTTCACCAACGACCAAAAGTTCAGGGTCGGCATGCAGATTTTGAAAGGCCAGCTCGACTGCGATGCCTCGGGCGCGGCGCTGACCGATCTTGCCGATGTGGTGCTGGCGCAGCTGTTCGACGTCGTGCAGGCCGACATCGAAGCCAAACATGGAAAGATCGACGACCGCGGCATGTGCATCGTCGCGCTCGGAAAACTCGGCGGGCGCGAGATCACGGAAAACTCCGACCTCGACCTGCTGTTTCTCTATGACGATCCGCCGACAGACGGCAATGACGAGACCGCGGCACGGTCGGACGGCAAGCGGCCCCTCGCCGCGAGCCAGTATTTCGCCCGCCTGTCCCAGCAGCTGATCACCGCCGTTTCGGCACCGACCGCCGAAGGCAAGCTTTACGAGGTGGACATGCGGCTGCGTCCTTCGGGCAACGCCGGTCCCATCGCCAGCACGATTTCCGCGTTCCGTCAGTATCAGGAGGCATCGGCCTGGACCTGGGAACAGATGGCACTTACCCGCGCCCGCGTGGTCGCCGGCAAGGAACCCCTCGCCCAAGCCACCGCGGAGGCGATCCGCGCCGCCGTCACCACCGCCCGCGACCCGCAAAAGCTGAAAGCCGATGTGCTGGACATGCGTGCGCGCCTCGCCAAAGGCCACCCGCCGTCTTCGATCTGGGACGTGAAATATGCGGACGGCGGATTGATCGACGTCGAATTCATCGCCCAGTACCTGCAGCTTCTGCACGCCCACGGAAAGCCGGAGGTGCTCGATACCAACACCTGTGCCGCCCTCGAAAAGCTGCAATCGGCCGGCGTCCTGGCCGCTGACGATGCCGAATGCCTGATCCGCGCCGGGCGGCTTTGGCGTACAATCCAAGGCATGCTGCGTTTCACCTTCGAGGGTGCTTTTTCCGAAGACGCCGCGCCGGCGGGGCTCAAACAGGCACTTCAGCGCGCGGCCGACGTCCCGGATTTCGAGACGCTCAAAGGCGAGATGCAGGCAACCGCGCAATCGGTGCGCGAGATATTCATCAAGCTCATCGGCGACCCGGCAAGCGTGCCGGGCTGACAAAAACCCAAACCAAGGCAGAGGAGACCTGACATGGCAGCAAACGAAGGCGACAAGGCCCCCGACTTCACTCTTGAAACCGACGGCGGTGGCAAGGTGCAGTTGTCGAAGCTGAAGGGCAAGAAGGTCGTGCTCTATTTCTATCCGAAGGACGATACGCCGGGCTGCACCAAGGAAAGCTGCGATTTCCGCGACGGCCATCCGAAGTTCAAGAAGGAAGGCGTGGAGATCATCGGCATTTCAAAAGACAGCGCCGAAAGCCACGACAAGTTCAAGGCCAAGTACGAGCTGAACTTCACCCTGGCTTCCGACCCCGACCTGAAGGCGATCAAGGCCTATGAGGTATGGAAGGAAAAGAACATGTACGGCAACAAGACCATGGGCGTTGAACGCTCGACCTTCCTGATCGACGAAAAGGGCAACATCGCCAAGGCGTGGCGCAAGGTCAGCGTGGAAGGCCACGCCGACGAAGTGCTGAAGGCGGCCAAAGAAATCTGATTGAAAGCTCGTCGGCGCAGCCTTCCCTCATTGGATGGCCGCGCGTGGCGCGGCGGTGGCCACGCCGACGAAGTGCTGAAGGCGGCCAAGGAAATCTAGTTCTATTGCTTCTCGGCCGGGGCTGCGGCAAAGGCCTGCACTTCGCACAGCAGTTCCGGCCGCGCCAGCCCGGCGACGATGATCTTCGTCGATGCCGGGCGGTGCGGGCCCAGCGCGCGCATCCGCGCCACGTCGTAGGCCGCCGCGTCGGCGCCGGCAACGATGTAGGACGTGTAATGAATGATATGCTCGGCCCCCATTCCGGCCTCCGCCAGGACAGCCAGCACATTGGCCCAGGCCAGCGCCGCCTGGGCGGAAATGCCTTCGGCGATGCTGCCGTCTCCGTGCTGGCCGGTCTGTCCCGCCACCGCGACGAGCCGATGGCCGGGCGCCACCTCGATGCCGTGGCTGTAATTGGGATTGGCGCGCAGGTCTGCAGGCATGAGTTTTTTATGCATGGTTTCCTCCCTCGTTGCGTCGATCCTATAGAATGGCGGCGACCATGACCACGCCGCCCGACAACAGCACCCTGACCGCCCGCGCCACGGACGCGCTTTTGACCGCCGATCCCGCCGCCAAGGCCGCAAAAGCGCGCCAGATTGAAGCCGATTACCGCAGGGGCAATATCACCTTGCGTGGCGACAGTAGCCCCCCGGCCAGGCCCGGGCGGCCGGAGCGGCCGCTGCTTCTGGCGCCGCGCGACATGCCCAAGCGCCGGGCCGGACGGTCCGAGGCAGGCCGCATCGCGCTCCTTCATGCGCTTGCCCATATCGAACTCAACGCCATCGACCTTGCCCTCGACATCGTCGCCCGTTTCGCGCCCGATGATGGCGAGGACGAATTCGCATCCGACTGGCTCGGTGTCGCGGCCGAAGAGGCCGTCCATTTCGAACTTCTTGCGCGGCGGCTCAATGATTTCGGCGCGGCCTACGGGGACCTGCCGGCCCATGACGGGTTGTGGGAAGCGGCGGAAAAGACCGCCGATGATCTTCTGGCCCGGCTTGCCGTGGTGCCGCTGGTGCTGGAAGCGCGCGGCCTCGACGTCACGCCTTCCATGATCGAACGCATGGAACGTTTCGGCGACCGCGAAACCTCGCAAATCCTCGAAGTGGTCTATCGCGAGGAAATCGGCCACGTCGCTTGCGGGCGCAAGTGGTTCGGCCGCGTCGCCCTTGCGCGCGGGTTCGATGCGTGCAAGACGTGGCAGGAACTTGTGATGGAAAGATTCAGGGGCGACCTCAAGCCGCCGTTCAATATCGCCGCCCGCGACGAAGCGGGGCTGGCCGAGGACTGGTATGCGGCGATCGCCGCGCCTTTACGCTAGTCGATGTCTTCGACCTTCTTCACCGTGCCGGTGATTCGCTGGCTGAGCGAGGCCGCCATGAAGTCGTCGATATCGCCATCAAGGACGCCCTGGGCATTGCCCTTTTCGACGCCGGTGCGCAGGTCCTTGACCATCTGGTAGGGCTGCAGCACGTATGAGCGGATCTGGCTGCCCCAGCCGATTTCCGACTTGTGGCCGCGCGCCGCTTCCGCCGCTTCCTCGCGGTTCTTCAGTTCCAGCTCGTACAGGCGCGCGCGCAGCATGGAGAAGGCCGAAGCGCGGTTGCGATGCTGCGAACGGTCCGTCTGGCACGACACGACGATATTGGTCGGAAGGTGCGTAATGCGAATGGCCGAATCGGTCTTGTTGACGTGCTGGCCGCCGGCGCCCGATGCGCGATAGGTATCGATGCGCAGGTCCTTGTCGAGGATCTCGATCTCGATCGAATCGTCGACTTCCGGATAGACCCAGACGCTGGCGAAGCTGGTGTGCCGCCGCGCGGCGGAATCGTAAGGCGATATGCGCACGAGCCGGTGCACGCCGCTTTCGGTCTTTAGCCAGCCGTAGGCGTTCATGCCCGACACCTTGATCGTGCCCGACTTTATGCCCGCTTCTTCGCCGGGGCTTTCTTCGATGTATTCGACCTTGTAGTCGTGGGCTTCCGCCCAGCGCATGTACATGCGCAGCAGCATTTCCGCCCAATCCTGGGATTCGGTGCCGCCCGCGCCTGCGTGAACTTCGAGGAAGCAGTTGTTCGCATCTGCCTCGCCCGACAGCATGCTTTCTATTTCGAGCTTCGCTGCACGTTCGCGCACAGAGGTGAGCACCGCCTCCGCATCGGCGATCATCGTCGCGTCCTTCTCGGCTTCCGCCATTTCAAGGAGTTCGATGTTTTCCCCGAGTTCGCGCTCCAGGGTGTCGTAGGAGCTCAGGCTCTGTTCTAGGCGGGTGCGTGCGCGCATGACGCGCTGGGCTTCAGACGGTTTCGACCACAGTTCCGGGTCTTCCGCCTTAGCGTTCAGCTTCGCCAGTTCCTTGGTCGCGTTATCGTAGTCAAAGATACCTCCTCAGCAGCGCGAGCGACTGCTTGGCTTCTTCGACGACGGTAACGATTTCGGCACGCATGGAGTTTCTCCGGCAAAAAGTCGCGCGCATCAAAACAGATGCAGCGCAGGCTGACAAGTTTCGATCTAGTAGAGGCCGCGGGTCTGGGGCGCGCTCTTGCCGTCGGAGGCGAGCGGGCCGGAGCCATCCAGTACACCCTCTTCGCCGGTGGGTTCGGTGCCGGGCTTGAAGGCCTCGAGGATCGCGCGGCGTTCGCCCGGGCGGGCCAGGAGCCCGGTATCGGGATTGACGCGCACCAGGCGGATCCCCGGCGGAATGCGGAACGGGATCGCCGCATGATCCTTCAGCGCCGCCTCCATGAAGTCCTTGAAAATGGGCGCGGCCACAGAGGAGCCGGTTTCCCCCTTGCCCAGCGTCGCGGGCTTGTCGAAGCCGACGAAAACACCCACCGCAAGGTCAGGCGAAAAGCCGAGGAACCAGGTGTCATAGCTGTCGTTGGTCGTGCCTGTCTTGCCGGCGAGCGGCTTGCCGATAGCGGAAATGCGACGTCCTGTGCCGCGCTGCACAACGCCCTGCAGCATGGAAACAACCTGATAGGCCGAACGCGGATCGGCAACCTGCGGCCGGTTGTCGGGCACTACGGGAACTTCCGCGGCCGCGAGATCGGCAACGGCGCAGCCTTGGCATTTGCGTTCGTCGTGACGGAATGTGGTGCGCCCGTGCCGGTCCTGAATACGATCGATGAGGGTCGGCTCGATCTTCTTGCCGCCGTTCACCAGCATGGCATAGGCGGTGGTCAGCTTGAGCAGCGTGGTTTCGCCTGCACCAAGCGACATCGACAATGTCGGCTTCATCTTGTCTGCGATGCCGAACTTCTTCGCGTAATCGACGACCTTTTCCATGCCAATGGTCTGGGCGAGGCGCACGGTCATCAGGTTGCGCGATTTCTCGATGCCGAGGCGCATCGTCGAGGGGCCGTAGAATTCCTGCGCGTAGTTCTGCGGCTTCCACAACCCGAGCCCCGGCCCCTGATCGATCACGAAGGGAGCGTCGAGAATGCGCGACGACGGCGTGAAACTGGAATCGAGGGCAGCCAGGTATACTAAAGGCTTGAAGGCCGAACCCGGCTGGCGGTCGGCCTGGGTCGCGCGGTTGAATTGCGAGGCGGCGAAGGAATAGCCGCCGCTCATCGCCAGCACGCGACCGGTGTGCGGATCGAGCGCAACGATGGCGCCATCGATGGCGGGAACCTGGCGCAAGCTCCAGTTGCCCCCCTTGCCCTTTTCCACCATGACGACGTCACCGGGCTTGAGCACTTGCGTCACTGAACGCACCGGCCCGCCCCGGCGGCCTTCCTTGAGGGCCTCGCGCGCCCAGCCGAGATCGGAGAGCGGAATGCGCCCGGTGCTGCCGTCGGTGAAGCCGATCGCCGCCTCGGCATCGCTCGCCTTCAGCACGACGGAGATACGCCAATCGCCGAGCGCCTTGGGTGGCGGCAGGGCGGCAAGCTGGCGCGCCCAGTCGGCCCCCGGTGCGTCGCCGCCCCCGGCTTCCAGCCGCGTCACGGGACCGCGCCAGCCATGGCGGCGGTCATAGGCGATCAACCCATCATGGAGAACGCGATCGGCAATGGCCTGCAGGCCCGAATCCAGCGTCGTGCGCACGGACAGGCCGCCGCGATAGAGTTGGTTCTGGCCGTAACGCTCGGAAAGCTCGCGGCGCACTTCCTCGGCGAAATATTCGGCGCGGGTCAGCAGCGTCACCTCGCGCTCGCGCGTGGCAAGAGGCGCCGCCTTTTCGGCTTTCGCCTGTTCGGCGGAAATGAACCCTTCGTCCAGCATGCGCTCGATCACCCAGTCGCGGCGCCCCTTGGCGGCACGCTGGTTGCGCACGGGATGATAATTGCTGGGCGCCTTGGGCAGCGCGGCAAGATAAGCGGCTTCTGCGATGGTCAGGCGGTCGAGGGACTTGTTGAAGTAATTGAGCGCCGCCGCGGCCACGCCGTAAGACCCGAAGCCGAGATAAATCTCGTTGAGATAGAGCTCTAGAATACGGTCCTTCGTAAACGCGCGTTCGATGCGGAAGGCGAGGATCGCTTCCTTCACCTTGCGCTCGATGGACACCTCGTTGGTCAGAAGGAAATTCTTGGCGACCTGCTGGGTGATAGTGCTGGCGCCGACGGGGCGGCGGTTGCTTGCAAACTGGAGCGCGTTGGTGACGACCGCGCGCAAGACGCCGGTGATATCGACGCCGGGATGGGAATAGAAATTCTTGTCCTCGGCCGCAAGGAAGGACTTGATGACGAGCTTCGGCATCGCCTTGATCGGCACGAAAACGCGTTTTTCGGTCGCGTATTCCGTGATCAGCCTGCCGTCACCCGCGTGCACGCGCGTCATCACCGGCGGCTCGTAAGTGGCGAGCTGCTGGTAATCGGGAAGGCCGCGGCCGAAGTAATAAAACAGGCCGAGCACTGCCGCGACGCCAACGAAGGCGAGAAGCAAAAGGGCGGCAATGGCTGTGGTCAGGAATCGCATGGATTTTTCGGTATCTTCGCGGCTCGCGGCCTGCGGCGCGCAGGGCTCATGGCGCTGGCGAAGGGTATTTTAAGGGATACTGGGCTGGTTTCACTGACTTTCCCGTTAACAGCCAATAATGGCGACCTTATGGCGCCAAGGCCCCGCCGCCCTAGGGTCTCGCGGTTTGGTCACGACGTTTGAAGTAGTTATCGATGGCATCGGCGATGGCTTCGGCAAGCTTCTGTCGATAGGCGGCGGTGGAGAGCTGGGCCTCGTCACGGCTGTTGGAGAGATAGCCCATCTCGATGAGCACGGAAGGCACATCCGGCGCCTTGAGCACGGCAAACCCCGCGAAACGGTGGGATTTCTTCAGGAAGCGGGATGTTTCCGCCATTTCGTCGACAAGGACGCGGGCGAAGGATGCCGAATGGTTCATCGTCTCGCGCTGGGCAAGGTCGATCAGGATATTGGCAACCTCGGTACTTTCACCCGACAGGTCGACACCCGCGATCAGGTCGGCCTTGTTTTCCTTGGCGGCGAGATCAGCAGCTTCCTTGTCCGACGATGTCTCCGAAAGGGTATAGACCGAAGCACCGCGAACCTTGCTGTTGCTGATCGAATCGGCATGCAGGCTGATGAACAGGTCGGCGCCGGCGGCGCGCGCCATCGCCACCCGCTCGCGCAGACGGATGAAGACATCGCGATCGCGCGTCAGCACCACCTGGTAGCGTTTGCGCGACGTCAGTTCGCGCCGCAACTGCTGCGCCATCGCCAGCGTAATGCGTTTTTCGTAGACGCCCTTGCGCCCGATGGCGCCGGGGTCGATGCCGCCATGGCCGGGATCAATGACGATGATCTTGCGCGGCTGCGGCCCCGCCGCCTTCGGGCGCGGCGGCGGCACCAGCACGGCAGCCCGCGCGGGGGCCGGTCCCTTGGGCGCCTCCTGTTTCGAAAGCCGGGCAGCGAACGCCGCGCCATCCGTCGCCTTGATGTCGATGACCAGCCGCCATGGCTGCTTTGCCTTGGGGGCGATATGGAAAGCCTTGTCCACCAGCGCCGGCCCCTTGAGATCAAGGACCATCCGCGAGCGGCCCGGCGCGAACTGGCCGAAGCGGTAACCGGCGACGACGCCCCAGCCCTTATCACTTTCCTCGGCGGAAACCTTCCAGTCGATGTCGGGCAGGTCGAGAACGATGCGATAGGGCTCGCCCAGCTCGAAGGACGTCACCGGAAGCTTCTCGCTCGCCTCCAGCACCAGCCGGATCTTGTCCGTATGGACCCCGAAGCGAATGGTGCTGACCGAGGGCTGCGCCCAAGCGCCATCAGGGGAAATAACGGCGCCGACGCATAGCGCCGCCAGGAAGACGGCGGCGTAGAGCGCTGAAATGGCCTTTTTTATCCACACGATCTAGCGGTCCTCGATTTTCTGGCCACAAGATATACTAGGGTTTCGCGGCTTTCCAGCATCCGCAGCCGTCCCGTGCGCAGCCCGGCCCCCGGCGGCGGGGGCCAACAAGGCCATTGTGGAAGTCCGATTGGAGCCCTATGGTAAAAAACGAACCGCCTCCTGTCGGCCCGGTTGGACATTAGTCCGGCTCTGGCGGCGCAGCGGGTTCCGTCCTGGCACTACTTTACGATCGCCGGTGAACGGGGCTTACGGTGCGCTTAGACACCTAGGAGGATTGTTAAGGATTGAAGCCGGTTTTCCGGTCCTGGCGTTGACGCCGGACGGAAGGCGGGCCGGACCCCCTCCCCGCGGCACTCGCGCGGGTCGAGATCAAGGCCGACGGCTTCGCAGACATAGCGAGCGATGCGCCGCCCCAGCGGGCTTGGCGGCATTGCTGCGGAGATAAAAAAATGACGAAGCGCATGCTTATCGATGCGACTCACGCCGAAGAAACGCGCGTGGTCGTATTGAACGGAAACCGTTTGGACGAGTTCGATTTCGAAACGTCCACCAAGAAACAGCTCAAGGGAAACATCTACCTCGCCAAGGTCACGCGGGTAGAGCCATCGTTGCAGGCCGCGTTCGTGGAATTCGGCGGCAACCGCCACGGCTTCCTGGCCTTCAGCGAAATTCATCCCGACTACTACCAGATCCCCGTCGCCGACCGCGCCGCGCTGATCCGCGAACATGAAGAGGCGCTGGCCGCCGAAGCCGCCGCCGAAGAGGCCGAGGACGACGAAATCGCCGCGGCCGAAGCCGACGACGAAATTCCGCCGCCGCCGGAGCCACCCGAGGAAATCGTCCGCGAAATCCCGGCCGAGGTCGAGGACCGCGCCGATGCGCCGCAGGATGCCCTGCCCGCAGAAAGCGTGGAAGCGCCCGCATCCGAACCTGCGGAAGCGGCGTCGCTTGAAGCCCCTGCCGAGGCCAATGAAAATGTCCCCGCCGAAGCGGCGACCGCGGCCGATAAGTTCTCCGACAACGTGGTCGATCTTCCCGCCCCGGCCCCGATCGAGGAAGACGGCGACGAAGACGATGCCGAGGCCCATCACGAGGAGCGCCGCCGCAGCCGGCCGCGCCGCCATCGCTACAAGATCCAGGAAGTTATCAAACGGCGCCAGATTCTGCTGGTCCAGGTTGTCAAGGAAGAGCGCGGCAACAAGGGCGCGGCGCTGACCACCTATCTTTCGCTCGCCGGGCGCTATTGCGTGCTGATGCCCAATACCGCCAAGGGCGGCGGCATTTCGCGCAAGATCAACAGTTCCACCGACCGCAAGCGGCTCAAGAGCCTGATCTCCGAGATGGAGATTCCCGACGGCATGGCGGTGATCCTGCGGACCGCCGCGGTCGAACGTTCGAAGGCGGAGCTCAAGCGCGACTTCGAATTCCTGATGCGGTCATGGGACCAGGTGCGCGAATTGACCCTGCAATCGATTGCGCCGACGCTGGTCTACGAGGAAGCGAACCTGATCAAGCGTTCGATTCGCGATCTCTACACCAAGGACATCGACGAGGTTCAGGTCGAGGGCGAAGAAGGTTACAAGACCGCCAAGGAATTCATGCGCATGCTCATGCCGAGCCATGCCAAGAAGGTCCAACCCTACAGGGACCCCGAAATTCCGCTGTTCCACCGCTACCAGGTGGAAGGGCAGCTCGATGCCATGCATTCGCCGCAGGTCCAGCTGAAGTCGGGCGGCTATATCGTTATCAATCCGACCGAAGCGCTGGTCTCCATCGACGTCAACTCGGGCCGCGCCACGCGCGAACGCAACATCGAGGAAACGGCCTACAAGACGAACCTGGAAGCGGCCGACGAAATCGCCCGCCAGCTGCGCCTGCGCGACCTTGCTGGTCTGATCGTCATCGACTTCATCGACATGGCGGAACACCGCAACCAGCACAATGTCGAGCGGCGCATGAAGGAAGCAATGCGCAACGACCGCGCGCGCATCCAGATCGGGCGCATCAGCGCCTTCGGCCTGCTCGAACTGTCGCGCCAGCGCCTGCGCCCGAGCCTGATCGAGGCCTCGACCCAGCCGTGCCCGCATTGCCTGGGAACCGGCCTGATCCGCTCAACCGAATCGGCGGCGCTTCATGTCCTGCGTGCCATCGAGGAAGAAGGCATCCGCCGTCGTTCGATCGAACTGAATATCGACGTCGATCCGGGCGTGGCGCTCTACATTCTCAACCAGAAGCGGGGCATGCTCAGGGCTATCGAAAGCCGCTACGGCTTCCGCGTCACCATCAGCGGCGACAGCAGCCTGATCCCGCCGACCTACAATCTCGAACGCATTGAAGGGCGCCCTGTCAGCGAAGTGCGGGAACTGCCGAAGCCCGAAGCCGTGGTCGAGGAACCTGATGTCGAAGAAGACATCGTCGAAGACGAAGACGAAAACGAATCCGCGGAAGCCGAAACCCGTCAGGGCAATGGCGAAGCCGGCGAGGAACGCGGCCGTGGCCGTCGTCGTCGCCGCCGCCGCCGCCGCGGCCCCCGCGGTGAAGGCGAAGAAGGCGGCGAAGAGTCCCGCCCGATGCGCGCCACCGAAGGCGAGACGGCCGAAGCCGGCGAACAGGCGGCAGAGATGCCTTCCGGAGAGAACCGTGAAGCCAGCGAATCCGAAGGTACCGAAGGCGAAGGCGAAGGCGGCGATCGTGCGCCCAAGCGCCGTCGCCGCGGGCGTCGCGGTGGACGCCGTCGCCGCGGACGCGAGGGCAGCGAACGCCCCGGTACCGAGGGCGCCGAAGGCGCTGAGTCTGCCGAGGCCGCTGAAGCCCCCGAGGCCGCAGATCGCACGCAGGAAACTGCAACGGAATCTCCGGCTGCCGTTGAGTCCCTTCCGCCGCAACCCGGGAACGAACCCGCGCCTGCCTCATCGGGAAACGGCGAGGACAAGTCCCATGCCCCCGCCATCATTGAAACGCGGCCGGTAGAACCGGCGCCCGTGGAACCCGCCGTCGAGGCTGCGGTCCCACCGCCAAAGGCCGAAGGGCCCAAGCGCAAGGGCTGGTGGAACCGGTTCGGCAGCTAGATCAGTAAAAAGCCCCGCTCTCATGCGGGGCTTTTTTCATGGAACGGTTATGCCTAGCGCCGGTTGCGCCCCTGCGACCAGGATTGGAGACGACGCACCGCCTCGCGCATTTCCTCGCCCGAGCCCGCATAGCTGAACCGCATGAAGCGCCCGCCTGCGCCCGCGTCGAAATCGATCCCCGGGGTTACGGCAACGCCCGCGGTTTCGAGAATTTCGCGGGCGAGCGCCGCGCTGTCCGCACCGAAGGCTTCGATCCCCGCGTAGATGTAAAACGCGCCGTCGGCGGCGGCGAAAGGCCCGAAGCCGCAGCGCGGCAAACCCTCCAGCAGGATGTCCCGGTTCTCGCGATAGCGCGCGACATTTGCCTCAAGTTCGGCCGTGCAATCGAACACGCCGAGTGCCGCGAACTGCGACAGCGTCGGCGGCGATATGAAAAGATTCTGCGCAAGACATTCGGTCGTCCGCAGCAGATCCTCGGGCACCACCATCCATCCCAGCCGCCAACCGGTCATCGAATAATATTTCGAGAAACTGTTGATCACGACCGCGGCAGGATCGAGCGCCGCCATGGTCACGGCCTCCTTGCCGTAGGTGATGCCGTGATAGATCTCGTCGGAGATCACGCGCACCCCGTTCGCCCGGCACCAGTCGACCAGCCGGCGCAATGCTGCCTCGTCGAGCATCGATCCGGTCGGATTGGCGGGACTCGCCACGATCAGGCCATCGGGTGGACGATCGAGCGCTTCGAGCAGTTCGACCGTCGGCTGGAACCCGTCTTCGCGACGCGCGGGCAGGCTGATGGTTTCGATATCGAGGGCAGCAAGAATATTGCGGTAGCCGGGATAGCCGGGCGCAGCGAAGGCGACGCGATCGCCCGCATCGAAGGCTGCAAGAAAAGAAAGAATCAACGCCCCCGACGAACCGGTCGTGACCGCAATGCGGCGCTCGGGCAGGTCGATGCCGTATTGGTCGCGGTAGCGGGCGACGATGGCCCGGCGCAAAGCCGGAAGTCCGAAGGCTTCCGTATAGCCGATACGGTCGGTCTCAAGTGCTGCGCGCGCCGCAGTTATGACACCCGCGGGCGCCGGGGTCGATGGCTGGCCGACCTCGAGGTGGATGATATCGAACCCCTCGGCGGCACGGGCGTTGGCCGCCGCCATCACATCCATGACGATGAAAGGTGGTATCTGTCCGCGCCGTGAAGACTTGATCGCCATGAACGGCGGTCAGTTCTGCTGGGCGAGGCCGAAGGCACGGCGATCGGCACGTGCGTCACACTGGCTGCGCTCGCCATCCAAACCGAGAGGACAGGCAATCGCATTGGCCCGCCCCAGACTGGGCGCGGTCACGACCTGATACCCCGCCTCGCGCAGGTTCGCGCCGAACGGTCGCGCGTCGTGCCTGTCCTCGACGACGACGCGGTCCGGCCGGGCCGGATGGTAGAAACGCGGGGCCGACAGCATCGTCTCCAGCGATTGCGTCGTCTGCAGGACCTTTGCCGCCGTATCGGCAAGCAGGATCGGCGCCACAGCGCCGCCCGTTGCTGCGCCGACGAACTGCATCTGGTGCTGGGTGCCGTTTCGCAGGATCATCAGGCTGACCGGCGCAGCAGCGCGCGCCGGGTCGGGCGGCGCCGCCATCACGATGCCGGTTTCGGCGGCAATGCGCCCGGCACCCATGATGCCGTTCATGGTGAAGCCGCAGGCGACCGACTGGCCGTAGACATCCGAAGCAACAACACTGGCCGAGCCGAGATCGACCGGTTCGACGACGTCGCCCGCGCCGAAATTGGGCGGCGGCGAGCGCCGCGAGAGGTTGAGGCCCACCATCAACCGGTCAATCCGATCCTCGGCAACGAAAGCATCCGCCGGATCGGGAACGCCGGCAGGCGTCGCGAACCAGCGACCAGCATCACCATAGGCGCGCCGCGACACCTCGGTCAGGGTCAGCGCCCTTTTGGCGCCAAGCGCATCGGAGGCAAGATTGCGGTTATAGAGCAACGCCCAGGCCTGCGCCGAAACGACACCCGCCGCCGTCGGCGGGAAATGGGCGACCTGATTGCCGCGCGACACGGTGACGACCGGCCGGAAACGGGGCACCAGTCCCCGCAATTCCTCGGCCGTCAAAAGCATGCCAGACCGGGTAAAATCGTCGGCGATGCGCCGCGCCGAGGAGCCGGTGTAGAACTGCGTCGGCTGGCGGCGCAACTGGCTGAGCGTCGCCGCCAGCGCGAATTGCTGGACGCGCTCGCCCTCCGCCACGGGATTGCCGGAATTGCGGGTGAAGATGGCGGCAAGTGCCGGATCGCGTACGGCAATACCGGGCGCAGCGGCGAGCGACCGGGCCAGCGCCCGGCTTGCCGGATACCCAAGACGGGCAAGGCCTTCGGCCGGACCAAGCAGCTGTGTCCAAGGCAGGTGCCCGTATTTCGCGTGCAGCGCCTGCATGGCGCGAGGCGCAATTGGCGCCGGACGTCGGGCAAAAGGACCCGAAGCAAGATGAGTAAAATCGAGGGCCTCGGCCACCGATCTGGCCCTGTCGTGAACGATGCAGACGCCACCCGCACCGAGCGACGCCGCCGTCGGCAGGGTCACGGACATGGTGAAATAGGCGGCGATCACCGCATCCGCGGCACTGCCGCCCGCGGCCAGGATATCGCGCGCGACAAGGACGGCCTGCGGCTCGTCGGCGGCAACGGCACCGCCGAACCCCTTGGCGTAGCCCGAAACGCGGTTGTCGAGAACGCCCTGAACCTTCGCGCATCCCGCCGTCGCGGCAAGCGCCAAAATGACCGATGCGCGCAACAGGGTTTGACCGAACAGCCTGCGATGCCTACCCTGCCCGCAAAACCGGGTATCGTGAACCATGGGTAAACTCATCAGAACGCGTTCTGCCTTCCTGTTGGCTATGGCCCTGTTCTTCATGTGCTGGAACGCACAGAAGCCCCAGGCCGCCGGGCTCATCCGCGACGCCGAGATCGAAAATACCATTCGCACCTATGCAACGCCACTGTTTGCGGCGGCGGGGCTCCGCGCGTCCGACATCAGCATTTTCATACTTAACGACCCGCAGCTGAACGCCTTCGTCGCCGGAGGACAGAACCTTTTCGTCAATACCGGGTTCCTGATCCGTACGCGCAGCGCAGCCGAGGTGATCGGGGTTATCGCCCACGAAACCGGCCATATCTCGGGCGGGCACTTAGCGCGGTTTTCCAACCAGATCAATACCGCCTCGAACACGGCGCTGGTGACGACGCTGCTGGGTGCGCTGACGGCGCTTGCAAGCGGACGGGCCGATGCCGGGGCGGCGGTGATAACGGCAGGCCAAGGATTTGCCATCGGTAACCTGCTCAACTACAGCCGCACGCAGGAATCGGCCGCCGACCAAGCCGCCTTGTCGTTCCTTGATCGTACCGGCCAGTCCGCCGAAGGCCTCGTCACATTCCTGAGGACCATCGAAAATCAGGAGTTCCTCTCCTCCAACAACCAAGACCCCTACGTCCGCACCCATCCGATTACCCGCGAACGCGTACGCAATGTCGAACAGCACCTCGGCAAATCCACGAATACCGCCAAGAAAGCTCCGCCCGAATTCGAGGAAATGCACCGGCGCATGGTGGCCAAGCTGGTGGGCTACATCGATTATCCGAGCGTCGTGTTCGACCGCTACCCTGAAAGCGATACCTCGATCACGGCGCGCTATGCCCGCGCCGTCGCCTATTACCGGGTTCCCGATCTCGCCAAGGCGCTGCCGCTCGTCGACGGTTTGATCCGCGACGAACCAAAAAACCCGTATTTTCACGAACTCAAAGGCCAGATGCTGTTTGAGAATGGCCGCATCGCCGAGTCCCTCGCCCCCAATGCCGAAGCGGTTCGCCTGTCACCCGAGTCATCCCTGCTGCGCATCGGCCTGGCACGATCTCAGATCGAAAGCCAGAACCCGGCGCTGCTGAAGGATGCGATCCAGAACCTTCTCTATGCGACCGGCGCCGATCCTCTCTACAGCTTCGGCTGGGACCAGCTTGCCGTCGCCTATGGCCGCGACGGACAGCTTGGACTTTCGGCCCTCGCCCAGGCCGAAAGCGCGCTGGTGCGCGGCCGCAAGAAAGACGCCATGTTCCATGCGGTGCGCGCGGAAAAGCGCATCGACAAGGGCTCGGCCGCCTGGCTCAGGGTTCAGGACATCAAGCAGGCCGCCCGCGAAAACGAGCGCAAGTAGGCGGCGCGTTACTCCGCGTCTGGCTGCTTCATCGGCTGTGCCGCATCGAAGGCCGGAACCTTCATGCAGGCATCGAACACCCGCATCACCGTCGGGTAGGGATCAAGCGGGCATTCCAGCCGCTTGGCGTTGAAGATCTGCGGCACCAGGCAGATATCGGCGAGCGTCGGCGTATCGCCGTGGCAGAACTTGCCGGTACGCCGATCCTCCTTCAGCGCCGTTTCGAAGGCTGACAGCCCCTTGGCGACCCAATGCCGGTACCAGGTGTTGCGCGCGTCCTCGGACTGGCCCATCGGGTCCTTCAGGTAGAACAGAACCCGCAGGTTATTGAGCGGATGCAGGTCGCAGGCAATCGCCAGCGACAGCGCACGAATGCGCGCGCGGTCAATGGGGCTGCCCGGAAGGAAGGACGGTTCGGGGTGCGTTTCATCGAGATATTCGAGGATGGCGAGGGACTGGCTGATGGCCTCGGCCCCATCAACGAGAACGGGCACCAGTTGCTGGGGGTTCATCTTGGTGAAAGCCGCATCGAACTGCTGGCCGCCGCCCTTGGTCAGGTGGACGAAGTGACGTTCCGGCGCAAGGCCCTTGAGATTGAGACCGATGCGGACGCGAAAGCTCGCCGAAGAGCGGAAGTAGTCGAAAAGCTGCATGGAACCCCCGGGATAAGCGGCCGCGGGCGCGACCGGAAAGACGGATGGATTTGGGCGATCAGATCAGGCCGGCAAGCGGCGACGACGGATCGGCGTAGCGCTTCTTCGCCATCCGCCCCGCGAGATAGGCATAACGCCCCGCCTCGATCGCGAGCTTCATGGCGCGCGCCATCATCACCGGCTGGCGCGCCTCGGCGATGGCCGTGTTCATCAGCACGCCATCGCAACCAAGTTCCATGGCGATGGCCGCATCGGACGCCGTTCCCACGCCTGCATCGACGAGCACGGGCACCCGCGCATTTTCCTTGATGATGCGGATATTGACCGGGTTCTGGATGCCGAGCCCCGAACCGATCGGCGCGGCAAGCGGCATGATGGCAACGCAGCCGAGTTCTTCCAGCCGCTTGGCCTGGATCGGATCGTCGGCGCAATAGACCATCACCTTGAAGCCCTCCTTGATGAGGACTTCCGCCGCGCGAAGGGTTTCGGGCATGTCGGGATACAGCGTCTTCTGATCGCCCAGCACCTCGAGCTTCACGAGGTCCCAGCCGCCCGCCTCGCGCGCAAGGCGGAGCGTGCGAATGGCGTCTTCGGCCGTGTAGCAGCCTGCGGTATTGGGAAGATAGGTGTAACGCTTGGGATCGACATAATCAGTCAGCATCGGCTGCTTGGGGTCGGCGATATTGACCCGGCGCACTGCGACGGTGACGATTTCAGCGCCAGAGGCTTCGATGGCCCGGGCGGTTTCCTCGAAATCCTTGTATTTGCCGGTTCCGACCAGCAGACGCGAATGATAGGTGCGCCCTGCAACCTCAAGCGGGTCGGGATCGACCAATCCCAGA
Source organism: Alphaproteobacteria bacterium (assembly GCA_030831315.1). Lineage (GTDB taxonomy): Bacteria > Pseudomonadota > Alphaproteobacteria > SMXQ01 > SMXQ01 > WHSO01. The sequence goes on from JAURLI010000062.1 coordinate 24,083, forward strand.
TCGTCGGCGCCGCCGCCGATGAAATGCACGATTTCGAGCCGGTCGCCCGGTCCCACCTGCGTTTGGCCATAGGCCGAGCGCGGAACGATTTCAAGGTTAAGCTCGACCGCGACCTTGCGCGGATCGATGCCGATGGTCCCCAGCAATGCCTCGAGCGTGCGGGCATCGCCAAGCGGGCGCATTTCGCCGTTGATGGTGATCTGGCCGGTCATAAGGTCTTCCCTGATGCCCCGATTGATGCGGGTTTGGAGCTTTCCGGGAGTATGGAACGGAGGCCCCGGGCGTGCAAGGCCTGCGCCGGGAAAAAGCCGGGGTCCGAGGACCCGGCGGGTCAGCGCCGGGGGCCGACGCCGGTCAGGCTATTGATGAACTCGAGCAGGACCATGCCGCCGATGAGGATCACTGCCAGGACGACAGTGCCGATGATCAGCTGGCGCGAAATCGTCGGCTTTTTCTTCTTGGGCTTGATTGGCGGGGGCGGCGCCGCAACCTTGAGGCCCTGCTGCTGGCGTGCCTGATTGGCGGCATTGATCCGCTCGGACTTGGTCGACCGGAAGATCGTGCGCGTCCCGCCCCGCTCGGTTTCCTCATCGAAGGTTTCCTCGACGACGCGAACGGCGGAGTAACGGTTGGAACGGTCGATGCGGTCGGCTTCCATCAACGCCAGGTCACGGTCATCGAAAACCGAGTCGATTTTCCATGAGCCGTTCCGGTAGGTATGGATTTCAAAAACCTTGAGCAGCGACATGATCCTCTACCTCATGCGCCATCGGAGTCCGGCGAGATCTTGCAATTCGATCCGCCAAAAATTCCGGTCAAGGTTTCGCCGTCATCAGACAGCGGCATCAGGATGGAACGGTAAAGAATCTTCCGCCCTTCGGGTTCGGTCATTTCGCCGCCATAGGTGATCGGAATGCGCCGGCGCAACACTTCCGGCAGGTAACGCACGGACCGCTCGACAAGGGTGTCACGGGTCAACTCCTTGAGCGCCCGCCCGGTCATGTCGGTGCCGTAGAACTCTGCATGCCAAGCGCCGAAATGGGCGAACACCGGCTCGCCCCTGCGGAGATCGATCAGGAAGCTGTAGTCCCACATATCCGAAATGGCGGCGCCAACGACGTCCGAAAACGCCGGCAGATCGCGCTCGCCGGCGATTTCACGCCAGTGGCCGAGCAGCCGCAGGACGAGGCGTCTTTCCCTAGGGTCGACAGGTTCCAAAACTCGCAAGCCTTCTAAAGGGTTCCAATAACTTCAATTTGTGACGAATTCTGGTTAAATTGCGGTAAACAGGGGAGCCGGGCCGTAACCATTGCGCGCCGGCTGGCGCGTGCTATAACCCCCGGAAACCAGCCCTCGAGCCGGGGGCGGCAGAGGACAGGTCAGGCGAATGAGCCGTAAGGTATTGATTTTAAACGGTCCCAACCTGAACATGCTGGGCACCCGTGAAGTCGAAATTTACGGCAAGGAAACCCTCGCCGATATCGACAAAAGCTGTCGGGAATACGGCCGGGACCTTGGGCTGGAGATTGATTTCCGCCAGAGCAATGCCGAAGCCGAGCTTGTGACCTGGATCCAGCAGGCACGCGGAACGGTCGAGGCGATCATCCTCAACGCCGGCGCCTATACCCACACCTCCATCGCCATTCTCGACGCCCTCAAGATGGTCGAGGTGCCGGTTGTCGAGGTACACCTTTCCAACATCTTCCAGCGGGAGCCCTTCCGTGCGGAGTCCTATGTTTCCCGCGCGGCAAAGGGCATTATTGCCGGGTTCGGCGCCCACGGGTACAGGCTCGCGCTGGACGCCATCAGTCAATTGATCGGGGCAGGAACCAAAAAGTGATCGGCAAACACGACATCGACGAAAAACTTCTCCAGAAGCTGGTCAAGGCGCTCGACGAGTATGGCCTGACCGAAATCGAGGTCGGCGAGGGCCGTCATCGCATCCGCATTTCACGCGCCCAGATGGCGGCACCCCAGGCATTCGTGGCGGCGCCCACCGTCGCAGCAGCGGCGGCACCCGCCGCGGTCCCGACGGCAGAAAACGCCAAGGCCCATCCCGGCGCGGTCACCTCGCCCATGGTCGGCACCGTCTATGTCGCCCCCGAACCCGGCGCCAAGCCCTTCGTCCAGGCCGGCGACACGGTCAAGGAAGGCCAGACCCTTCTGCTGATCGAGGCGATGAAGACCATGAACCCGATCCGTGCGCCCAAGGGCGGCAAGATCACCCAGGTCCTCATCACCAACGCCGCACCCGTCGAATACGGCGAAGTGCTCCTGATTATCGAGTAGCCATTCCGGCGCGGAGTTTTCCATCATGTTCGACAAGGTGTTGATCGCGAACCGCGGCGAGATTGCGCTCCGGATCCATCGCGCCTGCAAGGAAATGGGCATCAGCACGGTGGCCGTGCATTCCACCGCCGATGCCGATGCCATGCATGTGCGTCTTGCCGACGAAAGCGTCTGCATCGGCGAGGCCCCTGCCTCGCGCAGCTACCTCAACATGGCGGCGCTGATATCGGCGGCCACGATCACCAACGCCGATGCCATTCATCCGGGCTACGGCCTGTTGTCCGAAAATGCCGAATTCGCGCAAATCGTGGACGACCATGGGTTTGTTTTCATCGGCCCCTCCGCCGACCATATCCGCATGATGGGCGACAAGATCACGGCGAAGGATTCGATCAAGGCACTGGGCGTGCCCGTGGTGCCGGGCTCCGACGGCGCCGTCAAGACCGAGGTCGATGCCCGCGCGGTCGCAGAACAAATCGGCTATCCCGTCCTGATCAAGGCGACCAGCGGCGGCGGCGGCCGCGGCATGAAGGTGGCTCAGAACGCCGACGAAATCGGCCTCGCCTTTACCACGGCACGCGCCGAGGCCAAGGCCGCGTTCGGCAACGAAGACGTCTATATCGAGAAATATCTCGGCCGCCCGCGTCATATCGAAATCCAGATACTGGCCGACAGCCATGGCAACGTCATTCACCTGGGCGACCGCGACTGCTCGCTCCAGCGCCGTCACCAGAAACTGCTGGAAGAGGCCCCCTCGCCCGCGCTCAATGCAGCCGAACGCGCCGCCATCGGCCAGACCGTGACCAAGGCGATCGGCAAGCTCGGTTATCTCGGCGCGGGCACCCTCGAGTTTCTTTACGAGGACGGCGAATTCTATTTCATCGAGATGAACACCCGTGTGCAGGTCGAGCATCCGGTGACCGAAGCGATTACCGGCATCGACATCGTGCGCGAACAGATCCGCGTCGCTGCGGGCATGCCGCTCGCCTACAAGCAGGAAGACGTGAACTTTTCGGGCCATGCCATCGAATGCCGCATAAACGCGGAAAATCCCGATACCTTCATGCCCGCACCCGGACGTATCGGCCTTTACCACCCGCCGGGCGGGCTCGGGGTGCGCGTCGATTCAGCGATCTACGCGGGCTATACGGTTCCCTCCCATTACGACAGCCTGATTTCAAAGCTGATCGTCCACGGCCGCTCACGCAACGAGGCGCTGATGCGGCTGCGCCGCGCCCTTCAGGAATACGTCATCGAAGGCGTCGAGACGACGATCCCGCTGCACGTGCGCCTGACCCAGGAACACGACTTCGTCAACGGCGACTACGACATTCACTGGCTCGAGCGATTCGTCAAACGAGTCCAGGAAAAGAACGGGGCGTGAGCCAGGGCGGCCAGCCGACGCCGCTCACGCCGGAGCTTCTGCTCCGCATCTATGCCGCGGGCATCTTCCCGATGGCCGAGGATGCCGACGATCCTGCCCTTCACTGGATAGACCCCGAACATCGCGGCATTTTGCCGCTCGACGGCTTTCACGTTTCGAGAAGCCTGCAAAAAACGATCAGGCGCGGCCCCTTCGATGTTCGCACCGATACTGCGTTCGAGGCGACCGTCGCCGCCTGCGCAGAGCCTCGCCTCGACCGTCCGACGACATGGATCAACGGGGAAATCCGCAGGCTTGCGGGACGCCTGTTCGAAATGGGCCACGCCCATTCGGTCGAATGCTGGCACGGCGGCTGCCTCGTCGGCGGGCTTTACGGGATATCGCTGGGCGGCGCCTTCTTTGGCGAAAGCATGTTCAGCCGTGCAACCGATGCTTCCAAGGTGGCGTTATGCCATCTGGTGGCACGGCTCCGGCGCGGCGGCTACGCGCTTCTCGATACCCAGTTCCTGACCGAACATCTCGCGCAGTTCGGCGCCATCGAGATTCCGCGGGCCGAATATCACGACAGGCTCGCCGCCGCACTCGCCATGACGGCGGAATTTTACCGGGGGCCGCTGGAAGCGGGCGACCTCGCGTTCAGGCAGTCCTTCACCCAGACGTCGTAGACCGGGTGTTCGAGCGCGTTCAGCGCGGGCGAAGACGCAAACATCCAGCCGCGGAAGATGACGACCGGCGGTTCGCCCGGTCGCACCTCGCGGATTTCGAGCAGCGCCGTGCTTTCAGGCGTCTCCTCGGGCGGCCGCTTGAGGCAGCGGTGCACGGTGATGTCGAGAGTGCCAAACCGCACGGCATGGCCGATGGTGGCCTCGATCGGTGAAATGCGCGCGGTCACCTTGTCGAGCCCCTGCAACAGCGCGCCGCCGCCTTCAAGATCGGCCGCGCGCGTGCGCCCCGTCCCCGACAGGACGAGCAATGCGACGGTCAGTAATGCAAAGACTATCTTCACGGCGCCTGTTCCGGTGATGATGCCGGGACGCCAGCGCCCCGCGGACAATGCAGTCGCCTACTTCGCGCCCGGCGCCGGCGCCGGACCCAACAGCGGATTGGCCGCATCGGTTCCCTTGGCCCCAGCATCGTTCTTGTCGAGCCCGTCCTTGGACGAGAACATCGCCTTGCCGATCAGGTCTATCAGGTTGACCGCGCCCTGGGTCACCGTGATCTCGCCGCCCGGCTGGATGCTGGCGTTGGCGCCGCCCGGGGTGAGCAGCACGTAGCTGCCGCCGAGAAGCCCGGCCAGGGCGACTTCTGCTGCGGTATCGGTCGGCAGCTTCACATTCGACTCGATCGTGAGGGTCACAATCGCCTGGTAGGTCTTGGGATCGAGCTTCTGGCTGGTGACGGACCCAACCTTGATGCCGGCCAGCTTGACGTCGTCGCCCTGCTTGAGGTCGCCGACGCGGTCGAAACGCGCGCGAACCTCGTAGCCGATGGACGTGCGCAGCGACGCATTCGAATAGGCGAAAACCACGAACACACCCGCCACAAGCAGGACCACGGCGCCGAGAACGGTCTCGATCATGTTGTTTTTCATTGTCTGGTCTCCAACGGGGGCTTGATCAGGACGGCGTCCACGGTTCGTAGTCGCCGGTGGCGCGTGCTCGACGCCCGCCGCGCAGCAGCGATCCCAGTGGCCGATAAGCCTGATCCGTGCCGGTCATGTTGGGTTGATGGGGCTTCTGCCATCCCCGGCGCGCCAGCGCAGCCGCATTCGGCACCTCGTCGGCGGAATGGTGCAGCCAGGCATGCCAGACGGGCGGAACCTTGGAGCCCTCGGCATCGCCCGCGTATACGACCCAGCGGCGCTCGCGGCCGTTGTTCTTGGGATCGCGGCGCTTCGGGTCGCGGTAATAGCGGTTGCCATACTCATCCTCGGCGACGAATTCGCCGCGCAGCCAGGTGAGCAATCGGGTGCCTATGGTCAAATCGGCCTCACGCGAACAGTGGAAACGCCGGGCAGGATGCAACGGTCGCTGCCAACGAAAAGTGAATGCGAGGCGGAATATGGCACCGCATCGGCGATCGAACAAGCCCAACGCGCAGACCTTAACCCCATGGCTTGCGCCTTGAGACAAAAAGCAAATCGCCTCTCCGGCTACTGCCCCGCACAACCTGTCACTAAAATCCACGTCAATATATTGTGTGTCGATAGGCAAAAAACCCAATTTGTGGTTGACACTAATCGACCCCAATATCTAGAGTTAACAGTCCCGCCGCTGCCTAGATATAGACCATGGCTCGCCGGATCGGCGCCAAACCAGGGCAAATCTTGGGGATGGCAAGCGCGGGATTGAATAGGGACAGGTGGACCGCAACGCAAGAGACGCTGGCGGTCCCAGCAGATGCTAGGGGGGCAGTTCATGCGTATCGCGCGCCATTTCACCAAGGCTGGTCAATCGGCTTACCAGGGAATCGATTTCCGCGAAGCCGTCAGCGAGATCAAGAATCCGGACGGATCGGTCGTTTTCTCGCTCAAGGGGTTCGATGTCCCGAAGGCCTTTTCGCAGGTCGCCACCGACATCATCGCCCAGAAATATTTCCGCAAGGCAGGCGTTGCCGCGCGCCTCAAGCCGGTCGAAGAAAATGACGTCCCGGCCTGGCTATGGCGCCATGTCCCCGACGAAGAGGCCCTGTCGCATCTGCCCGAAAACGAACGCTTTGCCGGCGAAACCAGTGCCAAGCAGGTGTTCCGTCGCCTGGCCGGCACCTGGACCTACTGGGGCTGGAAGGGCGGCTATTTCGACACCGAAGAAGACGCCCGCACCTATTACGACGAGATGCGCCACATGTTGGCGCGCCAGATGGCCGCGCCCAATTCGCCGCAGTGGTTCAATACCGGCATGCACTGGGCCTACGGCATCGACGGCCCGAGCCAGGGCCACTTCTACGTCGATTACAAGACCGGCGAGCTGGTTACCTCCAACTCCGCCTATGAACATCCCCAGCCCCACGCCTGCTTCATCCAGTCGGTCAGCGACGACCTGGTGAACGAAGGCGGCATCATGGATCTGTGGGTGCGCGAGGCGCGCCTGTTCAAGTACGGCTCGGGCACCGGCTCGAACTTCTCGCGCATCCGCGGCGAGAACGAACCGCTTTCGGGCGGCGGCAAGTCGTCGGGCCTGATGAGCTTCCTCAAGATCGGCGACCGCGCCGCGGGCGCGATCAAGTCGGGCGGCACCACGCGCCGCGCCGCCAAGATGGTGACCATCGACGTCGATCACCCCGACATCGAGACCTACGTCAACTGGAAGGTCGTCGAGGAGCAGAAAGTCGCCGCCCTTGTATCGGGCTCCAAGCTCGCCAATCTCCACCTCAACGCCGTCATGCAGGCCTGCCATGGCCGTGGCGATGGCGAGGCGATCCAGTCCTTCGACAAGCCCGGGGACGCCTTCGATCCGAAGAAGAACAAGGCGCTCAAGAAGGCGATCATCGGCGCCCGCAAGGTGATGGTGCCGGAAAACTATGTCCAGCGCGTGATTCAGTTCGCCAAGCAGGGCTACGAGGCGATCGACTTCCGCACCTACGACACCGACTGGGATTCGGAGGCCTACCTGACCGTTTCGGGCCAGAACTCGAACAACTCCGTCCGCATCACAAACGACTTCCTCGAAGCCGTAAAGAACGACGCCGACTGGACGCTGACCCGCCGCGTCGACGGCAAGGCATCGAAGGTCCTCAGGGCACGCGATCTGTGGGAACAGATCGGCCATGCCGCCTGGGCTTCGGCCGATCCGGGGGTGCAGTTCGACACCACCATCAATGAATGGCACACCTGCACGGCGGCGGGCCGCATCAACGCCTCCAACCCGTGCTCGGAGTACATGTTCCTCGACGACACGGCGTGCAACCTTGCTTCCATCAACCTGCTGGCCTTCCGCAAGGCAGACGGTTCCTTCGACATCGAGGGCTATGAATACGCCGTACGCCTGTGGACGGTGGTGCTGGAAATCTCGGTACTGATGGCACAGTTCCCGTCCAAGGCCATCGCCCAGCTCAGCTATGACTACCGTACGCTCGGCCTCGGCTACGCCAACATCGGCGGGCTTCTGATGGCGGCGGGCCTCGGCTACGATTCGCGTGAAGGCCGTGCCATGGCCGGAGCGCTGACCGCGATCCTGACCGGCGTTTCCTACGCCACTTCGGCCGAAATGGCGGAAGAGCTCGGCCCCTTCCCCGATTACCCGCGCAACCGCGAAGCCATGCTGCGGGTCATCCGCAACCATCGCCGCGCGGCCTACGGCGAAAAGGAAGGCTACGAAGGCCTGACGGTAAAGCCGGTGCCCCTCGACATCGAGGCCTGCCCCGACGTCAATCTCGCCGTCGCTGCGGCGCGCGCATGGGATGCCGCGCTTGAACTCGGCGAAAAGTCCGGCTACCGCAATGCCCAGGCGTCGGTGATCGCGCCGACCGGCACCATCGGTCTGGTAATGGACTGCGATACCACCGGCATCGAACCCGACTTCGCCCTGGTGAAGTTCAAGAAGCTCGCCGGTGGCGGCTACTTCAAGATCATCAACCGCGTGGTGCCGGTTGGCCTGCGTACGTTGGGCTACACGGAAGCGGAGATCGAGGACATCACCCGCTACGCCGTCGGCAACGCGACGCTCAATGGCGCCCCCGGCGTCAACCATGACACGCTGCGTGAAAAGGGCTTCGACGAGGCGACCTTGCAGAAGGTGGAAGACGCGGTTACTTCGGCCTTCGATATCCGCTTCGTCTTCAACCGCTTTACCCTCGGCGTCGACTTCCTGCGCGATACCCTCGGCATTTCCGAGGCTGACATGAATGCGCCGGGCTTCGACCTGCTGATTGCACTCGGCTTCAGAAAGTCGGAAATCGAAGCGGCCAACACTTACTGCGCCGGTGCGATGACCCTGGAGGGTGCCCCGCACCTGAAGGACGAACACCTGTCCGTCTTCGATTGCGCCAATCCCTGCGGCAAGATCGGCAAGCGCTTCCTGAGCTGGCAGAGCCACATCAACATGCTGGCGGCCGCCCAGCCGTTCATTTCGGGGGCCATCTCCAAGACCATCAACATGCCCAACTGGGCGACGGTCGAAGAATGCAAGGAAGCCTACCTGATGTCGTGGGAGCTCGGCCTCAAGGCCAATGCGCTCTACCGTGACGGCTCGAAGCTGTCCCAGCCGCTGAATGCGCAGCTCCTGGACGACGACAGCGAAGAGGACAGCGAGGACATCGCCGCAGCGATCGCCGCCATGCCCCAGAGCGAAAAGGCCCAGGTCATCGCCGAACGCATCGTCGAGAAGTTCATCCAGGGCCGCAAGACCCTGCCCGGCCGACGCAAGGGTTACACCCAGAAGGCGATCGTCGGCGGTCACAAAGTCTACCTGCGCACGGGCGAATACGAGGACGGCCGCATTGGCGAGATCTTCATCGACATGCACAAGGAAGGCGCCGCTTTCCGGTCGCTGATGAACAACTTCGCCATCGCCGTGTCGATCGGCCTGCAATATGGCGTGCCGCTCGAGGAATTCGTCGAGGCATTCACCTTTACCCGCTTCGACCCGGCGGGCCTGGTGGAAGGCAACGACGCCATCAAGATGGCAACATCGATCCTCGACTACATCTTCCGTGAACTGGCCGTTTCCTACCTTGGCCGCAACGACCTCGCCCATGTCGAGCCACAGGACATGATGCCCGACTCGGTCGGTCGCGGGGACAAGGAAGGCAACCTGCCATCCACGGCATCGGACGTTCAGCTTGAAGTCACCCGGAGGCTGGCGAGCACGGGCTACGTGCGCTCCAACCTCTATGTGCTGCAAGGGGGTGCGGCAACCGCGCGCGATCTCGCGCAGGTCGCCGAAACCGCGGTGCAGATGGAAAGCTCCATCGCCGAAACGATGGAAGCCATCGCAGATGCGGTCGCATCCCCCCAACCCCTGACCGGTGGCGGCCCCGCCAATTCCGTCACCGTCAGTGCCGCGATCGCGGCGAGAGTCGACACGAAGCTCGAGAGGATTCGCGAAGCGCGTCTGAAGGGCTACGAGGGCGACGCTTGCGGCGAATGCGGCAATTTCACCCTGGTGCGAAACGGGACCTGCCTCAAGTGTGACACCTGTGGAAGCACCAGTGGCTGTAGCTAGTCAGTACGTACCTAGTGGTGTAGGTTCTCCCTGAAAACTTGAGGGGTGCCCGATAGGACACCCCTCCTTTTCAGGGGGGCCGACACCGGCAGGAACATGGCAGGAAATACCGAAAAGACTTTGGCCAAACTCGGCATTGCCCTGCCCCAGGCGGCAGCGCCGGCCGCCAATTACGTTCCCTTCGTGATCAGCGGCAACCTGCTGTTCGTCTCCGGCCAGTTGCCGATGGAAAACGGCAAGATCGCCATCTCCGGCACCCTTGGCGACAGCGTGTCACTGGAAGACGGCCAGAAGGCCGCCCGTCTCTGTGCAATCAACATCATCGCCCAGGCAAAGGCGGCACTCGGCGATCTCGACCGGGTGCGGCGCGTCGTAAGGCTGGGCGGCTTCGTCGCCTCGGCCAATGGCTTTACCGACCAGCCCAGGGTCGTCAACGGCGCCTCGGACCTGATGGTCGCCGTTTTCGGGGATGCCGGTCGCCACGCCCGGGCAGCCGTCGGCGTCAATGTCCTGCCGCTCGGCGCCGCGGTCGAAATCGACGCGATCATCGAATTCGCCTGATTTTCGCCTTCAGATATCCATTTAAATTCAAATAACTAGGGGATTAATCCCGATTTAATCCCCATCCCCAATGATGGCATTCACTCTCGGCAGTCGATCTGCCGGTTTTGCATTGGGGCGAAATGTTCAAGCGTCTAAGCCTGCCGGCGCGTTTTGCGACCCTTGGCGCCTTGCTATTTTTGATAGCGGGAACGGTTTTCACGTACCTCGACTACCGCCTCGCCATCGAGCGCATGGAAGCGACCGGGGAACGGGCCAATGCCATAGCCACCCGCACGCTGTGGCAACATATCGAACCGGTCGCACTGCAGCTGTTCGGCATGACCAGCCGCGGCCCGGCGGTACGCGGCATCGACGCCCTGGTGATCAGCGAAATCGGGCAGCAAGCCAACAAGATCCTGCAGAATACCGACATCGATAAGATCATGATCTACGATGCCGACGGCTACGTCATCTATTCGACCGACCCAAAGGAGATCGGTATCGACGAAGCGGATAATCCCCGGTTCCTGAAATCCATGGCCGGCGCGGAAGTCTTCACGACCGAAAGGTACAATTCGCTTGTGACGATCAACGGCCTGCAAAAGAACGCCATCATGCAGGCAACCTACATGCCGATCTACGGGCCGGAAAACGGTACCGTTCCGATCGGCGTTTTCGAGACCTATACCAATTTCGGCCCAACCCTCCAGGCGACGAGGCTGCGGGCCTGGTTGCGGATCGGCGGCCTGACGCTGGGTCTCGCTGCCCTTTATGCGCTTCTTGTCGTGCTCGTCATTCACAGCGACCGGGCCGTCCGCAAGGCAGACGAAGCACGAGTGAAAGCCCTGGCCGAGGTGGTCAAGGTTCGCGCCGAAGATGCCTCGAAGTCCGCCTTTCTCGCACACATGAGCCACGAATTGCGCACGCCGCTCAACGCCATCATAGGGTTTTCGGAATTCATCGAAAAATCGCGCGACCTCAACCTTTCCAGCGACAAGATCATCGAATACTCGGGCGACATCCGCCTTTCGGCCGTTCACCTGCTGCGCATCATCAACGATCTGCTGGACCTGACGCGACTTGACCTCGGACGTATCAAGCCCGAAGTCAGCGATGTCAACCTTGAGGCCGTATTTACCGAAGCCTTCGCGATGGTCGGAGCACAGGCCAAGAACGGCAACATTACGCTCGTCCACGACTTCGACGGCAAAACCCTGATGATTCGCACGGACCATCAGAGAGTGAAGCAGATTCTCATCAATCTGCTCGGCAATGCCGTCAAGTTCACGCCCGAGGGCGGGACCGTTACCGGCAGTATCGAAATCGATCGCGAAAGGAAAATCGTCGAACTCATCGTGCAGGATACCGGCATCGGCATGAGCGGCGACGAGACCAGTGACCGCCTCAACATTCTGAAATACGGGGACGCCATGATCGCGCACAAGCTCTCCGGCGTCGGCCTCGGCCTGCCACTGTGCCAGCGTTATGCCCGGCTGCTCGGCGGCGAGCTCAAGATCGACAGCACCCTTGGGCAGGGGACGAAAGTCACGCTGGAAATCCCGCTGGTGCCGGTGGACGGCAAGGCCCGCGCCGCCGCCTGATCCGCAGCCGTTTCCCCGCCCCTCGGGCAGTGCTAGCATCCCTTCATGCCGGACGGATCTGACGCCGCTGAAATCAGGCTGCTTGGCCGCGTGAACGAAGTCGCGCGCGAAGACTGGGACGCGCTGCTCGCCGCAACCGACCCGTCCTTCAACCCCTTTCCGTCCTGGGATTTTCTCGATGCGCTAGAGGTCACCGGCTGCGTCGGCCCCAATACCGGCTGGGCGCCGCGCCACCTTGCCGTTTTCGATGCGACGGGCGGGCTTCTGGCTGCCGTGCCCATGTATGCCAAGGGGCATTCCTACGGCGAATATGTCTTCGATTGGGCCTGGGCCGAAGCCCTTGAGCGCGCGGGCGGCCGTTACTATCCGAAGTTGCTGGCCGCGGTGCCGTTTTCGCCGGTGCCCGGCCCCCGCATCCTGACACGCGCAGACTCCGCCCCTGAACTGCAGCGCATCGCGCTGGCCGGACTGGTCGAGGCGGCGAAGCGCTCGGAGGTCTCCTCCCTGCATCTCAATTTCCCGACCGAAGAAGAATGGCGCCTTGCCGGGGAATCAGGATTCCTGCTGCGCGAGGGCCGCCAGTTCCACTGGCACAACGAAGGCTACCGTTCCTTCGATGATTTTCTGGCCGCACTTTCGTCGCGCAAGCGCAAGAATCTGCGCAAGGAGCGTGAGCGTGCGGTCGAAAATGTCACGATCCGACGCCTGACCGGCGGCGACATAGAACCCGCCCACTGGGACGCCTTTTTCGACTTCTATCTCGATACCGCCTCGCGCAAATGGGGCAGCCCCTATCTCAACCGCGAGTTCTTTCTTGAAATCGGCAGGCGGCTCGCCGATCGCATCCTGCTGGTCATGGCGTTTCGCGACGGCCGGCCCGTGGCGGCGGCACTCAACCTCTTTTCGGACGAAGCCATTTTCGGACGCAACTGGGGCTGCGCCGAGGATCACCCGTTCCTCCATTTCGAATGCTGCTACTACCAGGCCATCGATTTCGCCATCGAACGCGGCCTGAAACGGGTCGAAGCGGGAGCCGGCGGCCATCACAAACTGTCGCGCGGCTACATGCCGGCCGCCACCTACTCCGCCCACTGGATCGCCAACGACGGCTTTCGCGATGCGGTCGACCGTTTCCTGAAGATGGAACGCGCCGAGGTCGAACACGAACGCGCCGCGCTCGCTTCCCATGCGCCCTTCCGCCACGACGCGGAAGAGGACTTCTGAAAGAAAAAGGGCCGGAATTCCTTCCGGCCCCTTTACGATCTATCGCATGACGATCATTCCACCAGGGCCGGCACCTTGGGCGGCTTTTTGGTGATCTGCTTGGGCTTGCTGTCGCCCTTGGGCGGACGCGAAGAGATATCGAAGACGAGCTTGTCGTCCTTGACCGCGACGCGAACATGGCCGCCCTTGGCAAGCTTGCCGAACAGCAACTCGTCGGCAAGGGGGCGCTTGATTTGTTCCTGGATCACGCGGGCCAGCGGCCTGGCGCCGAAGGCCTGGTCGTAACCGCGGGTAGCGAGCCAGTTGCGTGCCTCTTCCGACAATTCGATATCGACGCCACGGTCGCCCAACTGGGCTTCCAGCTCCATGACGAACTTGTCGACGACGCGAGCGACGATCTCTGGCGCCAGGCCCGAGAACGGGATCACCGCATCGAGGCGGTTGCGGAATTCCGGCGTGAACATGCGCTTGATCGCATC
>JAURLI010000063.1 GCA_030831315.1 Alphaproteobacteria bacterium
CCATAACCGGGATAAGCATGAAAACGAGCATAAAACTTAGTGGGCCTACTTTCATCCGCTCATGATGGCGGATTATCTTCACGAGTTCAAATCCCTACTTGGTCAATAAATGTACGTGGGAACTATAGCGCTGCGAAAACATGTTCGGTGGTAGCCCCGAGGTAGCCTTGAATAACCGAGGGGTTAGGTGATCAGCAGCAGGCCGGGATGGGTTCCGCTTAACTCCTTGGCCGGATTAACAGGAAGCTGGCTATCGAGGGAGAAGTAGTCGAGGTCAGCAATAGGGCGCTGCCGCCATTCTGAAAATTTTGTTCTTCCGAGGAATAACTTTCAAAATAGTCTTATTTCTATTTTCCGTGAGGGCTTTTTCGATCACCGCTTTAAACCTGATAAAGAGCCATCGACAAGCTAATCGCGCGGCCGTGTATGGAGGGAAATTTAGTAAAATAGACAATGGGCCTAACCTCTTTTTCATCAGTTACTTTAATCAATAGAAAGTCCCAATGCTCTGGCGGCTGACAATGTTAGATTTCCATCATAAAAAGGGCCTTCCAGCCGCAAGTGTTAGATATTGAAGGCGTCACCATGAGAGACAAAGCGACCCCGTCCGAGATACCCCCCCTCGAAGAACAGCGCCCTGCACCGGCTGTGCCCCTTGCACCAACACCGGAACAGCTCAAGCTTAAACGACGCTTCCCGACCTCGATGGACCTTCGCAAAAGGGCGCGCAAGCGTTTGCCGAACTTCGCCTTCGAATACCTCGACGGCGGCGCTGGCGGCGCGGATAACGGCATCGCGCGCAACTGGGGGGCGTTCGACGCGATCGAGATGATCCCGCGCTATGGCAAGGTGATAACCCCGCCGCCCACAGACTGCACCCTGTTCGGCAAGGCCTATTCCGCGCCGGTCGGCGTCTCGCCAATCGGCGGGCCGAGTACCGCCTTCCCCGGGGCCGAGCGCTATCTAGCTGCTGCCGCGCAGACGGCCCGCATCCCTTACACGCTGGGCGTCCTATCGGCGATCACAATTGAGGAGGCCGCAAAGATCGCACCTGACGTACTTTGGCTGCAACTTTATCGCTTCGCCAAGAACGAGCACAAGATCGGGATGGACCTGGTGAAGCGGGCGGCTGCAGCCGGCGTCAACGCGCTGGTGCTGACATGGGACACGCCGGTGCGCACCACCCGGCCGCGCGAGGTGAAAAGCGGCATAATGAACCCGTTCCGTCTTAACAACCGGCTGCGGCTGGATGCGATCAGTTCTCCGCCTTGGCTGTTGTCCATGATGAAGAACGGCATTCCGAAATTCGTCAGCCTGCGCCCCTACATGGACGGTAACGCGAGCCTAGCGGAAGCCGCCGCCTTCATGCGGCGCGAACAGGGCGGCGCTTTCACATGGGATGAGATCGCGCGCTATCGTGACGCTTGGAATGGGCCGCTGGTGATCAAGGGCGTGTTACATCCCGCAGATGCCGACCGCGCGGTCTCGCTCGGCATCGATGGGCTGATGATCACCAACCACGGCGGGCGGCAGATAGACGCTCTACCCGCCTCAATCGACGCCCTGCCGGCCATTGCGCAGCAGGTCGACGGCCGCGTCACCATTATCGTGGATTCGGGCGTGCGATCGGGCATCGACGTTGCCCGCTGCCTGGCGCTTGGCGCCGATGCGGCCTTCGCGGGCAAGGCCTTCCTTTGGAGCCTCGGCGCGCTCGGCGAACGCGGACCGGCCCACATGATCGATTTGTTAAAGGACGAGTTGTCCTCCACCTTAGGCCAGCTGGGCTGCGCCACAATCGACGAGCTCCGCAAGGTCAAAGTGCGCCACCCGGGCGCCTACACGCTTGCCGATTTCGTTAGAGAGATGTGAAGGGAATATGTGTCTAACATCAACGCCCTTAGGACACATTGAGGCCTTTGCGTATCCATTGGGCATTACAGCGATATTCTGCTGCAACAAAAGGGCTATCAAAATGACAGCGGGACCTTGTCGCTGATCTCTACAGCCTCGTCTTCGATCGTTGGCTTGCTATTAATCCGCTTAGGCAACTGGACGAAAGCGTTCAGGGCCTGATCCTGATGTTCGGCCCTGATCGCAATCTCCTTGAGGACCAGCGGGGCAGCGAGCACTACGCCCCCACCAGCGCCTAAGTACCCCCCAAAAACCGTTGATTACCTTGATTAGCTTGATTACCGTCTTGGCAGGACTCAGGGGGATTAGCTTTGTACAAAGACTAAGTCACTCCAAACTGGAGCCTTTGACGAAGAACTCAAAATGAAGCTTTAATTGTGTTGTCTATTTGCTTTTCTTCGAAAGGACACCATGTTCGAAATGTTACGTTCTTTTCTCTCGAATCCGATCGAATACACCTTCGGTGGTCATAAGCCCAGTGTAGGAGATGAGTACCTCAAAGTTTTGCCTAGCTATCCTCGCCATACCTGGAAGCGGTACCGTTTGGAAATGATTACCGCTGACGCTGGCGGTATTTTGATGGCTAGCATGATTGAAGTAACGAGTACGGCTAGTCGCCGCCCCATAGCATACGAAATGCTCTACAACGCCAATGAATGGCAGTTAGCTAGTCGAGAATCAGGGGTCGAATAAAAAAGCTATAGACTGAAAAATGCGAAGTTTCTTTTTATCTAGACCATATTGCATTTTTAGAGCTCACCTATTTTTTTGGGGCTCTATATTTTTAGCGATTTATGGATATGCATCTCCGCTTGCTGCAAAGGAAAAAAATGACTGTGTTCTAAAAGAATTAGAACTTGCTCATGCAATCAAAAACCGCGAGCCAGTTTCGAAAGCACAAATTTTTAAAGTTTCTGACAAGCGGGTTTACGCTTTTGTTCGCCTTGACTGCCGCAAGTTTGGGGGTGGAGCACAATTAATATTCTACAAGAATGGTAAGCGTTATCTGGCTCTTTCTGAAAAAGGATACGCATCAGATAATTTTAGAACTTGGGCGTATGTAACAGCCAGGAAAGGTGACTGGAAATTAGAGTTACGCATTGACGGGAAAGTTTTTGGGGAAAGAATGTTTGTGGTGACGGATGAATAATACCCTAAATATCTTCTCTATTTAGTAGATAACCCAGCATTTCGCGCATTTCTCTCTCTTATTTCAAAGCACCATACTTTTCTACTTACCTCGCATAACTCTGCTTTATCATTGTAAAAATACATCATTTCTTTGTTTGTTGGCAGATGTATCCACTGCTCCAAAAGTTTTCGATCGACTGATGGAACATGATCGGTAATCCAAGTTCTTAGCCTATCGGGGGCAGCAACAAGGAGCCGCCCCTCACGATCATAATTACCATGAAGACCCACCTTTGAGTCGTCGCCATCCAATTCACGATTAACTCCCCCAAGCCACATCCTAGAACAAGAGGAAGCACATCTTCCCTGAATGATCGTTGATAAGCCATTTTCGCGGATTAAAGACCCCACACAATATCCAGCATTAGCGTTTCCGCCTAAAGAATCCCTAAGGATCACTTCCTTTATTGAATGCTGGCTGAGAATTCTTCTTAATTGATTACATTCATTACCAACTACGCGACCAGACATTATCACCTGATTACTATTTATTTCTATATCCATAGCAAATGACATTGTGGGGATTAGAAGTCCAACACCGCTAGCCAAAAGAACGAGCCACCCGATCGCTTTTATTAATAGGTATCTGAAGCTTGCTAGCATTTTAAAAATCATGATTACTTCCCTTCATCAAGCAACCTCCACACAATTCTCTTAGCTCCTTCAGTAAACTGAGCGGAAAACTCAACGCATCGCTGCGTGGTTCCCAGCGCGGAGCAACACACATGAAGCTAACCGTCTCGAAGGCTACTTCCCACAACAAGCCAACGCAATACGCTAAATATACGCGATGAGTTGAACAACAGGCGCGTATAAGGCTGACACATTCAAAGAACTAAAGCGCAAACGCAAAGCTGACTTTAAGCAGCTACGTGAGAATAGTCACTTTAACGTAAAGACGCACCGCAAGACTAAGCTGATACAAGCTGGCGTTAGCGACACGCGCACATTGCTGAACGTACAAGTGAGCGCTGACCACGTGAGCAGGCTTGGCGTCGATATGGTTAGTTATTGCGTTAGTAACCGCAGACAAAACGATGACTTGAAATTCTTAACGCTACTACATGAAGTTTGTGAACTTAACGTTGAGCGCGTGATTGATTCAGCACAGCGTATGAGAGAGCTAATTGAGTTTGCTTGTAAGGAAGTTAAGGTCTTCGCGCTTGGCGTCGTTGAGATTGAGTTGGTGAACTTGACGCTACTGAAGCGGATACAAGAACAGACTGACGTAGAGAAGCGGAATCTACATGTACTGTGTGACTTGATTCCACCGACGGAACTCGACGGGCTTGTTGTGCGAAACGCGGAAGGAACGAAGGCGCTTGTACACGCTCACTTGCTTGTTGATGTGCGTGGTAAGGCTGATGAGTTCGAAGCTCAGCTTAAGAAGATTGGTGCTTGGCGGAAGACTGGATACCAAGTGAGGCTTGAACCGCTACACAGCAACAAGAGCCTGTGGAAGAACCTTGACGGAATAGCCAAGTACGGAACGAAGGGCGGGAACGAAACATTGAGGTACAAGGCTGGCTTTGGGCGGGACCTGAGCGAAGACTTAGACGCGAAGATGTTCAAAACGGCGAAGCTAGGTAGACGCGACAGGATTAAGACGGCTGATGATGAGACTGAGCTGACCCTTGAGGATGAGCGTAGCCTGACGGTGGGCGAACTAGCCTTTTTGAACGAAGCCTATGAGCGGCTGATGACGCTGAGGCGGGATAGGCGCGGATACCTGATACGGGCGGGGAAATGACGGGCGGGCTGAAGAACCGTTGACTACGTTGACTACCCTGACTACCGCTGATGAGTGGATGACTAACTGATACTACAGACCCTCAGCCCAAGCCCTAAAAAGCCCTACTAAAGCCCATACTTATACGCCCCCTACCCGCGCCCGTTTTGAGGCTAAACTGCGCCGGAGAGTGATCATACCTGATTATAACTTTTTCGGGCGGTGACTGTTTTTAGTCACCGCCCGATAAGCACCTGTGTTTACAGGATATTTTGGTGGGGAAATATCGCGAATCGGGGCGGACGTAGACTACCGCCACCGCCCCGATAGTCCGCCATGCGTAGGTCTCGTCGGCGGTGCTGCCCGCGTCTCCGATTTAGATTCTCGCTATCCAGCATAGGTCAGAGTAGACTTTTCATCGGTCGCCTTCTAAAGTTAGCTTTTAGACTGTCCCGTGGTTTGTTCAAGTAATGCCATATATGAACAGACATCTGAGCAGATTGATAATTTTGGTCGCCCTTATCGTCGCTGGATTCAAGGCTGGCCAACAAACGCTCATATCCCTCGCTGCCGCCTTCTTGATTGAAATGTTGTTCGTCGGCTGGGATCGCTGCGCGCTTCGGAAACTGGCATACCCGGACACGACAGTCGTTTCCGACGTGATCATCGTGATCACCATGTGGATCGGACTTTTTTACTTCGCGGCGCCGAATCTCACGAAACTCCTTCCGATGGCCCAGCTGCGCGACATGTTCGAGCAAGCCGGGCTGACCATCAAACACCTGCCCGGGCCGGACTGGGCTCGTGCCGCGATCTACATTGTCTTTGCTGATTTCGTGAATTATTGGGCGCATCGTGCCGCGCATAATTTCCGACCGTGGTGGGAGGCGCATAAAATCCATCATTCAGCGACGGCGTTCTCTATCCTCACGAGATTCCGGGACCACCCCGTTTATTTGATTTTTTGGCATGTGTTCTTTGCCATTCCGCTGATCATCATGTCGAATGTGGAAGTGGCTCTTTGGGTATCCATCGTGTCGAATATCCACCAGTTGATTATCCATTCGGATGTTCGCTGGTCCTGGGGGTGGTTTGGGCGTTGGATTGTCGTTCCTCCGATGGTTCACCGTACGCACCATTCCTGCCAGGAAGAGCACTTCAACACCAACTACGCCTTTACCTTCATCATTTGGGACCGCTTGTTCGGCACCTATTACAAAGGTCCGGTAGTGCCGGATGCCGTGGGCTTGCAAGGCGGTGAACTCGCCGATGCTTCGGCTTTGACGCTGGCCATCGCGCCATTCCGTCCCTTGTTCGAACGATTCGCATCGCGCCAAGGGTGATGGCATGGCAGTTTGCACGGACTCCGGGGTGCGGATGTGCGATGGGTTCACTAATCAGCGGGACCAAGGTTCGAGTCCCTGTTCGCCCTATACAAATTAAAGCATTTGCTGTCTTTTTTCTTGATGAAAGGACATTATTTGTCCTATATAACCTATATCGCGGTACGGGCGCGATCCGCTAATAGGAAATCGGCATGGGCGACGAAACGTATTCGGTGAAAGGTGTAGCAGAGCGTATCGCCTATAAGGGCGATGCCGACGAAATTCGGAAGATCATCCGTCAACTCCGCCATTGGACCAATGCCGACCTATTGACGCCACTGGGCGAGAAACACACCGGCACCGGAGTGAGCCGCCAATACGACGCCGATGAGGTTCGAAAGGCGGCCATTTTGTTAGAGCTATCACGTTACGGGGTGACGGTGGAAATGTTGGAGGGATTCGATGAATGGACATCCCTTCTTAGAGGCACTGACCGCTGGAAAAAGGCTGCCGAAGGCAAGGGGGAATACTTTCTCCAAATGGCGTGGGAACCTGGGGACGATGGTGGGTCCGTATGGACGCCGAACCTGACGCACGGTCTTCTGGTGAGCAAAGAAATGAACAGGCGCCGGGATTTCACCTTGGTGAGCGCGATAATTATCAACGCAACGACGGTCTTTGAGCGCATCAGGTTCTAAATTTTTTAAGGAACAAAGGACAAACAACGTCCTTTTAGAACAAGGGTAAGGAATGACACACGCGCTTAGCCCAAAAACTTCGAGGGAACAGCCGAAGGTCCTTTTGAGCGGCTTGGACAGACTTTACGTGTCGTTCTTTATGGACGTATCGGATTGCGGCGAGGCCATCTTCGGCTATGCGAAGCGTTTGGGCATGGTGCGTTATCTCAAGGATGGAAAGAACGAAGTGCCCGGCCTGCCAAAGGTCCTTTCGTCTCTTCCCCGCTTACTGAAAGAATTCTACGACGAGAACGATTGGCACGACGCGGTGAAAGATCGCGTCAAAGCCTACAGGTTGGGCCAATGAGCGATATCAAGACGATCCTTGAACTTGCTCAGCGGAGGGTCTGGCGGCTTGAGTGCGCCAAGCGTGGTCTGGGTGGGGCCGATGATCCGAACAGCCAGCGCAAGGCCTTCCGGCGCGCCTATGACAGACTAATCCAGACACACATTGATGTTCGCTCCGGAAGGATAGCCTTACGGGACAAAACGACTTTGTCCGGTGAATAAGAGATGGCGAGACAAAGGCGGGACAAGATGGGACAAGTGGCAGCGGCCAGCCAGCTCAAAGGCGCGGATTTCTGCGGTTTCTGCCGGACAACGAGCGGACAAGTCGGGACAAACGAGTTACGCGGACACCGGACAGACAGGGACAACACCCTAGGGGTGTCCTTTTCTCCTGTCTGACAGAGGGTCGGCCACGAAACGTTTTGGGGTGCCGATTAAAGCCGCGATCCGCTTGCTCGGATGGAGGCACTACGCGCGCGTTAGCATGTGCACATCCTGTGCATAGAGCGCAGAAAACAAAAAAGACACCTGCGGGGTAAATCCACAAGTGTCTGATTTGTAATCTAAAATTTGGTGGGCGCACAAGGACTCGAACCTTGGACCCGCTGATTAAGAGTCAGCTGCTCTACCAACTGAGCTATGCGCCCCGAAAGCGGCGCCGGAGGCGCCCGCGAGGAGGCATGGATATAGCAAGCAAGGGTCGCTTTGTCGAGGCTCGGAAACACTTTTCCGCGAACCGTCCCGGGGCCTGAAAATCGGCGGATTTCAGAGGGTTTGAAGACCCCCTCAGGGGCCGTCCATGCGCGGCGAGCGGCCGATCACCATGTCGCGGTGGACATTGACGCCGATCAGGATGCCGAAACCGATCAGCAGCGTCAGCATCGAGGTGCCGCCGTAGGAGATCAGCGGCAGCGGCACGCCAACCACCGGCACCAGCCCCATGACCATGGCGATGTTGATGAAGACGTAAAGGAAGAAGGTCGCGGTCATGCCGAGCGCCAGCAGGCGGCCGAAGTGGCTCTGGGCTCGGATGGCGATGGAAAAACCGTAGACCAGCACGAGGCCGTAAAGACCCAAAAGAGCTAACCCGCCGGTCAGGCCAAATTCCTCGGCCAGCATGGTGAAAATGAAGTCGGTCTGCTTTTCGGGCAGGAAATTGAGATGCGCCTGGCTACCCTGCAGGAAGCCCTTGCCGAAGACACCACCCGATCCCAGCGCGATCTTCGACTGCAGGATGTGATAACCGGCGCCGAGCGGATCCGATTCGGGGTCAAGGAAGGTCAGGATGCGGTTCTTCTGGTAATCGCGCAGGAAATGCCAGGCGACGGGAATGGCTGCCAGTACCCCGCCGATAGCCACCGCAAACTTCCACAGCCTGACCCCCGCCATGAAGAAGATCGCGCCGGTGACCATGAGCAGCATGAGCGCCGTGCCGAGGTCGGGCTGGCGCATCACCAGGGCTGCCGGCGCAAGTGCCAGCAACGCCGGCCACAAGAGGTAGCGGAGCTTGCCTTCGGCTTCCTCGGGCAGGGAATGGAAATAGCGCGCCAGCACGATGATCAGGGCGATCTTCATGACCTCGGACGGCTGCAGGTTGATGATGCCGAGGTTGATCCAGCGCTGCGCCCCCATGCCGATGTCGCCGGCGATCTCGACGACGACCAACAGGAAAAGCGCAACGCCGTATATGACATAGGCGTAGCGCAGCCAGAACCGGATATCGACGAGCGCAAGGGCGATCAGGATCGAAATGCCCATGGCGAAACGCAGCATCTGACGCAATGCCCAGGGATGGAACGACCCGTTGCCCGCCGAATACAGCATGACGAAACCGATCGAGGAGATCAGCGTCAGCAAGGCGACGAGGCCCCAGTTCATCTCGGCCAACTTCTGGCCAATGGTCATTTCAGGTTGCTTGTAGAATCCCGACAGCATGTCAGTCGCCCCGCGATTCCGTGGTCCCGGCCCGCGCCTCGCGCACCAGCCTGCGGCCGCCCGACGCCGGGTCGCGCTTGAGGGTTTCCAGCATGACGTCGCGCGCAATCGGCGCCGCCACGGCGGAACCGCCGCCGCCGTGCTCGACGATTACGGCGATGGCATATTTCGGCGCATGGGCCGGCGCATAGGCGACGAACAGCGCGTGATCGCGCTCTTTCCAGGGCAGATCTTCGTTCTTGCGCACACCGGTTTCGCGCTCGGCCAGTGTGATGCGGCGCACCTGGCTGGTGCCGGTCTTGCCGGCGATTTCCCAGCCTTTTTCGCGTATGCGGGCGCGGAAGGCCGTGCCCCGCGGGTCGTTGGACACGGCAAACATGCCGCGGCGCAAGACATCGAGGTGTTCGGGCGCAATTTTCAATTCGGCGAAGGCATTGGCCGGGGCGGCTTCTTCGCCTTCGGCGATGACGGCCTGATCCTCCTGGGGCTCGACGCGCGTCAGGCGCGGAGTGATGGCATAGCCGCCGTTGGCAATACGCGCCGCCATCGTTGCAAGTTGCAACGGGGTCGACAGCACGAAGCCCTGCCCGATCCCGGCAATCAGCGTTTCGCCCGGATGCCAGGGCTGATTGAGAACGGCGCGCTTCCAGTCCCGGTTCGGGATCACACCGGGCTTCTCGCCCGGCAAATCGAGGCCCAGAACCTGTCCGAGGCCGAGCCGCTTCGCCATTTCGGCGATGCGGTCAACGCCGATACGGCGTGCAATGTCATAGAAGAAAATATCGCACGAATGCTGGATCGCGCCTTCCATGTTGAGCCGCCCATGGCCGCCCTTCTTCCAGCAATGGAAGCGCACGTTGCCGAGCTGCAGATGGCCAATACAGAAGGTCGTGTGATCCGGGGACACCAATCCCGATTCGAGCGCCGCCAGCGATACCGCCAGCTTGAAGGTCGACCCCGGCGCGTACTGGCCGGCGATCGCCTTGTTGGTGAGCGGCGCCCGCTCGTTTTTCATCAGTTCCTGCCAGTAGTCGCGGCTGATGCCCTTGTTGAAGGCATTGGGATCAAAACCGGGAGTGGACGCCAGCGCCAGGACCTCGCCCGTATGGACGTCCATCACCACGACGGCGCCCGATTCCTCACCAAGGCGCTTGTGCGCCATGGCCTGTACATCCATGTCGATGGACAGGCGCACTTCGTCGCCGGGCTGCCCCTCGCGGCGCGAAAGTTCGCGGATGACGCGCCCCAGAGCATTGACCTCGACCTCGGAACGGCCGGCCCGGCCACGCAGGCGCAGATCATGGATCTTCTCGACACCGTTCTTACCGATGCGGAAAGACGGCAAGTCGAGCAAGGGATCGCCGGTCTGCTCCTTGGCCGATACCACGCCGACGTAGCCGATCAGGTGCGCCGCCGCATGGCCGTAGGGGTAAAAACGCGTCTGGCCGACCTCGATATGCACGCCCGGCAGATCGGGGGTGTTGATTTCGACCCGCGCGACTTCCTCCCACTCCAGATTCTCGCGAACCGTGACGGGCACGAAACCGCGCTGGCGGCGCACGTCGCGCAGGACGCGCCGGCGGTCGTGCTCACCAAGCTCTATCAGCTGGGACAGGCGGTCGAGAGTCGTCTCGATGTTCGGGGCGCGCTCGGTGATGATGATCAGTCGGTAATTGCGCTGGTTGGCCGCGATCTCCAGGCTGTTGCGGTCGAGAATCCGACCGCGCGGCGGCGCCAGCAGGCGCAGGTTGATGCGATTGTCCTCGGCGAGCGTGCGGTAGCGCTCGGACTCGATGACCTGCAGGTAATACATTCGGGCCGCCAGCGTCGAAAACAGCGCGAGCTTGCCACCCGCCAGTAGAAGGGCGCGGCGGCTGAACTGTCGAAAACGGTCCTGATCGCGGATCATCTCACGCCTCCGACGGCGTCAGACGCTGGGCACCATGGAGCAGCCAGGTCACCAGCGGATAGACCGCGACGGTCAGGAGATACTGGAAGAGAGCGGCGCGCGACGGCACGAACAGGCCGACGTTAGCCGCCGTCAGCAACCAGCCGAGCACGGCGGCGGCGGCGGCAACAACCATGAACCCGACCCAGACCTGGATGAAGGAACGGTTGTGAAAGAACCGCCGCTGGGAAACCGTCACGCCATAGGCGAGCAGTACGACTACAGCGCCCGCCCCCATCGGCGCGCCCGACAGCGCATCCTGGGCGAGGCCGATAGCAAAGACAACCACGGGGGGCAACAAGGAGGGCTGATGGATCGCCCAGAAAAACACGGAAGCCAGCACCAGCATCGGCACGATCGACGAATAGCCGGGAATGGGCAAGGGTAGCGCTGCGAGAAGAACGAAAAACAGGCTGAGACCCGCCGGAACCATGCGGCGGGCCAAGAGATCGAGCCGCCGCCAGAACGCGCCCTTCACCGGTCTTCCTGCCCGCTCGGGGCCGCCGCCGGGCGGGGCGCGAACGCACCACGCGAGCGCGAAGTGGGCGACGACAAGGGCACCGCCTCGATTTCGTAATCGATGATCTGGGTGTATTCGAGCCGTTCCCAGTCGACGAAGGGACGCACCCGTACCGAGCCGTTGTCGTCCACCGAACTGACGACGCCGACGGGAATGCCGTGCGGCAAGGCGCCGCCGTGACCCGAGGTGACGATGCGCTGGCCCGGCCGCAGCTTGGTGCCCTGAGGCAGGAAGACAAGCTGGGGCCGTTCGGAGTTGTCGCCCGCGAGGATCGCGCGCGCGCGGTTTTCCTCGACCAGAACGGGGATGCGGGAGTTGAGGTCGGTGATCATCAGGATGCGCGCGGAACGTTCGCCGAGCTCGGTCACGCGCCCGACGAGGCCGAGCTGGGTCACCGCCGCCTGGCCTTTTTCGATGCCGTCGCGCGAGCCGATATTGACCAGCTTGCTCTTGACGAAGGGCCCGTGACCGTCGGCAACGACGCGGGCTGACACGAAGGTATTGCGGTCGGGTCCGCGATAATTGAGGATTTCGCGGAGGGACTTGTTTTCCGCATCGAGCCGCAGCGCCGCCGCATGCCAGCTCCTGAGGCGCTGGTTCTCCTCGCGCAGGCGCGCATTCTCTTCGCGGAGCACCGCCAGCTCGCCGAGATAGGCGATGGTGCGGTTGACAGCCGCGACGGGCTGGGCCATCGCCTCGAGGATCGGCGTGGCAACATCGGTCACCGCCGTGCGCATGCGCTCGACGAAATGCGTGTCCGACTTGCCGAGGAACATCAGGCCGAAGGCCGCAAGCAGCAGGAAGCCGAGAGCAAAACGCTGCGCCGCGCCCCGAAGGGGGGCGGCAACCCGCGCCATGAAACTCGGTCCCCTGAAATTCACCCGCGATACTCCGTTCCGGTTTCCCTAGGCCTCGCTCAGTAGCTCGAGCTCAGGACGTTCTTGAGGGTCTTCATCTCCTCGAGCGCGCGCCCGGTCCCCAGCACCACGCAGGACAACGGCTCATCGGCGATGGAAACCGGCAGGCCCGTCGCATGCCGCAGCACGAAGTCGAGATTGCCGAGCAACGCGCCGCCGCCGGTCAGAACAATGCCCTTGTCGACGATGTCGGCGGCAAGTTCCGGGGCCGTGTGTTCGAGCGCGACCTTGACGGCCTCGATGATGGCGCTGACCGGCTCGGCCAGGCTTTCAGCGATCTGGCGTTCGGAGATGATCAGTTCCTTCGGCACGCCGTTCATCAGGTCGCGCCCCTTGATTTCCATGACGCGGCCTTCCTCGCCGTCGGGCGGCGGGCAGGCGGAGCCGATTTCCTTCTTGATGCGTTCGGCGGAACCTTCGCCGACCAGAAGGTTATGGTTGCGACGGATGTACGCGATGATCGCCTCGTCCATCTTGTCGCCGCCGACGCGCACAGAACGCGAATAGACGATGCCGCCGAGCGAGAGGACCGCCACTTCCGTGGTGCCGCCGCCGATATCGACGACCATGGAACCCGTCGGTTCGGTCACCGGAAGGCCGGCGCCGATGGCAGCCGCCATCGGTTCCTCGATCAGGAACACGCGGCGCGCGCCCGCGGCCTCGGCCGATTCCTGAATGGCGCGGCGTTCAACCGCGGTGGAGCCGGATGGCACGCAGACGATGATCTGCGGGCTGGCGAAGGAGCGGCGGTTGTGCACCTTGCGGATGAAATGCTTGATCATCTCTTCGGCGATTTCGAAGTCGGCGATCACGCCGTCACGCAACGGGCGAATGGCTTCGATGTTACCCGGCGTACGGCCCAGCATCATCTTGGCCTCGTCGCCGACGGCAAGAACCTGCTTACGGCCCTTGATATTGGCGATGGCGACGACCGACGGTTCGTTGAGAACGATGCCGCGGCCCTTCACATAGACCAGCGTATTCGCGGTGCCGAGGTCGATGGCCATGTCGGCCGACAGCATCCCAAGCAATCTAGAAAACATAGAGCCTCACTTGATGTCCTGATACGGGGCGGCCGCGGCCGCCCCCGTCCCCTTGGTGAATACCTACCGGCCGCGCCCTACGCGGACATGGCCGAAACCGATTTCTCTCGTTTCACGAGAAGTTTGTTGAGTGCATTGACGTAGGCCCGGGCCGACGCGACCAGCGTGTCGGTATCCGCGCCCTGCCCATGCACGGTGCGTCCCTGTTCTTCCAGCCGGACCGTCACCTCGGCTTGCGCGTCGGTGCCACCAGTCACGGCATGAACCTGATAGAGCTGGAGCCTCGCCTCGTGGGGGAACAGCTCGCGGATGGCGCGGAAGGTCGCGTCGACCGGACCATCGCCCGTGGCCGTGGTCGAGCGGCTTTCACCATCAACCGAAAGGGTCAGTTCCGCCGTCTGCGGGCCTTCGGTGCCGCAGGCGATCATCAGCTTTTCGACCCGGATGCGGTCGTTTTCGCGCGCCACGGTATCGTCAACCAGCGCGACGATATCCTCGTCGAAGACTTCCTTCTTCTTGTCGGCCAGGTCCTTGAAGCGCTTGAAGGCACCGTCGAGCGCCTCGTTGTCCAGCTCGAAACCCAGTTCCGACAACTTCTGGCGGAAGGCATGGCGACCCGAATGCTTGCCCATGACCAGCTTGGACTTGGTCAGGCCGATATCCTCGGGCTTCATGATTTCGTACGTCTCGGCGTGCTTCAGCATGCCGTGCTGGTGAATGCCCGATTCGTGGGCGAAGGCGTTGGCGCCGACAATCGCCTTGTTGGGCTGCACGACGAAGCCGCTGACCGCCGACACCAGCCGCGAGGCCTTGGTGATCGTCTTCGTATTGATGCCCGTTTCGAACGGCAGCAGGTCCTTGCGGGTGCGCAGCGCCATGACGATTTCCTCGAGCGCGGCATTGCCCGCCCGTTCGCCGAGGCCGTTGACCGTGCATTCGACCTGGCGCGCGCCGGCCTTGACCGCGGCCAGGGAATTGGCGACCCCGAGGCCCAGATCGTTGTGGCAATGGACCGAGATGATGGCCTTGTCGATATTGGGCACCCGGTTCATCAGCATCGTGATCAGCGCGCCGAATTCCTCCGGCACGGCATAGCCCACGGTATCTGGAACGTTGATCGTGGTCGCCCCCGCCGCGATCGCGCCTTCGACGCAGCGGCAGAGGAAGTCGTGCTCGGTGCGCGAGCCGTCTTCGGGGCTCCATTCCACGTCGTCGGTGTACTGGCGGGCCCGCTTGATCGACGACACCATGGCGTCATAGACGGCAGCCGGCTCCATCTGCAGCTTGTATTTCATGTGCAGCGGCGAAGTGGAAATAAAGGTGTGAATGCGCTTGCGCTTCGCCGACTGCAACGCCTCGGCGGCACGGTCGATATCGTTGTTATGCGCCCGCGCCAGTCCGCAAATGATCGCGTTCTTCGTATTGCGCGCGATGGCGGAGACGGATTCGAAATCGCCGTTGGAGGCGATCGGGAATCCCGCTTCGATGACATCGACGCCGAGTTCGTCGAGCACCTCGGCCACGCGCAGCTTTTCATTCAGCGTCATGGACGCGCCGGGCGACTGCTCGCCGTCGCGCAACGTGGTGTCGAAGATTCTGACGTAGTTGGATTCGTTACTCTTGCTCATGGGTCATTCCTTGCAACTCGAGGCCTTGCGATTTTTGGCCTTGCGCGTCCGCACCGGGCGGCGACAAGACCTGCTGGACATCCTGAACGGCAGCACCGGCGTGCGCGGTTCAGGCGTTCCTAAGTCGCAGCCCCACCCCAAGGGCACAGAGTTTGCGAGCGGCTTGCACATGCGCACGCGCGATCATCGGCAAAACACCGACGACAGCTGAATCGAACATGGCTACGCCCTGGCTCATAAGTTTTTCCTGCCGGATGGGAAACATCCCCGACGCCGGCCCGCCCCAAGTCGAATAAACGCATACACCAAAACGACTTATCAAAGTTATCGCCGATGGCGTTAACAATTGATAAAGCCGTTAAGAAAACTGGTTAACACATTCTTTTTAAGCCTCTTTCACGCCCTTCCGCAACACGCGAATAGGTGAAATGGGCATTTTTCGGGGCTTTTCGAGGGGACGGCGAAAATTCCCCGGACCGGCCCGAAGGCAGGCCCAAAAGCGAAAAGGGCGACCGATGGGGCCGCCCTTTCCACGAAAAAACCGGAAAAAACAGCCTAGTTGCGGGTCTTGTCCACAAGGCGGTTCTTGGTGATCCAGGGCATCATGCCACGCAGCTTGGCGCCGACTTCCTCGATCTGGTGCTCGGCCTCGCGCCGGCGCATGGCCTTGAAACTGGCCTGACCCGCACGGTTTTCCAGCACCCAATCACGCGCGAAGCGGCCCGACTGGATGTCGGCCAGAACTTCCTTCATGCGCGCCTTGACCGAGGCATCGATCAGCCGCGGGCCCGAGGTGTAATCGCCGTATTCGGCGGTGTTCGAGATCGAGTAGCGCATGTTGGCGATGCCGCCTTCGTAGATCAGGTCGACGATCAGCTTCACTTCGTGCAGGCACTCGAAATAGGCCATTTCCGGGGCATAACCCGCTTCGACCAGGGTCTCGAAGCCGGCCTTGATCAGGCTGGTGAGGCCGCCGCAGAGAACGGACTGTTCGCCGAACAGGTCGGTTTCGCATTCCTCGCGGAAGGTCGTCTCGATGATGCCCGAACGGCCGCCGCCGATGGCCGACGCGTAGGACAGGCCGATGTCATGGGCATTGCCCGAGGCATCCTGCTCGACCGCGATCAGGCAGGGCACGCCGCCGCCCTTGAGGTATTCGCCGCGCACCGTGTGGCCGGGGCCCTTGGGCGCGATCATGAACACATCCATGTCCTTGCGCGGCTGGACCAGCTGGAAGTGGACGTTGAAACCGTGGGCAAAAGCCAGCGCCGAACCCTTCTTCATGTTGGGCAGCAGTTCGTCCTTGTAGAGGTCGGCCTGCAGTTCGTCGGGCACCAGCACCATGACGATGTCCGCCCACTTGGCCGCTTCGGCCGGGGTCATGACCTTGAGCTTTTCCTTCTTCGCCTTGTCGGCGGAGGGCGAGCCCTTGCGGAGCGCCACGACGACGTCCTTGACGCCGGAGTCCTTGAGATTCAGCGCATGGGCGTGGCCCTGGCTGCCGTAGCCGACGATGGCCACCTTCTTCTTCTTGATCAGGTTAACGTCGGCGTCGCGGTCATAGTAAACGCGCATGGTTCGGTCCTTTTTTCGCTTGGCGCCTGCCCCCAAAAGCGGACGCCCCCAGTGGTGTGGGAGAGGTTTTAGATAGGCTTTTCCCCGCGGGCAATAGCGACGATCCCCGTCCGGGAAATGTCAACAAGCCCAAGGGGTTCCATCAGGCGTACGAAAGCGTCGATCTTCTCGGTAGAGCCCGTGATCTCGAATACGAAGGAGCGCGCCGTCGAATCGACGACCCCGGCGCGGAAAATATCGGCGATGCGAAGGCTTTCAACGCGCTTCTCGCCCGAGCCCCGCACCTTGACCAGCGCCAGTTCGCGCGCGACATGGGCGCCCTCCTCGGTGAGGTCGGAAACCCTGTGCACGGGCACCAGGCGATTGAGCTGGGCCTTGATCTGCTCGACGATCTGGGGCGTGCCCGAGGTCACGATGGTGATGCGCGAAAGCGATTTCTGCGCATCCACTTCGGCCACCGTCAGGCTTTCGATGTTGTAGCCGCGACCGGAAAAAAGTCCGATCACGCGCGCCAGCACGCCCGCTTCGTTGTCCACCAGCACGGCAATCACGTGCCGTTCGATCGATGTGTCGCTCACGTTTTTCCTCGACGTTGGGCGCCGGCCTAGACCAGCACCATGCCTTCTTCGGAGATCGGCTTCGCCGCCTTGTCTGCGGGGCCGAGCAGCATTTCATAATGGGCCGCGCCCGACGGGATCATCGGGAAGCAGTTTTCCGACTGATCGACGCGGATGTCGGCGATGACGAAGCGGTCGATCTTCATCATTTCGCGGATCACGTCGTCCACCTCGGACGGCTTTTCCGCAATCAGGCCGACGCCCTGGAAACTGTCGGCAAGCTTCACGAAGTCCGGCAGGCTCGCCATGTAGCTTTCCGAGTAGCGCCCGCCATGCAGCAGTTCCTGCCACTGGCGCACCATCCCCATGTACTGGTTGTTGAGGATGAAGATCTTGACCGGCAGCCG
Organism: Alphaproteobacteria bacterium; assembly: GCA_030831315.1. Lineage (GTDB taxonomy): Bacteria > Pseudomonadota > Alphaproteobacteria > SMXQ01 > SMXQ01 > WHSO01. Next base: position 17,712 of record JAURLI010000063.1, read on the forward strand.
GTACTGGGCAGCTGTCGACAGTTCCTGGATGTTCATCAGGATCGACGCCTCGCCCGCCACGTCGACGACGAGGGATTTCGGATGCGCCACCTGCACGCCGATGGCCGCCGGCAGGCCGTAGCCCATGGTGCCGAGGCCGCCAGAGGTCAGCCAGCGGTTGGGCTTGTTGAACTTCAGGAACTGGGCCGCCCACATCTGGTGCTGACCCACTTCGGTGGTGAAGTAGACGTCCTTGCCTTCGGTCAACGCCTGCAGGCGTTCAAGTGCGTACTGCGGCTTGATGATCTTGCTGGTTTTTTCGTAGGCAAGGCAGTTGCGCCCGCGCCAGCCGTCGATGTCCTTCCACCACTTGGCCAGCGCCTTGCCGTCCGTCTTGTACTTCTTTTCGTCCCAGCGCTTCATCATCTGCGCGAGCACGGTCGCGCAATCGCCGACGATGGGAATGTCCACCAGCACGTTCTTGTTGATCGAACTGGGGTCGATGTCGATGTGGATCTTCTTCGACTTCGGCGCGAATTCCGTAATCTTGCCCGTCACGCGGTCGTCAAAACGCGCGCCGACGCACACCATGACGTCGCAATTGTACATGGCGAGATTGGCTTCATAGGTACCGTGCATGCCGAGCATGCCGACGAACTGCTTGTCGGATGCCGGATAGGCGCCGAGCCCCATCAGCGTGTTGGTGATCGGCACGCCGGTCTTGCGCACGAATTCGGTCAGCAGCTTCGATGCGCGCGGACCGGAATTGATGACGCCGCCGCCGGTGTAGAAAATCGGCCGCTTGGCACCCGCCAGCAGATCAACCGCGCGGTTGACGGCATCGGTGTCGCCGCGCACCTGCGGGTTGTAGCTCTTGTGCTCCTGCTTCTTCGGCGCCGGCGCATAGCCGGCAAGGCCCTGCAGCACGTCCTTCGGCAGGTCGATCACCACCGGGCCGGGACGGCCGGAGCGGGCGACGTAGAACGCCTCGCGCAGCACGCGGGCAAGGTCGTTGACGTCCTTCACCAGGTAATTGTGCTTGGTGCAGGGCCGGGTGATGCCGGTGGTATCGGCTTCCTGGAAGGCATCGTTGCCGATCAGGTGGGTGGGCACCTGACCGGTCAGGCAGACGATGGGAATGCTGTCCATCAGCGCATCGGTCAGGCCGGTCACGGCATTGGTGGCGCCGGGGCCCGACGTCACCAGCACCACGCCCACCTTCCCGGTCGAGCGCGCGTAGCCTTCCGCCGCGTGCACGGCGCCGCCTTCCTGGCGCACCAGCACGTGGCGCACCGCCTTCTGCTTGAACAGCGCGTCGTAGATCGGCAGCACCGCGCCGCCGGGATAGCCGAAGACGACCTCGGTCCCCTCCTCGGTCAGCACCTTGAGCAGGATTTCAGAGCCGGTCAGCTTGCCATTCGCCATGACGTCATTCCTTCGAAAACGGTTCCGGGCCCGAATACCGCAGAAATCCGCGGTTTCGCGCCAAGGAGGCGCAAACTAAGGGCGGGAAACCCTCCGGTCAAGAAAAATCATAGAATTTCTGATAAGATTTTTTCGCAAAGACTTTCTGAAAATTTCTCTTGGTAAGAAAAATCGGCAATTAACTGCCGCCTGAACCAGGTCACCTGGCGCTTGGCGTAGTTACGGCTGAGGGTCACGGCCCGCATAACTGCATATTCAAGCCCGATGTCCCCCGCCGCGGCCCGGGCCAGTTCCGACACCCCCAAGGCCTTCATCGCGGGCGATCCGGGATCGACCCCGCGCGCCACCAGGGCGGCTGCTTCAGCGAGCGCACCGGCAGTGACCATGCGGCGAAAGCGCGCCTCGATGGCCTCATAAAGATCGGCGCGCGGCGGATCGAGCAGCACGGTGCGGAAGGCCATGCCTGCGGGTGGCCCCTCGCCGGGCAGGGCGCGCCAGCGCGCAAGCGGCAGGCCGGTCGCCTCCAGCACCTCCATGGCGCGCATCATGCGCAAGGGATCGCTCGCGCGAACCCCTGCGGCGGTTTCGGGATCGCGGGCGGCGAGCTCGGCATGGAAGGCCGCATTGCCGAGTGCTGCGTGGCGGGCGCGCACGGCGGCGCGAACATCGGCGGGAATCGTCGGCACCGGCGCGATACCCTGCATCAGTGCGCGCAGGTAAAGCCCGCTACCGCCGCACAGCACCGGCACCCTGCCCGCGCCGCGCACTTCGGCAATGGCCTTGAGGGCCAACTCGCGCCAGCGTCCGGCCGAGCAGACGTCGACCGGATCGAGAATGCCGTACAGAAGATGGGGGATGATGGCGCGCTCCGACGCCGTCGGCTGCGCCGAGAGGATTTCGAGGCCGCGATAGACCTGCATCGAATCGGCGTTGACGATGCCGCCATTGATGCGCTGGGCCAATGCCAGCGCCAGCGCCGACTTGCCCGATGCGGTCGGCCCGCAAACGACGAAAACGGTGTCGGGTGCGGGCCTGTTCACGACAGGTCTAATCGAGCATGAGCGAGGCCATGCCGTCGGCCAGCTTCGGCTCGAACCACGTGGATTTGGGCGGCATGACCTGGTTGTCGTCGGCCACCGCCATCAGGTCGGCGATCGACGTCGGATAAAGGGCAAAGGCGACGGCCCAGCCTTCGCGTACGCGCTTTTCGAGCCCGCCGAGGCCGCGAATGCCGCCGACGAAATCGATACGCTTGTCGGTACGCGGATCACCGATGCCGAGCACCGGCGCAAGCAGACGGTCCTGCAGCAGGCTGACGTCGAGACGCGACACCGGCGACACATCGGCGCCGGGCGGATTGCGCAGGGCAAGGCGATACCACTTGCCCGAAATGAACATGCCGAACTCGTTGGCGCGGGCGGGCTTCGCTTCGCCCGCCGATGGCGTGACCTCGAACACGGCGGCGAGCTTTTCCATGAACTCGGCCTCGCTCAGGCCGTTCAGGTCCTTGACCACGCGGTTGTAGTCGTAGATGCGCACTTCATCGGCGGGAAAGCTGACCAGCAGGAAATAATCATAGGGGCGATTGCCGTCGGCCTTGGCATCCTTCGCAGCACAGGACTTGGCGACGCGCGAGGCGGCGGCCGAACGGTGATGGCCGTCGGCGATATAGATCACCTTCATCGCATCGAAAGCGGCCGAGATCGCTGCGATGTCGGCGTCCGTATCCACCACCCACAGCGTATGGCTGACGCCGTTCAGCTCCAGCGCATAAGCCGGCTTTTCGGCGGTCTTGCGGGCGACGATGGCAGCCAGCGCCTTGTCCTGATGGTGGACGGTGAAGACCGGGCCGGTCTGGGCACCGGTCGTCTCGATCTGGCGAACGCGATCGTCTTCCTTGTCGGGGCGGGTGAATTCGTGGCGGCGAATGCGGTTCTCGTCATAGGCCGCGACAGAGCCGCCGCCGACGATGCCGGTCTGGGTGCGCCCGCCCATGACGAGGCGATAGACGTAGTAGCAGGGCTTCCCGTCGCGCCGCAGCACGCCGTCCTTTACCAGCTTGGCAAGATTGTCGGCGGCTTTCTGGTAGACCGCGGGCGAATAGGGATCCGTGCCCGCCGGCAGGTCGATCTCGGCCTTGGAGATATGCAGGAACGACAGCGGGCGTCCCGCCGCCATTTCGCGCGCCTCGTCGCTCGACAGCACGTCGTAGGGCGGCGCCGCAACCTGGGCGGCGAATTCCGGCGCCGGACGGAGCGCGGCAAAGGGGCGAAGAAGGGGCTTGGGGGTGGCGGACACGGCTACTCCTCTCGGGAAAGATGCGGGCCATTACTAGCGAATGGCGCCCGCCATTTCCAGCCCGCCGAGGGGCGAAAACGAAACGGGGGCGGCGCGCCGGGCGCCCGCCCCCGAATCATGGCCTTTTCCGTCGGGGCTCAGGACACCGGCAGGACGATGAACTGGCGGACCTTCTTGCGTTCGGTCAGCAGCAGCACCGTCTTGCGCTTGGCTTCCTTGGCCTTGTCGACCTTGTCCTTGAATTCCTGGGGATTGGCAACCGTATCGGGCGCCACCTCGAGGATCAGGTCACCGGGTTGGAGTCCCGCCTTCTTTCCGGCGCTGCCTTCCTTGACGTCGGTGACCAGCACGCCCTTGGCGCGGCTGTCGAGCTTGTAGGTCTCGAGCAGGGCATCGTTCAGCGGCGTCAGCGTCAGGCCCAGCATCTGAAGCGAGGACTTGTCCTCGACCCCCGATGACTTGCGCTCCTTCACGTCTTCCGGCAATTCGCCGACCCTGACCTTGACCTCGACCGGCTTGCCGTTGCGGATGACCTTTACCGCCACCGGCTTGTCGATGGGCGTTTCCGCGACGACACGGGGCAGGTCTCGCATTTCCTCGATCGGCTTTCCGTCGAAGGACACGATGACGTCGCCCGATTTAATCCCGCCCTTCTCGGCAGGTCCGGCTTCAGTCACGCCGGCAACCAGGGCACCACGCGCCTTGCCCATTTCAAGGCTTTCGGCGATCTGGTCGGTAACCGTCTGGATGCGCACACCGAGCCAGCCGCGCTTGGTGCGGCCGAACTGGCGCAGCTGGTCGATGACGAGCTTGGCCTGGGTCGCGGGGATGGCGAAGCCGATGCCGATCGACCCGCCCGAGGGCGAATAGATCGCGGTGTTTACGCCGATCACCTCGCCCTTCAGGCTGAACATGGGGCCGCCCGAGTTGCCGCGGTTGATCGAGGCGTCGGTCTGCAGGTAGCTGTCGTAGGGGCCGGAATTGATGTCGCGCTTGAGCGCGGAAATGATGCCGGCCGTCACCGTGCCGCCGAGGCCGAAGGGATTGCCGATGGCGACGATCCAGTCGCCGACGCGCACCTTGTCGGAATCGCCCCACGGCACCGCGGTCAGCGGCTTCTTGGGCTCTACCTTGAGCAGCGCGAGATCGGTCTTGGTATCGCGGCCGACGATTTTGGCCTTCAGGTTCGTGTCGTCATGCAGGATGACCGTCACCTCGTCGGCGTCCTCGATGACGTGATGGTTGGTGACGATGTAGCCGCTGGCATCGATGATGAAGCCGGAACCGAGCGAGGTCGACTTGCGCGGCGGTCCGTCGGGCCGGTTGCGGTCGAAGAAGTCCTTGAAGAATTCCTCGAACGGAGATCCCGGCGGAAACTGCGGAACTTCCGGGCCGCGCTCGCGCTTCTTGGTCACCTGGGTAGTCGAAATATTGACCACCGAAGGCAGCAGCTTTTCGGCAAGATCGGCAAAGCCGTCAGGTGCCGGGCGCGCCGCGGCGGGGAATGCGATGACGGCAGCCAGGGCGGCCGTCGCGATCACTTTCGAAATGCTGCGCAGGTTCACGTGAAAGGGCTTAACGTCAGGAATATTCGCCTGAGTCTTCATGTTCTCCGTTCCTTTTGCGACTGCGCCGAAGCCCAGAGCGGGTCACGGCACATGGACGCCCCTCCTCGTCCAGAGTATCCGGCGGTCGGCCCAAGCCCCCGCCGGGGTCCATGTGTAAGCCAGACGGATAGAGGAGGAATATGGTTCAAATATGGCATCTGGCCGGGCCGGGAGCCACCCTCGAAGTAGCGGGGCTGGCGAAGTAGCGGGGCTGGCTTAAGCCCCTAGCCCGAAGGCCCCACGCAGTCGCGGAAAGGCGAAGGCCAGCCCGCCGCCGTCCGAGGCCAGCAGGGCAAGGAGCGCCAGCGCCAGAACGCCCGCGACAAGCGCCATGACGCCGACCATGCGCAGGCGTTCGGGCGGCCAGTTCGCCATTTCACGCAGGCTGCGCGAGACGATGCCGGGCAACAGGGCAAAAAGAACGCCCTCGAGTACGAGCCCGAGGGCGAGGAATGTCAGGATTTCGACGGCCACGGCGGCTGTCCGAAGGCGCTAACGGCGCGCCTTCGGGATCCGGCCACTGGGCAGTTCGTTGAAGAAACGGAAGAACTCGCTGTCGGGCGACAGCACAAGGCTGGAATCGCCCGAGGCGAAGGTTTCCCGGAAGGCCTGCATGCGGCGATAGAATTCATAGAATTCCGTCGCTTCGCCGCCGTAGGCGGCGTTGTAGATGGCCTGCGCTTCACCGTCACCTTCACCGCGCAGTTCCTCGGCGCGCCTTTGCGCCTCGGCCAGCAGCACGGTGCGGTCACGGTCGGCTTCGGCGCGGATGCGCTGGCCGATTTCGGCGCCTTGTGCACGGGCTTCCTTCGCATCGCGTTCGCGTTCGGCCTTCATGCGATTGTAGATCGCTTCCGAGTTTTCCTTCGGCAGGTCGGCGCGGCGGATGCGGACATCGACCACGGTGATGCCGAACTGCTTGGCCTCGTTGTTCACGCGGCTCTGGATTTCGGCCAGGATCTTCACGCGCTGTTCGGTCAAAAGCGCCGCCAGCGTGTAATTACCGATCACCGAACGCATCGAGGCGTTGATGACGCGGCCAAGGCGCTGACGCAACCCCTGTTCCGTTCCGACCGCCTGATAGAACTTCAGGGGATCGGTGATGCGGTAACGCGCGTAGGAATCGGCGACGATGCGTTTCTTGTCGGCAGCGATCATTTCTTCCGCCGCCGGGTCAAGGTCGAGAACGCGCCGGTCGTAACTGACGACATTCTGCATGAACGGCACCTTGAACTTTAGGCCCGGTTCCGTCACCACGCGCTTGGGTTCGCCGAATTGCAGGACGAGCGCCTGTCCGGTCTGATGCACGATGAAGATGGATGAAAATCCGACGACGGCGATCGCGATGACGATGACGCCGAAGAAAGTTGCAACCCGGTTCATTTCGCACCTCCCTGGGCAGGAGCAGACTGTCTCTTCTGCAATTCAGGCAAGGCCAGGTAAGGCACGACGCCCGGCCCACCCTGGCTGCGGTCGATCAGGATCTTCGGATTCTTGGAGAGGATTTCTTCCATCGTTTCCAGATAGAGCCGCTGGCGCGTGACCTGTGGCGACTTGCGGTACTGCTCATACAACGCCTTGAAACGGCTGGAATCGCCCTGTGCCTTGGACACGGTCTGCTTCTTGTAGCCTTCGGCCTCCTGGGTGATCTTGGCCGCCTCGCCGCGGGCGCGCGGCAGGATGTCGTTGCGGTAGGCCTGGGCCTCGTTGCGCAGACGTTCCTTGTCGGCTTCGGCACGTTGCACGTCGCGAAAAGCGTCGATGACCTGGGCCGGCGGCTCGACGTTCTGCATCTGGATCTGGGTGATCTGGATGCCCGAACCGTAGTCGTCGAGAACACGCTGGAGCAGCTTCTGACTTTCCTGTTCCACCTCGCGGCGGCCGCGTTCGAGAATGTCGCGGATCATGATGCCCTGCACCGCCTGCTTGGGCGCGGCACCGCCATCGGTGGCCTTTTCTTCCTCGCGCTGGATCGCCGAACGGCCGACGATTTCACGCATGGCACTTTCGGCGGCGGCTTTTACGGTGCCTTCGGGGTTGCGGATATTGAAAAGGTACTTGCCCGCGTCGGTGATGACCCAGAACACGGTGAACTGCACGTCGATGATGTTTTCATCGCCGGTCAGCATCAGGCCTTCTTCCGGCACCGAACCCCGGCCCACAGAAGTGGAAGTGGCCCCTGTGGAGCGAAAGCCGACGTCGACGCGGTTGACGCGCGTCACCGACGGCGTCAGCGCCGTCTCGATGGGCGCGGGCAGATGATAATTGAGGCCCGGCTGCGTCGTGCGGTGGACGGCGCCGAAGCGCAGCACCACGCCCTGTTCGTCGGGCTGCACGCGGTAGAAGCCCGACGCAAGCCACACGGCCACAGCAATCAGCAGAACCAGAATGATGCCGCGCGACGATCCGACGCCGCCCGGCATGATCGAACGCAGCCGCTCCTGGCCACGGCGCAGCATGTCCTCAAGATCAGGGGGACGGGGTCCACCCCCGCCGCCGCCGCTTCCGCCGCCGGAGCCCCAAGGCCCCTGGCCGCGGTTGCCGCCGCCTCCTGATCCCCAGGGGCTACCGCCCCCACCTTGACTGTTCCAGGGCATGTCGATGTCCTTTCGTCGGAACTGCGTTCAATTGATGGATTTGACCCTTCGCGGCGTTTTTTCGGCTGATGCCTTTGACTTATCGCTCGCGTCGTCTATATCCAGCCTTATAAGGCAGGCAGCCCGGGGGCGCAACGCGGCTGGTCCCCGTATTTTCCCGTAATTGGCCCGAAAGGCGCAGTTTTCATGGATGCAAAGCGAACCACGGCGACCGAGGCGGATGTACGCAGGGCGCTTGCCGCCGTCATCGACCCCGATCAGGGCAAGGACATCGTCAGCCTGGGACGCGTCAGCGGCCTTGTCGTGCGCGAAGGCAACGTCGGCTTCGCCATCGAGGTCGAGGCCGAGCGCGGCCCCCGCCTTGAGCCCCTCCGCAAGGCGGCGGAAGCCGCCGTCATGGCGCTGCCCGGGGTGGTATCGGTGACGGCGGTGCTTACCGCCGAACGCGCCGCGGCGCCGCAGCCGGCCGCACAGCCCCATTCTCATTCCCACGGGCCGCAGCAGGCTCCGGCGGCCTCGCTGATGCCCGGCGTGCGCCACGTGATCGCCGTCGCCTCGGGCAAGGGCGGCGTCGGCAAATCGACAGTCGCGGCGAATCTGGCACTCGCACTCGCCGCCGAAGGCCATTCGGTCGGCATGCTCGATGCCGACATCTACGGACCATCGATGCCGCGCATGCTTGGCATCACCGGGCGCCCGCAGTCGAAGGACGGCAAAATTCTTGAGCCGATGCAGAACTACGGCGTCAAGGCCATGTCGATCGGCTTCCTCATCAAGGAAGACACGCCGATGATCTGGCGCGGCCCGATGGTGATCGGCGCGCTCGAACAGATGATGCGCGACGTCAACTGGGGCGATCTCGACGTGCTGGTGGTCGACATGCCGCCGGGCACGGGCGATGCGCAGCTGACGCTGGCCCAGCGCGTGCCGCTGGCAGGCGCGGTGATCGTCTCCACCCCCCAGGACATCGCACTGCTCGATGCGCGCAAGGGCCTCGCCATGTTCCGCAAGGTCAACGTGCCGGTGCTCGGCATCGTCGAGAACATGTCCACCTTCGTCTGCCCCAATTGCGGCCATGAAAGCCACATCTTCAGCCACGGCGGCGCAAAAGCCTGCGCGGCGGAACTGGGCGTGCCGTTCCTTGGCGAGATTCCACTCGACATCGAGATCCGTGAAACGTCCGATGGCGGCGCGCCGATCACCGTGTCCAACCCGGGATCGGAGAACGCCGAACGCTTCCGCGACATCGCCCGCAAGGTCTGGGCCGCGGTCGAGGCGGGGAAAAGCGGTCGCGCCGGACCGCGCATCGTGGTCGAATAGGCTCGTTTACCTTTCGTTATCCACGCGCACCGTATCTCTTGCACCGCACCGGAACGGGGGATCATGAGCAACACGGGCATCGCACAAGGCAAGTCAGGCGCTTTCGCGTCCGAAGACACGGCACGGCGCCATCGCGTCGCCCGCGAGCTTCTGGCCGAGGCCGACGCCATCGCGTCGCTGCTCGCCAACAACGATACGGCGCTCGGCAGCGACGAGGTGAAGTTCCTGTCGCGGCTGCGCGATTCGCTGATCGCACGGGCGGGCGACCTCTGCGACGTGCAGGCGACAATGCCGACGCGGCCCGGCACCGGCACCGCAACGTCTGCCGCTCCGGCGGCCGGCGGGGACGGCACGGGGGGCCTCGATCTCGCGCGCACGGTTGTGGTCTGCTACCTGATGTTCCTGTTCGCGTTTCTCGGCTACCTGTTCGCGAAAAGCCACCTGATGCGCGTCGACGTGACCGGCGACATCGTCGAGATGTTCAAGGTCTTCCTGCTGCCGACGGTGATGCTGGTGCTGGGCTTCTTCTTCGGGGCGTCCCGCCGCTAGGCGGGCAACGAATGAGTGCCGCTAGGCGACGGCGAATTCGCCGATAGCGCCATCCCTGATTTCGAAGCCAAGGCCCGGCCGGTCGGTCATCTCGAGATGGCCGTCGCGAAATTCGGGCAGACCATCGAAAATCTTTTCCGCTGCCCGCGCCGAACTCAGCTGATGCTCGATGCCGCTCGCCTGGGCGAGGCCCGCGTGCAGATGCGCATTGTGATAGGTGGCGCCGCCGCCGTGAAAGACGCGCAGGCCCGCCGCCGAGGCCATCTGCGCCGCGCGCGCGGCCCCCGTGAACCCGCCGCCGACGATGACGTTGGGCTGGACGATGTCGATGGCATGGGCGGCGATCATGTCGCGGAAGCGCGATACCTGGCCCTCGCTCTGGCCGCAGGCGATCTTCATCTGGGGCACGCGCTGGCGCAGCGCCGCCATGGCGGGAATGTCGTTGGCGATGATCGGCTCTTCATAAAAGGCGACGCCGAGATCGGCGGCACGGGCAGCAAGATCGGCAGCGTGATCGAGATCGAGCCGCGCGGCGCCGTCGATGGCGATTTCCACGCCTTCGCCCCCCGCATCGCGCAAAGCGCGGATGCGCGCGATGTCCTCGCCGATCATCTTGTCGAGATCGACCACATCCTCGCGGGCGTCCAGCCCCGGCCGTCCCACCTGCATCTTGAGCGACTCATAGCCACGCGCACACATCAGCCGCCCGGCCTCGGCCAGCTGGTCGCGGTCGAAGAACGAAAAGCCGCAAGTGGCATAGGCCGGGATCCTCCGGCGGGCGCCGCCGACCAGCACCCAGACGGGGCGACCCGCAAGCTTGCCCTTGATGTCCCAGAGCGCGATGTCGATGGCCGAAAGCGCGTTGCAACCGATCCCCGTCTGCCCCGGCGCGGTCAGCGCCCACAGGGCCACGTTCCAGGCGTGCTCGTGTCCGGTGGCATCGAGGCCGAGGATCGCCGGCCGCGCCACGTGGTTGATCGCGGCCGCGACCACGGGTGCGGGTGCAAGCGCGGTCATCCCGTGACCGACCTGGCCGGAAGCGGTTTCGACCTCGACATAAGTCAGCGAGGCTTGGCGCCGGGTATCGGAGCCCGCCCATTTGAAATCGACGGGAACTTCCAGCGCGTAAGCTTCGACGCGGGTGATGGTGTGGTTCATGTCTTTCCCCTCTCGCCCGCGCCGCTCAATGGTGGAACGGTCAGGACCGTGGCCGGATCTGGTATTTTTCCAGTTCGGCACCGAGCCGCCCGATACAGGCGAGCCCCGTCATGCGGAAATCGGAAATCAGCGACCATCCGGGATAGGTGAAGGTCGCGGGCTTGTTGTGCTCGATGAAGAAGTGCGACACCCAGGCGAACAGGTAGAGCGACGGCAGGGTGAACACCAGCGTCCACCATTCGCCGCTGCGCCATGCATAGGCGATGACGACGCCGATCATCGCGGTCCCGACATAGTGGAAGACCCGCGTCGCGCGTTTCGAATGTTCGCCGAGGTAGAACGGCCAGAAGTCGGCGTAAGTCGTGATCTTTCCGGCCATGTGCTTCTCCGCCCCTAGGGTTCGCGGCCCAGCGCGTCCATCATCTCGCGCCATTCGCGTGCCGACAGGCCCGATGATTTCTGATCGACCTTTTCACCCGCAAGCAGCCGCTTGACCGCATCGAGCCCCTTGGCCGACAGGTGGAAGCCGCCCATGCGGTACTGGCAGAAGGCTTCATAGGTGATCGGCACCCAGCGCTTGAGGGTGTCGAGCATGACATCGGCATAAACGCGGATCTCAAACTGGGCATGCGGATCGGCGCGCAAGCTGAGGAAATGCAGAAGATTGTGCAGATCCGTCTTCCAGTACCACTGGGTATAGAAGTTGAGCGTCAGGTTCATGCGCGCGAGCTCGCGCGCGAGGCCCTGGCGGCCTGGATCGCGCGGCTGGCCGTCGGGACCTTCGTTCAGCATTTCCTCGTAATGGGCATAGGTCTGCTCGGAATCTTCCTTGAGCAGCTCCATCACGCGCTTGGCTTCCGCGCCCGTCAGCGCGTCGCCCCGGCCCTGCCGGTTGGAGGACGACTGCACGCCGAGGTTTTCCGCCGACGGCAGGTAAAACTCGTTGTCGAGGATCGAGTAGCGGGCCGAGTATTCGTTGACGTTGGCGGTGCGATGGCGGATCCACTGGCGCGCCACGAAGATGGGCAGCTTCACGTGGTACTTGATCTCGCACATCTCGAAGGGCGTCGTGTGCCGGTGGCGCATCAGGTAATTGATGAGCCCGGCATCCTCGCTCACCCGGCGCGTACCCTTGCCGTAGGACACCCGCGCCGCCTGCACGACGGCGGCATCGTCACCCATGTAATCGACGACGCGCACGAAGCCGTGGTCGAGGACGGGCAGGGCCTCATAGAGGATTTCCTCCAGCCCCGGAACGGTGGGGCGGCGGGTCTGGCTCGACTGCGCGCGGGCGCTTTCGATTTCGGCTTTTTGTTCTGGGCTGAGCGGCATCGGCGGGAAATGGCTGATTTCGTGGGTTTTTTATCGGACTTGCCGCACTTTACCGGCTTCGGGGGCCAAGGGGAAGCGCGCGCCCGCGGCCCTTTAAAAAGAAGCGGCAAATCCCTATATTCGTGGTGCCGCTTCGGCGGCTATGGCGATAAACGTCTTGTGGAATAAGCGTTGCGGACCCGGGGGCAGTACCCGGCGCCTCCACCAATTCCGTTCGGCCCGCCCGCAAGGGCGTGGTCCATCCGACGGGGGCGAACCAGGATCGACGCGCGTGGTAAAGACATGATTTTTGCCCGGCATGATACCGCCGTTATCGGGTCAATCTCTAAGTGCGAACGATAACGAGTACGCACTCGCTGCTTAAATAAGCAAGCGCGGCCCGGGGGGCGCCGGGCAACAGAAGCCCCCCACCTTATCCTTGCCCTCCACACCTTCCCCCCCGCTTTTCTCCCGAGTATAGTGTGGCCCGACCAGCGCGACGGACCGGTGACGTGAGCGACGAAGACCTTTTCAATTACGACATGATGGTGGAAGACGCGATGCGCGGCCTCGTACGCGAGGCGCTGCACAAGGCGGCGGCGCACGGCCTTCCCGGCGGCCATCATTTCTACATTTCCTTCCGCACCGACGCCGAAGGCGTCGGCATGCCGGCACCGCTGCGCGCGCAATACCCGAAGGAAATCACCGTGGTGCTGCAGCACCAGTTCTGGAACCTCGATGTGGGCGAGGACGGATTCTCGGTCGAGCTCGCCTTCGCGGGCAGACGCGAGCGCCTCGACGTACCCTATGCCGCGCTGTCGGGCTTTGCCGACCCGTCCGCCCAGTTCGGGCTCAAGTTCGGCGCCGAACAGAAGGCCTCGGCCACCGCCGGCGCACCGGCGAAAGCCAAGGGCGACAACGCCCCCGCGGCCAAGCCCGAGGCCGAAGCGACACCGGGCGAAAAAGTCATATCGCTCGACCAGTTCCGCAAGAAGTAAGCGACGTCTTTCACCATCCGACCACGGAAACGGAGATCATGGCCGATTTCACGTATCACAAGATGTTTCCCCTCAAGCATGGCGATACGCCGTGGCGCAAGATCACTGGCGATTACGTCGAAACCGTCAAGGTCGGCAGCCAGACCCTGCTGAAGGTCGACACCCGCGCGCTCGCCGTTCTGGCGCGCGAAGCCTTCCACGACATTTCGCATCTTCTGCGCCCCGGCCACCTCGCCCAGCTGCGCAAGATCTTCGATGACGCGGAAGCCTCCGACAACGACCGCTTCGTCGCGTTCGAACTGCTGAAGAACGCCAACATCGCCGCGGGCGGCGTGCTGCCCATGTGCCAGGACACCGGCACCGCCATCGTCATGGCCAAGCGCGGGCATCTCGTGCTGACCGACGGCATGGACGAGGCGCGGCTTTCGGAAGGTATCGCCGACACCTACACGAAGGACTACCTGCGTTACTCGCAGATGGCGGCGCTCGACATGTGGGAAGAGGTGAACACCGGCAACAACCTGCCCGCCCAGATCGACCTGTTCGGCACGGAAGGCGACGAATACGAATTCCTGTTCATGGCCAAGGGCGGCGGCTCTGCCAACAAGAGCTACCTCTACCAAGAGACGAAGGCGCTCCTGAACCCGGCCTCGCTTCTGAAATTCATGGACGAGAAAATCCGCTCGCTCGGCACCGCCGCCTGTCCGCCTTACCACCTCGCGGTGGTCATCGGCGGCACCTCGGCCGAGTTGACCCTCAAGACCGTCAAGCTCGCCTCGGCGCGTTACCTCGACGGCCTGCCGACGACCGGCAACAAGTACGGCCAGGCCTTCCGCGACCTGGAAATGGAAGCGGAAATCCACAAGCTGACCCAGCTTTCCGGCATCGGCGCCCAGTTCGGCGGCAAGTATTTCTGCCATGACGTGCGCGTGATCCGCCTGCCGCGTCACGGCGCCAGCTGCCCGGTCGGCATCGGCGTTTCGTGCTCCGCCGACCGTCAGGCACTCGGCAAGATCACCCGCGACGGCGTGTTCCTCGAGCAGCTCGAACGCGATCCCGCCCACTTCATGCCGGACCTCGACGAAAAGACGCTCTCGGGCGACGTCGTGAAGCTCGACCTCAACATGCCGATGAAGGACATGCTGGCGACGCTGAGGAAGTATCCGGTCAAGACACGCCTGTCACTGTCGGGCCCGATGGTCGTGGCGCGCGACATCGCCCATGCCAAGATCAAGGAACGGCTCGATGCCGGACAGGGCATGCCCGACTACCTCAAGAATCACCCGGTCTATTACGCCGGCCCCGCCAAGACGCCCGCGGGCATGGCATCGGGCAGCTTCGGCCCGACCACGGCTGGGCGCATGGATTCCTACGTCGACCAGTTCCAGGCGGCGGGCGGTTCCATGATCATGCTGGCCAAGGGCAACCGCTCGTCACAGGTGACGGCGGCGTGCAAGAAGCACGGCGGGTTCTATCTCGGCTCCACCGGCGGCCCGGCCGCGCGCCTCGCCCAGGATTGCATCAAAAAGGTCGAGACCATCGAATATCCCGAACTCGGCATGGAAGCGGTGTGGCGCATCGAGGTCGAGGACTTCCCCGCCTTCATCGTCGTCGACGACAAGGGTAACGATTTCTTCGCCAATGTAACCACGGCAAAGCCGTCCAATGGCGAGCTCCTCTCCCCGCTGTGATCTCCTGATCGACGGACCGGCGCGAGCACCGCTGACGGTGGTGCTGGCGCACGGCGCCGGCGCGGGCATGGAGCATCCGTTCATGGCGGCGGTCGCGCGCGGACTTGCCGATGGCGGCATGCGTGTCGCGCGGTTCGAGTTTCCTTACATGGCGGCGCGCCGGGTGGACGGCAGGAAACGCCCGCCCGACCGCGCGCCGGTGCTGGAAGATGCCTTTCGCGACGCCATCGCGGCGACAAAGGCGCGCAACGTCGTGCTGGCGGGCAAATCCATGGGGGCGCGCATCGCGGCGTCTCTTGCCGGTGAGCTGGGGGCGCGCGGACTGATCTGCCTCGGCTATCCTTTTCACGCGCCGGGCAAGCCGGTCGGCAATCGCGCCGATGCGCTCAAGTCCATGACGGTGCCGACCCTGATCCTGCAAGGCAGCCGCGATGCCTTCGGCACGCGGGCCGAAGTTTCCCGCTATCGTCTCGCGCCTAGGGTGCGGGTGCATTACCTCGAAGACGGCGACCACTCGCTGAAGCCCCGCAAGGCGTCAGGCCGCACCGAGGAGCAGAACATCGCCGAAGCGGTGACCGAGGCGCTTGCCTTCCTTGGGGGACTTGCACGGTGACGCTCAAGCGCCATTCCTTGAGCCTCGGCGGGCACCGCACCTCGGTCGCCATCGAAGATGCCTTCTGGCGCGAAATCCAGCGCATCGCGCAAGAGCGCAACATCAGCGTTGCCCGGCTTGTCGCCGAAGTCGATGAGGCCCGCGCTGGCGAAGACCCGCCGCCCAATCTCGGCAGCGCGCTCAGGCTGTTCGTGCTGGCGGAGCTGAAAGCCCGCACGCGGGGCTGATCGGCCGGAAATTACTTCTTCTGAAGAAGGTCGAAGATGCCGCGAATGAATTCGTCGGCTTTCGGCGGCGCGGGCTGGCTCGGCTGCGGCGCGGGCTGCGCCTGACCGGGCTGCGGCGTCACCTGCGGTGCGGTTTGCGGTGTCGTGCCCTTCTTGCGGTTGATCATCTGCTGCAGCAGTCCGCCCGCGGCGCGGCTGAACAGCCATGACTGCAATTCGTTGACGTTGAAGATGCGCCGCGGCTGATCGAGCGGCCCCTTGAGCGCCATGCGGAAAGGCGGCGCGTCACGATGGCCCGACAGGCGGAACAGCCCGTTGGCATCGATCGTCCAGCGCGGCAGGTCGGCCGTCACCGTGGCACTGCCGCTGCCGCCATCGGCGGCGAGCGCGATATCGCTGGAGCGCAGCACGCCCTTGTCGATCTTGAAGGTGCCGGCAAGGCGCGAAAACTTCGTGGTGCCGCCTGACATCGCCGTTTGCAGCAGCGACAGGATCGCCGTCGGCTGGTCGAGGTTCTTGAGCCGCTCGTTGACGCGCCCGAGATCGAAGCCGGTGACGGCGCCGTCCACCGCCTCGATAGTACCGGTGCCGCCCAGCGACGATACCAGCGCCCGGCTCGATGCGCCCTTGCCCGCGACGTTCATGCGAAACGTCACGGTGCCCTTGGCGATGTCGAGATCCGTCGCGTTGAACATCGCCTTGGAAAGATCGGCGCGGGAAACGTCGATGTCGGCGCGCAGGTCCGCCGTCTCGCCCGGCTTTGCAGGTGCAGCGAGCGAGCCGGTCGCGGCGAAACTGCCGCCCACCGTGCGCCCGGAAATGCGACGCACGTCGAAACGCCCGCCTGCCAGCGTGATGTCGATGCGCGGATCGTTGACCTGCCAGGCCCGCCAGTCGAGGCGCTTGCCCTCGATCTTCACATCGGCATCGAAATCGCGCAGCGTCTTGAGATCGAGCGGCGCATCGGACCACGGTGCCGCACCCGCAGGGGGCACGCCCGCGCCACGGCGGCCGGTTTCGGCCGGAGCCACCGATACGGATGCCGGGATGAAATGATCGGCGACGATGACGCCCGCCTTGAAATCCGCCGTCATCTTGGGCCGCACCGCGGCAAGGGCGAAAGTTACGTTGCCCGTCATCTCGGCCTCGCCGAAGCGGGCGGCGACATTGGCGAGCTTGAGATCGAGCCCCGCCCCGTCGGCACGTGCGGCAAGCGAGAACGGCCCCTTGCCGGCGACGCGCGGCGTGTAGTCTGGCAGGAACAGGCGCAGGAATTCGACATAGTTCGGATGATCGGCCTTGAGGTCGAGGCCGAGCCGCGGCGCCGTCGCGAGATCGGCGAGGCTGCCCTTCAGGGCCACCCGCAGGGCACCCGCCGCAAGGCTGGCATCGATATTGGTGGACTTGGCATCCGAGCGCATCACGCCATCGAAAGCAAAGGGCCGCAATTTTGCCGCGGGCAACCCGTCGCCGAGCCCGACAAGCGCCGCCAGCTTTTCCGGCGCGCCGGTGGAAAGGGAGAACCTGAGATCAGGCAGCGGCGCCTTGTCGAGATCGGCAATCTTTCCCGAGAGCGCCAATTTGCCGCCCGCGAAATCGGCAATATTGAACGACTTGATCGCGAGATCGCCGCCGACCAGCGTGCCGTCGAGGGTGACACCTTTGAGCGCCATGCCCTTCACGGTCAGCGCATCGGCGCGGGCGCGGATATTGGCATCAAATGCGGCAAACCCGCCCCCGGCCGCAGCGGGCTTGGCCGCGGGTTTTGCCGCGGGCGCGCCTGCGCCGGCCTTGGCCTTCGCCAGATAGGCGTCGAGGTTCAACTGATCGATGCTGATGTTGGCACCGAGCGCCAGGCGTTCGCGCAGGGCGACGACGATACCGCCGCCGATCCGTGTCGAATCGAAGCGCAGGTCGATATCGCGCAGTTCCAGCCTTTCGGGCGCATAACCGACGCCCGTGCGCAGCGACACGCGGTGCAGCCGGTCGGGCGCGATGGCCGAATGATCGATGCCGGCCCAGTCGAGAAGTGCGCGCGCATCAGCCGTGGTGACGTCGAACCTGCCGTCGAAATGGGGGGCACCATCGCGCGCGGTCAGCCTGCCGCTGGCCGAGGCTTCGGAACCGCCCGGCAGTTCCGCCGCAAAACGCGCGAGGGACAGTGTCCCGCGGTCGAGCTGGCCCTGAAGCGCCACGTTGCGCATGGCGCCCTTGCGCCAGGTCACGCCGCCGATGCGGGCATCGAAGGCAAGCTTGAGATCGCGCGGCAGTGCGAAAGGTGCCGCCTTTGCGGCCGGCTTGGGGGACACCTCAGGAGCGCCCGTTGATGCGGGCGCGGCGCCAAGCCAGGTGTCGAGATCGAGGGTATTTGCGGCAAAGGTAGCGTCGACCGAAGTCACGGTGCCGAGCCTCGCGCTGACAGCACCCGAAAAGCGCGCGCCATTGACGGCAAGGTCGATATCGTTGACAGAAACGGTGCGCTCGTCGGCGGCCAGGGCCGCACGCAGGGTAAACTTGCGCGCGAGCGCCACAGGCCCGCCGTCGCCCTGGGTCAGCGCGCCGATCAGAGCCGAAAGATTATCGCCGCCGGCATCGAGCTTGACCTCCACCCGCGGCGCGTCACCGAGCGCAATGCGCCCCGTGATATCGGCATGGGCCTTGGCGCCGGGAACCTCGATGCGGCCCGAAAGCGCCGCCGGCTGGGCGCCGTTGAAGCGGCCTGTCTTTCCTTCGATCGCAACAGGCACGCCGCGCAGTTTCGCACGCCCGCGCAGCACGAAAGGCCCGGCGAGTGTTTCAGCGGCGAGGCGCGCTTCGATGTCTTCGATCTTCTCGATGCTGTTGCTGCGCGAATCGCGGTAGGTCACGCGCCCGCGCGAAATCACCACCTGTTCGAGGCGCACCGCGTCCGTGGCAGCCGAATCCGCGCCAGCGCCCGCCCCTTTCGCAGTGTCAGGCTTTTTGCCCGCGCCGAAATCCCAGTTCACGCGCCCGTCGGCAAGGGACTCCAGCTCGATATCGGCACCGCGCAATATGACGGAGGACACCTCGACCTTGCCCGACAGGAGCGGCCAAAACGCAATGCGCACGTCGAGCGCATCGAGCTTCGCCATCTCGGGCGCCTGCGCGCCCTCCAGGTTGGCGAGCCGGACCTTGGCAACGGAAAGCTGCGGCGCGGGCAGAAGAGCGACGGAAATATTGCCGTCGATCGTCAGCCTGCGGCCGGTGGCCTTGCGCACCTCGGTCGCGATCTCGGCCCGGTAGGCATTCCAGTCGATGAAGCCGGGCGCGACCAGCGCCGCGCCAACCGCAAGACCGATGATCGCAAAAAGGCCGATCAGGGCTTTTTTCAAGAAACGCACTCCATGGACGATTGCCGGTTAACTGCGTTTTCTACCATATCAAATGTGGCACCATCATGGTGCCTTGCTGGAAACCGGGCGCTTGGCTCTGGACGGCGGCCGCATTTTTTGCGTTAATTGAAGCGTCAAATTTGGCGGTGTCGTCGGGCGCCGCCGCAGACCCGGCAGGCACTTCATGGGCGACATCATCAACCTGAACAAGTTCCGAAAAGAGCGGCAGCGCGAAGCCGAAAAAAAGGCCGCACGCGACAATCGCGTTCGCTTTGGCCGCACCGGTGCCGAAAAAGCCTCCGAGCGTGCAACAGCCGAAAAGGCAGAAGCCGAATTGTCCGGCAAGATGCGCGATGCGCGCCGGGATGAAGACGGCGCGCCGGATGCGCCGGAGCCCAAGGCGCGCTAGACGCTAGCCCTCGTCGGGCTTTCCCCAGCCGCCGCCGCCCGGCGTTTCGATCACCAATACATCCCCCGCGCCGACCGCGATTTCCGCGGTCGGACCCAGGTTTTCGACGCTGCCGTCCGCGCGCTCGACGCGGTTGACGCCGCTCGCGCCCGCTTCACCGCCCGCCATGCCGAAGGGCTGCGTCAGCCGCCTGCCCGACAGGACCGCTGCCGTCATCGGCGCAAGGAACCGGATGCGCCGCACGACGCCGTCACCACCCGGCCACTGCCCTGCCCCGCCGGAACCCGACCGGATGGCGAAACTTTCGAGCAGCACCGGGTAGCGCCATTCCAGCACTTCTGGATCGGTCAGGCGCGAATTGGTCATGTGGCTGTGCACCGCGCTTTGTCCAGCGAAGCCGGGACCGGCGCCGGTACCGCCGCACAGTGTTTCGTAATACTGGGTGCGCGCATCGCCGAACGTCAGGTTGTTCATGGTGCCCTGGCTGGCGGCAAGACGTCTGGCCGCGGCAAGAATGGCATCGACGATCAACTGCGAGGTTTCGACGTTGCCGGCAACAACTGCAGCGGGCGGATGCGGATCGAGCAGCGAATTTTCCGGCACGATCATGCGGAGCGGGCGCAGGCAGCCGTCGTTCATCGGCACGGCCTCCGTCACCAGCGCCCGGAAGGCGTAAATAACGGCGGCCCGCACCACCGCGCGGGGTGCGTTGAAATTTGCGGGAGACGGACCTGAGGTCCCGGTGAAATCTATGGTCGCCGCGCGCGCCGCGCGATCGACCCGGATGGCGACATTGATCCGCCCACCGTGATCGGCGGCGACGCTGAAGCTGCCGTCTTCCAGCCGGTCGATGACGCTTCGCACGGCTTCTTCGGCGTTGTCCTGCACGTGGCCCATGTAGGCGATCACGACATCGAGGCCGAAGGTGGCGACCATGCGACGCAACTCCTCGACGCCGCGCACACAAGCCGCAACCTGGGCGCGCAGGTCGGCGACGTTCTGGTCGGGATTGCGGGCGGGCCAGCGCCCTTCGCCGAGGCGCGCGCGCAGGTCCTCTTCGCGGAAGCGCCCGCCGCGCATCAGCAATTCGCCCGAAAAGACGATGCCCTCGTCCTCGATCGATGTGGACAGCGGCGGCATGGAACCGGGATGGCTGCCGCCGATGTCGGAATGGTGGCCGCGCGCGGCAAGAAAGAAAACCGGACGCCCGTCACCGGCGCCCCCGCCGACATCCGGGGCAAAGACCGGGCGAATGACCGTGATGTCGGGCAGATGAGTGCCGCCGTCATAAGGCGCGTTGTGGATATAGACCTGCCCCGGCGCGAGCGCACCTTCATGGCGGCGCAGGATGGAGCGCACCGCATCGCCCATCGAACCCAGATGCACCGGCACGTGCGGCGCATTGGCGATCAAGGCGCCCGCGCCATCGAAGAGCGCACAGGAAAAGTCGAGGCGTTCCTTGATATTGACCGACTGGGCGGTATTGGCGAGGGCAACGCCCATGTCCTCGGCAACCGACATAAACAGGTTGGAAAACACCTCAAGCAGCACGGGATCAACCGCCCCGCCGACCCGCACCGCGGCCGATGACGCCGCCGTACGCGTCATGACCAGATGCCCGCGCGGGGTCACTTCGGCCCGCCAGTCCGGCTCCACCACGGTCGTGGCACCTTCCTCGACGACGATGGCGGGACCATCGACACGCGCCCCCGCCGCCATGCGCGCACGCAGAAACACAGGCGCAGGCTGCCGCGCGCCATCGATGTAAACCGTCGCATTGCCAACGCCGGCGGCTTCACCCGATTGCGGCGCGCGGGCGGGATCGTCGGCGCCAGCACGGCCCGTGGCCTCCACCGACAGCGCCTCGACGACGATGGGCGTTCCGTCCATCACGAAGCCGAAGCGGTCACGATGGGCATCGAGGAACGCGTTCTGCATTTCCCCATTGGCGCCCATGGGGACCAGCAGCGGCGAATCGGTGCCGCGGTAGCGCAGTGCCGCGCGCGCGCCGATAGCGATATCGGCGGCATCCATTCCCTGAACGAGCAGGGCCTCCCTCGCCTCCTCCGCAAGACGCGCAACGCGCCCGGCAAGTTCCTGCTCCAGATCAGGCGCAAGGTCGCGCTCGACGGCTTCCTCGCGCAACTCGATGAGATCGGCCAACCCCATGCCGAGCGCCGACAGAACGCCTGCCATCGGGTGAACGAAAACCGTTTTCATGCCCAGCGCATCAGCCACCCGGCAGGCATGCTGCCCGCCCGCCCCGCCGAAAGACACGAGCGCATAGGCGGTGACGTCATGGCCGCGGGCGATGGAAATTTTCTTGATGGCAGCGGCCATGTTGTCGACGGCGATGCCAAGGAACCCTTCCGCCGCTTCCTCGGCGGTCATGGCGCGGCCGGTTTCCGCCGTCACCTTAGCGGCAATGGCGGCGAGCGCGCGGTGCGAGGCCTCGGCATCGAGGGGCTGGTCGGCCGCAGGGCCGAAGACAGCGGGGAAATGCTCGGGCCGGATGCGGCCGAGCACGATATTCGCGTCGGTCACGGTGGCGGGACCGCCCTTGCGGTAGCAGGCGGGCCCCGGATCGGCGCCCGCGGACGCAGGCCCCACCTGAAAGCGTCCTGCATCGAAGCGCAGGATGGAGCCGCCCCCGGCGGCGACGGTATGGATCTTCATCATCGGTGCGCGCAGGCGCACGCCCGCGACTTCCGTCTCGAAGGCGCGCTCGAAAGCGCCGTCGAGGCGGCTTGCATCGTAATGGGCGACGTCGGTTGATGTGCCGCCCATGTCGAAGGTGATCAGCCGGTCGAAGCCCGCTCCGCGCGCCGTGCGCACGGCACCGACGATGCCGCCCGCTGGACCGGACAGGATGGCGTCGCGGCCCTGAAAGCGCGACGCTTCGGTCAGGCCGCCCGAAGATTGCATGAACATGAGACGCGCGCCGCCTAAAGTGCCTGCCACGCGATCGACATAGGCCCGCAGTCCGGGCGAGAGATAAGCGTCCGCCACGGTGGTGTCGCCGCGCGGCACCAGGCGCATGAGGGGA
This sequence comes from Alphaproteobacteria bacterium, assembly GCA_030831315.1. Lineage (GTDB taxonomy): Bacteria > Pseudomonadota > Alphaproteobacteria > SMXQ01 > SMXQ01 > WHSO01. The sequence goes on from JAURLI010000063.1 coordinate 40,293, forward strand.
CTGACTTCATGGGATGCCGAAACCTGCGCGAAGCCCGACGCCCGCGCGATCTCGGCAAGGCGCCGCTCATGGCCGGGAAACCGCCAGGCATGCATGAGGACGATGGCGCAGGCGGAAATCCCTTCGGCGCGCGCGGCCGCCAGCGCTTCGCGCGCCGCGTCCTCGTCGAGCGGTTCCAGTTCCGCCCCGTCGGCGCCGATGCGGCCCGCTACCTCGATGACTTTTTCATGCAGGAGATCTGGCAGACGGATATCGAGGGCAAAAAGATCGGGCCGGGCCTGGGTGCCGATACGCAAGGCATCGGCGAGCCCGCGCGTCGTCAGCAGAACGGTGCGCGCCCCCCGGCGCTCCAGCAGGGCATTGGTGGCAACCGTGGTGCCCATGCGCACGGCACCGATACGCTCGGCCGGGACCGGATCACCCGGGCCGATCCCAAGGGCGCGCCGTATGCCTTCTACTGCGGCGTCGGCATATTGAGCGGGATTTTCCGACAGCAGCTTGCGGACCGTCAAACGGCCGTCCGGCGCGCGGGCGATCACGTCGGTGAACGTGCCGCCGCGGTCGATCCAGAAGTGCCAGCGCTGTCCGTCACTCATTCCACGCGCCTTTTGAAAATGTCCTCGTCCCCATCGCGTCGTTTCTAATCTTCACAAAAATCGGTTACAAGGTCTCACCTACATGACGTTGGAGCGCGGGCAAGCGCAAGACCCGGGTCGCCGGATGGCACAGGATATTTTTCAGGCAGCGCTGGACCTCCATCGCAATGGCCGTCTACCGGAGGCCGAGGTGCTCTATCGCCGCATTCTTGCGGCGACGCCGCGCCATTTCGATGCCCTGCACATGCTGGGCGTCGTCGCCCTGCAGACCAACCGGCCCGCCGACGCGGTCGATCTAATCGGCAAGGCGATCCGGTCCAACAGCAACATTGCCGCGGCGCATTTCAACCTCGGCAACGCGCTGCGCGCAGAAAAACGCTTCGAAGACGCGGCAAAGGCTTTTGCGCGCTCCATCGCATTGCGCCCCGATCATGCCGAATCCCACAACAATCGTGCACTGGCGCTCGAAGACTGCGGCCGCTTTGCCGATGCCGTCACGGGTTTCGCAAAAGCGCTCGCGCTGCGCCCCGATTGGGCCGAGGCTTATTACAATCGCGCCAACGCGCTGCGCAAACTGGCCGCTGGTACCCGCGGCAAACCGGGGCACGCTTTGGAATTGTCGGAACGAGCACTCGCCGATTACGGCCGTGCCATTGAACTTGCCCCCACTTTCGTCGCTGCGCACCTCAACCGTGGCAACGTCTTGCAGGAATTGCAGCGCGATGAAGAGGCAATCGCCAGTTACGACCGGGCCATCAAACTTGCCCCTGAACTGGCAACGCTTCACAACAATCGCGGCAATGCCCTGATGCATATCGGACGCGACGGCGAAGCCGAACAAAGTTTTCGCAAGGCGATCGAGATCGACCCCGACGACAGCGCCGGCTTCTACAATCTGAGTTTCCTGCTGCTGCAAAGGGGCGAGTTCGCGGAAGGGCTGAAGTTCTACGAGCGCCGACATATGTTCGCGCGCAGCCAGGGACGGCGTGATTATCCCCAGCCGCAATGGCTCGATCCGGCCAAGGATCCGATCGCGGGCAAGACCCTGTTAGTCTATTGGGAACAGGGGTTCGGAGACAGCATCCAGTTCTGCCGCTTCATGCGGCCCGCCGCCGAACTAGGCGCGACCGTCGTTTTCGAGGCGCAAAAACCCCTGCGGCGGTTGCTGTCATCTTTCGATGACGCCATCAGGATCGTGGCCGAAGATGAACGCCCCACGCAGTTCGACTATCACTGTCCACTGATGAGCCTGCCGATGGTTCTCGGCGCGACGGCCGCCACCATTCCGGCCGCGGTTCCTTATCTGAAATCTGAGCCCGCCCACCGACGGCGGTGGGCGGAGCGCATCGGCAGCGACGGTTTCCGGATCGGCGTTGCCTGGCAGGGCGCCACGGCAAACGGCAATCTTTTCCGCTCTTTCGCGCTGCGCGAGATGGAGTGCCTCTCCCGCATTCCCGGCGTGCGCCTTATCAGCCTGCAAAAGGGTTACGGCACGGAGCAATTGCAGACCCTGCCCGAGGGCATGAAGGTGGAAACGCTCGGCGATGATTTCGACGCCGGCCCGGATGCCTTCGTCGATACTGCGGCCGTTATGGACAATCTCGACCTGGTGATCTCCTGCGATACTTCCATCGCGCATCTGGCAGGCGCCCTGGGGCGCCCGGCATGGATCGCGCTCAAGAAAGTTCCCGAATGGCGGTGGATGGCGGCGAGCGATACGACGCCGTGGTACCCGACGCTCCGCCTGTTCCGCCAGCACGCGGTGGGGGATTGGGGAAGCGTCTTCGGAGACATGGGCGAGGCCTTGCTCGATACCCTGCGAAACCGCTGAAACCGGCTTTTACGGCCCGTGCCGGGGACTGTTCCTTAGGCACAAAAGGGCCTATAGTGGCCGTCAAGGGAGCGGCGCCCGGTCCGGGCGCGTTCACGTGTCTGTGTCGGAATAGGGAGAAATGTCATGACAATGACCATGGAAGACATGTCGGCGCGCTACGCGACCGACGAAATGAAGAAGGCCGGCGAGAAAGTCAGCAAGTTCATCGTATCCTGCGACGGTCACGTGGACGAGCCGCCCAACATGTTCGACAAGCTGCCGTCGGAAATCCGCGACAGGATCAAGCGCCCGAAGATCATGCTGGAAACCCGCCCGAAGGGCGGCGTCGACCCGGCGGTTCGTGTCAAGGACATGGCGCTCGATGGTCTCGTCGGCGAAGTTCTCTATCCGACTTTCACCCTCGGCCTTTTCGCCCAGGAACAGACCGAACAGGAAGCCGCCTTCCGCGTCTATAACGACTGGATCGCAGAATTCTGCTCCTACGCGCCGGACAAGCTGTGGGCCGTGCCGTGCCTCGCCGCCTACGACATCGACAATGCGATCAAGGAACTCCATCGCTGCGCCGACATGGGCCTCAAAGGCGGCATGATCTGGCAGGTGCCTCACCCGGACCTTCCGCTGTCCTCGCCGCACTATGAAAAGCTGTGGGCCGCCTGCGCCGAACTGGGCCAGCCGATCCATTTCCACATCCTCACCGGTTTCAACTACTTCCGCTTCAAGCGCGAAGGCATGGAAAAGGTCAGAGGTTCGGTCAACATCAAGGTCTCGGAGATCGTCACTACGGCCTTTGACCTCGTGTGGTCAGGTGTGTTCGAGCGCCATCCTACGCTCAAGGCCGCCATCGTCGAAGGCGAAATCGGCTGGGCACCGTTCATTCTTCAACAGTGGGATTACTATTATAAGCGCAACACCAAGCCGGGCCACCCAAACACCGAGTTCAAGATAAATCGCCTGCCGAGTGAGATTTTCAATGAGCACATCTGGCTAACCTTCATGGACGACGTTGCCGGTGGCCATACCCTCGAGTACTGGGGTGAAGACCGCTGCATGTGGTCGAGTGACTACCCGCATCCGAACATGACCTGGCCGAACAGCCGCGCCTTCATCGCGCGTCAGGTCGGCCAGTTGTCGAAGGAAGCACAGCACAAGGTCCTAGCCCAGAACTGTATCGATCTCTATAAGCTGCCGCTGTAAACCGATGAAAGTTCTAAAAAAGGCCGGGCGATTGCCTGGCCTTTTTTATTCGTCTCGCCACTCGAGACGATCAGTTCCCAATCGCTGCCTTTGCTTTGGCTTTCGTTTCAGCCGGCATCGCAACTAGCTTCGCCATAAGGCGCGCGGTCTCGGTGCCGCCATAGGGCGAAATGTCGATCTTCGACTTCTTCGCTTCAGCCAGCAGCTTTTCATCCTTCATGGAAGCATCGAAGGCCTTGCGCAGGATCTCCACGCGCTCCTTGATCGTGCCCGGCGCCAATGCGTAGGTCCGCGCGATCGCCATCTGGCTGAAGATGGCCTCGAGGATGTCCTTCTGTTCCTGGGTCTTGGCAAAAGACTGTGTCAGCGGGACGTTCTTGAGGGCCGGATAGGGTTCGACGCCGGACTGGATGACGGCGATGATCTTGCCCTGCTGCAGCAACTGTCCGTAGCTCGACGCGATGGTCGAGGCGTTGATGCCGCAGTTGCCCTGCAACTCGCCGCGCTCGATGGCGAGGATACGGTCAGCGGCGCCCTTGTAGCCCAGGATGATCTTGAACTTGGTTCCGAGCACGCGGTTCATCGCGTTGGGGAACGAATAAGCCTGCGCACCCTTGCCCGAGGCACCGACAAGCACTTCCTTCTTCATCAGGTCATCGAAGGTCTTGACGCCTGCCGTATGCCAGAAGCTGCAAACGTCCGTGTCGGCCGCCATCGAACCGATCCATTCGTATTTCGTCGGATCGATCTCCTTGCCGCGGATGCCGAGGATGGAATCGAGCATGTTGCTCGCGCGGATATTGCCGAGAACCGTGCCGTCTTTCGGCGCAGCCTTGTAGGTGAACTGGGCTGCGCGCAGGCCGCCGCCGCCCGGCATGTTCTGGATGATGATCGTGGGCTTGCCCGGGATATAGCGATCCATGTGATGGCCGAGCACGCGCGAATAGGTGTCGTAACCGCCGCCGGTGTCGGAACTGACGACGATCTTGAGCTGCTTGCCCGCGTAAAAATCCGCCGCCATTGCCGGCGCGGCAGTCGCCAGTACGCCGCCGAACGCAACGGCAGCAAAACGGTACACGCATGAACTTGCCGGAGATAACCTGGACATCGAAGACTCCCTGAATAGGCCGCAGCCGGTTGTTATGGGCAAATTCTGCCCCACGGCCGTCAATCTGTCATCAGCGGCAACGACGCGGATTCCGGGCCTTTTATGCAAAAGGGCGTCGCCAATGCGCTTTCCCGGGATTATCCTGCGGACGGATCACACGTCATGGCAGCATCGATTTTAAGCCACCCGTCCCCCAATTTCGGCGAGCGTCTTCACGGACCCGTCGATCTTCTGGTCATTCATTACACCGGCATGTGGACGGGCGAAGACGCGCTGTGCCGGCTTTGCGACCCCGACGCCAGGGTCAGCGCCCATTACCTGATCGAGGAAAACGGCACGACCCATGCCCTCGTCGCCGAGGACAAGCGCGCCTGGCACGCCGGAGTATCGTTCTGGGCCGGGGAAACCGACGTCAATTCGCGCTCGATCGGCATCGAACTGGTCAACAAGGGCCACGACCTCGGCTATCACGATTTTCCCGACGCCCAGATGGAGGCGCTGATCGACCTCGCCCAAGGCGTCATCGCCCGCCATCGCATTCCGGCCTACCGGGTGCTCGCCCATTCGGACGTGGCGCCCACCCGCAAGGTCGATCCCGGCGAGAAATTCGACTGGCAACGCCTCGCCCTGGCGGGAGTCGGGCTCTACCCGCCCGAAGGCGTCCCCAAACCGCCCGAAAAACCGGACCGCGCCCGATTTCTCGAAAAACTGGCCCGCTACGGCTACGGCATCGGCAGCGACGCCGAAGCCGGGGCCGCCGCCATCGAGGCCTTCCGGCGCCACTATCACGCTCATGCGCTCGGCAATCCGCTCGGCATCGGCGATGCCGGACGGCTCGACTGGCTGATCGCGCACCTGCCGCCCGACGCCTGAACCCTGCCGCGCTTGACCCGCCCGCGCGCCGCCCCCACATTGGCGCCGTGCCAGATGGCCGGATGGCCGCTCCCCGGCAACGGGGGGAGGAAAGTCCGGGCTCCACGGAAACACGGTGCCGGGTAACGCCCGGCGGGGGCGACCCCAGGGAAAGTGCCACAGAAAGCAAACCGCTCAGCCTGCTGAGTAAGGGTGAAAGGGTGCGGTAAGAGCGCACCGCGCCGGCGGTAACGTCGGCGGCACGGCAAACCCCACCGGGAGCAAGACCGAATAGGGATCCAGGCCGGTCGGAGAAATCCGGGCGGCAGGCGGGTTTCCGCGCCGGATCCGGGTTGGTCGCGCGAGGCGTCCGGTAACGGGCGTCCCAGATGAATGGTCATCGCCCTTTCGGGGGCACAGAACCCGGCTTACAGGCCATCTGGCACTATAAATCAGCCCATATCCGGCATTTTTACCGGAAAAACCCGTATTTTCTCCGGATTTTTCCTCTATTTTTTCGAAAATTGCCTGATTTCGCCAAAAAACTCCCGAAATTAGGGATGATTTTCGGATTTCAGGGCGTTTTAGCGCGGAACCGGGGTACTCGCCTCGAGCCCCAGGGACGGCAGGTATGCCTCCAAGGCCGACGACACGATTGCCGCCAAATCCCCAAATAAAGAACATAAAGCGAACAAATTGTCGCCCGACCTGTCGGCAACATTGCCGCCACCGTGACCTGAACCGCACCAAATAAATCGCCAAATCGAGGCGTCATTAACGTCTTGTTTACCAAGGAAATACTATGGATTCCCGTTGACGCCCATGAAATCCCATGTTAACCCATTTTATCCCATCGGGCGTCTGAAACGGCCAGGGATGATGCGTCCATGAACCGGGGGCTTCGGAACCCGGCCAGGGCGCATCCGGGAGAGGTTCCCCAAGGGGGCGGTGATGGCATTGTTCATCTCCACGTTCATCAACAAGGTTGACCGAAAGGGCCGCGTCTCGGTCCCGGCGACCTTTCGCGCTGCCCTCAAGGGACAAACCTTCAACGGCATCGTCGCATTCCGCAGCTATCGCGGCGCCACCATCGAGGCCTGCGCCATCGACCGCATGGAAGAACTTTCACGCAGCCTCGACGCCCTCGACCAGTTTTCCGCCGAGCAGGACGCACTCGCCTCCACCATCTTTGCCGATGCCCACCAGTTGCCGATCGACGGCGACGGCCGCGTGACGCTGCCGCCGGTGCTGGCCGAACATGCGGGCATCAACGATGCCGCCGCCTTCGTCGGCCGCGGCGCCACCTTCCAGATCTGGGCGCCCGATACCTTTTCGCGCCATCAGGCCGATGCCCGCAAGAACGCCGCCGAACGCGGCGCGACCCTGCGCCTCGTTCCCCGCCCGAAGGGCGAGTGAGGCCGCCATGGCCGCGCATCGCCCCGACACCCGATCCGAAACCGGCCGGTGTCATGTCCCTGTCATGCTGTCGGAAGTGCTCGACGCGCTCGCGCCGCGCGACGGCGAGGTTTACCTGGACGGCACCTTCGGCGGCGGCGGCTATACGCGCGCCATTCTCGATGCCGCCGACTGCACCGTATGGGCCGTCGACCGCGACCCCGAAGCGATCGAGCGCGGACGCGCGCTGGAACGCGAATACGCGGGCCGGCTGACGGTGCTGGCCGGACGCTTCGGCGAGATGGACCGCCTGCTCGCCGCGCGCGGCATCAATCATGTCGATGGCGTCGTGCTTGATCTCGGCGTGTCCTCGTTCCAGATCGACGATGCGGCACGCGGATTTTCCTTCCAGGCCGACGGGCCGCTCGACATGCGCATGGGCGAAGACGGCCCGAGTGCCGCAGACGTCGTCAACAGCATGAGCGAGGAAGACCTCGCCGACATCATCTACGAATACGGCGAAGAACGCTTCGCGCGCTCGGTTGCCCGCGCCATCGCGCGCGCGCGCGCGGAAGCGCCGATCCGCACCACCGGCGCGCTCGCCGACATCGTGCGCCGCGCCGTGCGCGGCCGCCGCCCCGGTTCTGCCCGCGACAAGATCGATCCGGCGACGCGCACGTTCCAGGCGCTTCGCATTCACGTCAACGACGAGCTTGGCGAGATCAACCGCGGCCTCGCCGCCGCCGAACGCATCCTGCGTCCTGGCGGACGTCTCGTCGTCGTCGCTTTCCATTCCCTTGAGGACCGCAGCGTCAAATCGTTCTTTTCCGTTCGCTGCGGTTCCCGGGCGCGGCCTTCGCGTCACCAGCCGTCCCTTTCCTCCCGGGGGACCGTGAACGAGGCCGCGCCCACTTTTCACCTGCTCCACCGCGGCGCGGTCAAGCCGCGCGCGGCGGAAGCCGACGCCAACCCGCGGGCCCGTTCCGCCAGACTGCGCGCCGCAAGGCGCACCGATGCCCCCATAGGGGCCGCAGCATGAAGGGCCGGGCGACACTTTTCTGCATCTGCCTCGCCGTTGCGGTGGGCTTCGGACTGTTCCACGTCAAATACAAGGTTCAGGCGCTGGAAGAAGAACTCGCGCGCCTCAATGGCCAGATCGTCCACGAGCAGGAGCAGCTGCACGTTCTGCGCGCCGAATGGGCCTACCTCAACCGGCCCGAGCGGCTCGAAGATTTGAACGGCCGCTTCCTCGGCCTCGCCCCGGTGATGCCCGCCCAGCTCGGCCGCCTGACCGACCTGCCGACGCGCCCGGTCGAGGAAACCGAACAGGGTGAGAACGAGGAAACGACGAAACCCGCCATCGGTGCGATCAAGACGGGGGCCGCGCGATGAGCATTCTCTTCGGTACCCGCCACACCCGCACCAACATCGACGGCATTGCCAAACAGGCGCTGGAAACCGGACGCACGCGCATCCTGGTTGCCGGCGCGCTTTTCTCGCTCGCCTTCCTTGCCATCGGCCTGCGTCTTGCCGACGTCACGATCGTCAAGCCCACGGGCGAGCCTCGCCTCGCCACCAACAAGCGCACACCCGCCTTTGCCGCCGGCCGCGCCGACATCGTCGATCGCAACGGCGTGTTGCTTGCGACCTCGCTCAACACCGCATCGCTCTACGCCAATCCGCGCCAGATCCTCGATGCGCGCGAGGCCGCCGACAAGCTCGCCCGCGTCCTGCCCGGCATCACCGCGGGCGAAGCGATGAGCAAGCTGTCGTCCGACCGCTCCTTCGTCTGGCTCAAGCGCCACCTGACGCCGCGCCAGCAATACGCGGTCAACGCGCTCGGCATTCCCGGCCTCTATTTCCAGCGCGAAGAGCGCCGCGTTTATCCGCAGGGCAAACTCTTCGCCCACGTTCTTGGCTTTGCCGGAACGGACGGTACGGGCCTGACCGGCATCGAAAAAACTTTCGACGACACTCTGCGGTCCGGCGCTGCCCCCGTCAGGCTGTCGGTCGATGCCCGCGTGCAGCACATCCTGCACCAGGAACTTCAGGCCGCCGTGACGGCTTTCCGCGCCGACGGCGCCGCGGCAATGGTGATGGATGCGAAGAGCGGCGAAATCATCGCGCTGGTGTCCCTGCCCGATTTCGATCCGAACCTTCCCAATGCGATCCCGCAGAAAGCCGCCTTCAATCGCACCACCCTCGGCGTCTACGAGATGGGATCGACCTTCAAGATCTTCACGACAGCGATGGCGCTCGACAGCGGCGCATCGAAAATGGCGAGCAGCTACGACGCCTCCAAGCCGATCCGCATCGCGCGCTTCGTCATCACCGATTACCACGGCAAGAACCGCTGGCTGACGGTGCCGGAAATCTTCATCTACTCGTCCAACATCGGCACGGTGAAGATGGCGCTCGAAGTCGGCACGAAGCGCCAGCAGGACTACCTGCGCCGCCTCGGCCTGCTTGCACCCGCGGCCATCGAACTGCCCGAAGTCGGCTCGCCGCTGATGCCTTCGCCCTGGCGCGAGATCAACACCATGACCATCTCGTTTGGCCACGGCGTCGCGGTGACGCCGGTGCAGCTTGCCCAGGCGACGGCCGCCGTGGTCAACGGCGGCATCCTGCCGAAAGCGACGCTGCTGAAGCCCGCCAAGGATGCCGCGATCCCCGGCACGCGCGTCCTCAAGCCGCAGACCTCGCGCGACATGCGCAGGCTCATGCGCCTCGTCGTCACCGACGGCACCGGCACCAAGGCCGAAGCCAAGGGTTATTTCGTCGGCGGCAAGACCGGCACCGCCGAAAAGATAGGTGCGCGCGGCTACCGCGCCAAGGCACTGGTGTCGTCTTTCGCCGGCGCCTTCCCGATCGACGACCCGCGCTATGTCGTGCTCGCCATCGTCGACGAACCGCACGGAAACAAGCAGTCCTTCGGCTATGCCACCGGCGGCTGGGTGGCCGCGCCGGTGATCAAGCGCTTCGTCGAACGCGCGGCGCCCCTGCTCGGTATCGCGCCGCGCGCATCAGATTCACCGGAGGTCGCGCGCATTCTCGACCTCAAGCTTCCCGTGGCCGCCAAGTCCAAGACCAAGGACCGGCAAGGGAGCGACCAAAATGCGTCTTATTGACCTGATCGGAAAAGAAGGAATCCTTTTGGCGAAGAACGAGGCAGCACGGACCATCGACATTACCGGGATCGCGTCTGATTCGCGCGAGGTCCGCCCGGGCTGCCTGTTTGCCGCCCTGCCCGGCCATGCCCGCGACGGCCGCGCCTTCGTCAAGGATGCCGTCTCTCGCGGCGCCGTCGCGCTGCTGGCGCCGGCCGGCACGAAGGCGCTTCTCGATTCGGGCGAATATGCCGATCTCGCCGATCTGCCCGTCGTCGAAGATGCGGAACCGCGCCGCCGCTTCGCCCTGATGGCGGCACGTTTCTACGACGCCCAGCCCGAGGTGACCGCTGCCGTCACCGGCACCAACGGCAAGACCTCGGTCGCGAGCTTTACCCGCCAGATCTGGGCGCACATGGGCATTCCTGCCGCCTCTCTCGGCACGCTTGGGGTTTCGTCTCCCGGCTTCGAGGAGCCGGGCGCCCTGACCACGCCCGATCCCGCGCGCCTGCACGCCACGCTCGCGCGTCTTGCGCGCGACGGCGTCAGCCACCTGTGCATGGAAGCCTCCTCGCACGGCATCGAGCAATTCCGTCTCGACGGCGTGAAGCTCGTCGCCGCAGCCTTCACCAACCTGACGCGCGATCATCTCGATTATCACGGCACCGAGGAAAACTACTTCGCCGCCAAGGCGCGCCTGTTTACCGACCTGCTGCCCATCGACGGCATCGCCGTACTCAATGCCGACATTCCGCAATACGCGGCGCTGTCGGGAATCGCCGCGCGCCGCGGCCATCGCGTGCTGGCCTACGGCCTGCATGGCCACGACATCGGCATCCGCCGCGCGCGCCCGAACGGGCTCGGCCAGCTCGCGTCCCTCGATATCGCGGGACGCTCCCATGACGTCCATGTTCCGCTCGTCGGCGGCTTCCAGTTGCACAACGTCGCCTGCGCGCTCGGCCTGGCGCTTGCCA